>NZ_JBSGBZ010000106.1:0-13995 GCF_053601495.1 Streptomyces sp. NPDC004721
GTGTCGCGCTGGTGGAGGGGGCCCAGTTTCGCCAGGACGGCAGGGATCGGGGAGGATGGAGCGGCAGGCACGAGACCTCGATGTGATCAGCTGGCATAGACACCCTGATGATCACCGGTCTCGTGCCTGTGCTGTTGCTGCGTCAACTCCCGCTGGACGCGGACGATCTACGCGATCCAGGAACTTGCAACCGCCCTGGCCATCCCCTGGGAGGAGTTCGAGGCAAACTACGGCACGATCCGGGAGCGGATCGCACGCGTAGTGCCGGGCTTCCACGACTTCAATGAACGTGTCAGCCAGTCCGGGGGCTTCCTGCTGCGCAACCCGGTCAATGACCTGACCTTCCGCACCGCCACGGGCAAGGCCATGTTCACCTGCAACGATTTCGAGATGCTGAGGGCGCCCGCGGGGCATCTCATCCTGCAGTCCCTGCGGTCGCACGACCAGTGGAACACCATCCCCTATGCCATGAACGACCGCTACCGTGGCATTCACAACGGCCGCCGCGTGGTCCTCGTCAATCCCGAGGACCTACGAGCACTCGGGCTGGCCGAGTTGCAGATGGTCGATCTCGTGAGCGTGTGGCATGACGGCACCGAACGCCGAGCCGAGGACTTCCGCGTCGTGCTCTACCCGACCTCCCGTGGATCGGCCGCCGCCTACTACCCCGAAACCAACGTCCTGGTGCCCCTCGACAGCGTCGCCGACATCAGCAACTGCCCCACCTCCAAGGGCATCGTGGTTCGCCTGGAGCCGACCACTGCCAGCCGGGCACAGGTCCGTGCCGGCTAAGACAAGCCCATGTACCGTCGTATGAGGGAGCAGAGCGCATGGGCAAAGTGCCGGCGCGTCGCCGAGTGCTGCGCATCAAGGACGTGGTTGTCGGACACCGCCCCGGCACCCTGGTCGCCGAGAAGCCGAGGGAGATCCGGGTGCGCGCCCATCCCTCGCAGTGACGGCGCGCACCCCGGGCCACGACTTCGATCTCGCAGCGGGATTCCTGGTCAGAAGAGTGTCATTCATTCCCCGAGCGGCGTGCTGCGGATCCGCTATTGCACCGGCGCGACGGCCGATCCTTTGGTCTGTGCGGCAAGGCCAGCCTGGACGTCGTGTACACCACCGTGCGATGGAACGCGGCGGAGGACCATGTGCTCATCGGCTCCGACACGGCCTTCTCCCCGCCCGACCGGCTGCGAGCGGCCCAGCGCGTCTTCGACACCACGGGCGGGCTGCATGCAATCGGGCTGTTCACCGCTGGCGGAGGGATGCTGTGCGTGCGCGAGGACGTGGGGCGGAACCACGCCGTCGCCAAGGTCATCGGGCACGCGCCGCACCAGGCACTACTGCCGCTATGGGACACCGTGCCGATGGTGAGCGGCCCGGCATCGTTCGAACTCATCCGAAGGCAGGCATGGCCGGCATCCCCGTACTGACGGCGGTGTCCGCCCCATCCTCGCTCGTCGTGGACCTGGCCGCGGAAGTCGGCCTGACCCTGCTGAGCTTCCTGCGCGGCCGGTCAGTGGACGTCTACACCGGCGCTGAGCGCCTCACGATGCCTCAGCACGTCGCATGACGCACGGCCGTGTCACCGGCTGTTACTGAAGGCAGAAACGACGAGGGTAGATGTTCCAGCGCCAGCAGATCCAATCCCCGTGCAGCGGACAAAAGCGCGTGCACCATCACGGACTCCGGGTCCCGGCGGACAGCCACCAGACCGATCTGGGCCGCCTGAACGGTCTCGGCCAGGGGCAGCACCCGCAACCCCACTGGGACGCCGAGGGCATGGAGCCAGGCCACGGGAACGATCCCGGCCCAGCGGCTGGTGGCCACGTGCGCAATCAGCGAGGCGAATGAGTCCGTCTCCACCCGCGCGGTGGCCTCGATCCCGGACTCGGCGAAGCAGGCATCTATCCTGCGTCGTCCCTGCATGGCGGGGTTGAGCAGGCATAGCGGAAGTCTCGCTGCCTCCTCCCAGGGCACAGCCGTGCCGCCGGCCGGGGCAATCGCGGCCCGGGCGAGCAGGACGTATTTCTCGCGATACAGCGGCACTACGCGGAATGCCGCCCTTGCCTCGTCGTCCACGTAGGTGAGAGCGGCATCGAGGGAGTGGTCGCGCAGCATCGCGAGGGCGTCCCGCGAGGTTAGATCGGTGGCCACTTGGACATTCAGCAGTGGGTGACGTGACGTCAAGGACTCGACCAAGTGCGGGACCATGCTGGAGGCCGTGGGCACCGTACCGACGCGAACCCGACCGCCCAGCCCGGTGCGCATGGCCTCGACGTCATCCGTGAGAGCGTTGCGGTCAGCCAGGATCTGCTGCGCCCACATCACGACGCGCTCGCCTTCCGCGGTCAGACCGTCGAAGCGCCGTCCTCGTTCGATGAGCGGGATCTGCAGTTCTTCTTCGAGCTTGCGAATCGCCTCGGACAACGAGGGCTGGGTCACCCCGCAGGCTTCGGCGGCGCGGGCGAAGTGCCGCTCGCGGGCCAGAGCCGCCAGGTATTCCAGCTGCCGGAAGAGCATGGCCTCTCCATACGGGGCCCGGCTGGGGCCCAGTGGATGCGGAGTATCTGCTGTAAAGGATAGAAAGGCTGCTTACACCTGTTTCGGGCGGGAGCGCCTGGGCCCAGAGGCCCAGCCGAAGTGATGCGTGCGGTGGGTCTGGAAGCCCTGGAGCCCTATCCAGGCAGTGATCGACATTGGCGATGTCAACAGACCCGGGCGCTTCACGAGGTAGAGATGGTTTGGTTGCGTCGGGGCCCGACTCCGATCGCGCTCACGGGCGTGTCTGTCAGCTCCTCGATACGCTGTACGTAGGCGCGTGCCTTGGCGGGCAGCTGCGTGAATGTCCGGCAAGACGACAGGTCCTCGAGCCAGCCGGGTATCTCTTCGTACACGGGGACGGCGCGGTGGAGTTCGGCCTGCGTCATCGGCATGTCGTCGATGCGGTGCCCGTCCACCTGGTAGCCCACACAGAGTGGCACCTTCTCGAGGCCGGAGAGCACGTCGAGCTTTGTGAGGAAGAAGTCGCTGATGCCGTTGACTCGGGCTGCGTAGCGACCGATGACTGCGTCGAACCAGCCGCATCGGCGGGGCCGCCCGGTGTTCACGCCGACCTCACCGCCGGCCCTGCGGATGTGCTCGCCCATCGCGTCGTGCAGTTCGGTGGGGAAGGGTCCGGAGCCGACGCGGGTGGTATAGGCCTTGAGGACCCCGACTACTCGCGTGATCTTGTTTGGGCCGATGCCAGAGCCAACAGCGGCGCCGCCCGCTGTCGGGCTGGAGCTGGTGACGAACGGATAGGTGCCGTGATCGACATCGAGCATGGTGCCCTGGGATCCCTCCAGCAGAATCGTCTCTCCAGCCTCGAGGGCCTGGTTGAGCAGGAGGCGCGTGTCGGCGATCCGGTCAGCGAAACGGTGACCGTTCGTAAGCACGGTCTCGACAACCTGGTCAACAGAGAGGGCTGGTTGGTTGTGGACCTTGACCAGGATCGTGTTCTTGACTTCGAGGGCGGCCTCGACCTTCTGGTGCAAGGTCTTTTCGTCCAGAAGATCAGCTAGGCGGACTCCGATACGGGCGACTTTGTCCTGGTATGCAGGGCCGATGCCGCGTCCAGTGGTACCGATCTTGGCCTTGCCAAGGAAGCGCTCAGTCTCCCGATCCATGGCCAGGTGGTAAGGCATGACGAGGTGAGCATCGCTACTGATCAGCAGCTGGTTCATTCCGACGTCGCGGCTTTCCAAGGTGTCGATCTCTGTCGTGAGGGCCGCTGGGTCAACGACAACACCGTTCCCGATGACAGAGTGCACGCCAGGGGTGAGGATTCCGGACGGTAGGAGTTTGAGTGCGAACTGCGTCCCGTCGGGTAGCACCACGGTGTGGCCGGCGTTGTTACCTCCTTGGTAGCGCACCACCCATTGCACGGACTCGCCCAGCAAATCGGTGGCCTTCCCTTTGCCCTCGTCTCCCCATTGGGCACCGACTATGACAATCGCTGGCACGTGGAACTCCCTTGCATAGGTTTATTGCTGATGGCTCAGATGTTTCTGGCGCCATCCCGCAGTCGTGGGGTTGGAGAGTGGCTGATCGCAAGTACGGCGTTGCTGATGCCGGCCGGTCGAAGCACGAGTGCGATCGGGCGGCATACGTGCGCGGAGCACAGCGAGCGCGGTAAGGCGGATGCCGTCTGGGACCCTCGGCGCCAGCCTCACAAAAGAGATCGCAGCAGGTTTGGGCGGCGACCATGGCGGCCCAGTGGCTAGGGGACCTGGCGTCCGGCGCAGTTTCGGCCTTCTGCGGCCCGGCCAGGCCGCATTGGGGGGATCAGCGGGTCGTTGGACTGGGGGTGAGCACGACCTCGGCTGTCGCTAGCGCGGGGTGCAGCCCGCTGAGTTCCAGCCTCACGCCCTGGGCCAGCAGGTCGCCGCGAGACGGAACCCTGCCCGTGGGGCGTCATGCTGCTGTCGCCCCACGCGGTGACCACGCCCCTGCCACCGTCGTTACCGGGCCGCTCCCGCCAGTTCGCGGGAGCGGCCCGCCGGGATCTGGCGTCCAGCGTGGCTGCCATGCCAGTACGGGCGCCGCTCGTGCCGCCATCCAACCGGAAGCGGCGCCAACCTGGTGTTGTCACTGGCTCGGCGTCAGCGGTATGGGCGCCTTCTCGACCAGGCCGGTGGCGGTGACTACGCCAATCCGCCCATCGAAGCGGCGGGGACGGCAATGGCCTCGATCTCCACGAGGGCGTCCGGCAGCGGTAGTGCCCTCACTGCCACGCAGGACCGTGCTGGCAGACATTGGCCGAACCATCGGGCGTAGACCTCGTTCACCGTCGGGAAATTAGCCATGTCAGTCAGGAAGATTGTCGTTTTTACCACGGACGGGAGATCAGTGCCTGCGGCATGCAGGACGGCGGCCAGGTTGGTCAGCGCCTGTTCCGTCTGTCCGGCAACATCGGAGGGGTGAGCGAGCTGCGAGGTCGTCGGATCGACGCCCATTTGGCCGCTCACATACACGGCTCCGCCCGCCTGTGTGGCGTGTGAGAACGGGCCGACTGGCGCTGGCGCCGCAGTGGCGTACACGGTCCTGGTACGCAGGGGGGACGTGTCAGCAGTGGTTTGGTTGGAATTACTCACGGTGGTCCCTTCAGGAAAGGTTCAGCCGAGCGTTGATGGCTTGGCTCGGCTACCGGTGGGGGCGGTAGTTGGTGGGCTGGTCGGGGACGGGTCCTTAGCAGCGCGCAGGCCGGCGGCTGCGGCACCTCCGATGACCGCACAGGCGACCAGGTACCAGCCGACAGAGGCCGACCCGAAGTTGGCGACCAGCGCCGTGGCGATGATGGGTGCGGGACCGCCGGAGATGATCGAGGCGAGCTGAGACCCAAGGGCGGTCCCGCTGTAGCGGACGTCGGTCGGGAAGCTTTCCGCGATGAATGCCGCCTGCGGGCCGTACTGGATATCGTGCGTGATGAGCGAGACAACCACGGACAATACGATCAACGCTGGTACGGCAGTATCGAGCAGCGGGAAGTAGAAAAGTCCCCATACTGCAGTCAGACCCGCTCCGAGGATATAGGTTCGCTTGCGACCGATCCGATCGGACACGAAACCGAACAGCGGTATCGTACCGAGAGACACGAATGAGGCGATCAATACCGCGCTGAGTGCGAAGCTGTCGCCCGTATGCAGCACGTTCTTGCAGTAGGTCACGACGAACGCCGTAAAAATGTAGAACGGGGCCATTTCCGAGGTGCGGACCAACGCAGCCAGCAGCACCTTGCGCCAATGGTGGCGAAGCACCATCGCCACGGGATTCGATCGATTTTTTCGGGCCGTCTTATAGCCGGAGAACTCCGGGGTTTCCTCTACCCGCATGCGAATGTAGAAGGTGATTCCGAGCAGCACCCCGCTGAGCAGGAACGGAACCCGCCATGCCCATGCCTGGAAGCTCTCAGTGGAGGTGAGCGCGATCGTGACCACCAGCACCAGATTGGCGAGTATCAAACCGAGAGGCGATCCGACCTGTGCCCACGATGCGAGGAGTCCGCGGCGTTCGCGACGGCCAGACTCCATCGAGACAAGCACCGCGCCCGCCCACTGTCCGCCAAGCCCGATGCCCTGCACCAACCGCAGAACGGTGAGGATCAGTGCCCCGCCGAGACCGATGACGTCGTAGCCGGGCACGAACGCCACCGCGACCGTCGGAACCCCCATGCAAAGGGTGCTCCAGACAAGGGCGTTCTTGCGTCCGACCCGATCCCCGAAGTGCCCGAACAGGGCGGCGCCGACCGGTCGGGCAACGAAACCGACGCCATAGATCCCGAATGCTTGCATGGTTCCGGTCGCGCCGCTCGCCTCTGGAAAGAACGTCGAGGCGAACACGAGCCCAGAGACCAGGCCGTAAAGGTAGTAGTCGTACCACTCGATGGCGGTACTGAGCATGCTTGCTACGACGGCTCGCCGAGCACGGCCTCGCTCGGTGGGTACCGCCATTTTGGACGTACGGAGTCGAGAAGGCATCTTTGACATCACTCTCCGACTTACCGGTTTGGGATCTCGCGGCTCCTAATGGCCACGCGTCGTACCATCGGCATCCCGTGATCGGGACGGCCTTCGAACGCTGCCCGGTCAGGCCTCGCAGACCATCGCAAGTACTGCGTCGCGCAGCGGACCGTCTAGTGCGAGCCGCTCCACAGCGTCGAAGTGGTGGCCGTCGACCTGGTCCACTACCTGGCACGGCACCCCGTGCGCTGACCAGGCCCCGACGAGTTCTGCCTGCTGGCGTGCGAACTCCGACGACTCGTCGCCCCCGTACGTCACGATCAGCGGACTCGGGTGGGCGGGCACCTGTCGGACCGGACTGTTGCGTCGTGCGGTCTCGCGCGTCATGCCCAGCTTGTCGTTGAGATAGCAGGCCTGGATCGGTTCGAGGTCGTAGAGCCCGCTGATCGCACACGCCCCGGTTACGAGGTCACGAGGCAGACCGCAGTCTTCCCAAGGCGTGGCCATCAGCGTCGTCGCGAGGTGACCGCCTGCGGAGTGCCCGGCAACGAAGATTCGTCCCGGGTCGGCCCCAAACTGCGGGGCGCACCGGGCAATTTCGGCGACCCCCGAGCGCACGTCAGCGACGATTTCGTCCATCCCTGCCTCGGGTGCAAGCCGGTAGTCGAGGGAGACGAAACAGACACCGCGAGCCGTGTATGGCTCGGCGAGGAAGCCGAACATGCCCTTGTCCAGCGACTGCCAGTACCCCCCGTGCACGAACACGAGCAGGGGATCTGCCCCGGTCGAGGCCACCGGTCGGTACACGTCGAACGCCTGGTTCGGATGGTCGCCGTAGCCGACCGACTGCACGAACCGCTCGCGAGCGGATGCACGCAGCCGCTCGCTCTCCGCCATCCACCGCGCAAAGATCTCCTCGTAGTCTGGAATGCCGGCGCGCACGTTGTACTCGGCGTCCAGCCACTCCCGGCCCCGCTCATTTCCGTCGATGATCACCGAGAAACCTCCTCCGGATAGTCCCTGTGCAGCAATTCGTCTATGATCTCGGCGACTGCCCGAGCGTTGTCGCCGCCGATTTCCCGCAAGCCTTCAATCACGCCCCGGCGATCGTCGACGGTACGATTCTGACTCATCTTGAATTGGGCATCCACGGTTTCCACCTGGATTGCGAACGACAGAATTCCCGGCTTGCGCCCAGCCGTGTAATCGGCCGGCAGACTTTCGTAGCGGAATGGTTCATTGAACCCTCGCTCGAACGCGGAGGTGAGCTCACCGAGAACGTGGTCGGCGTCCTTGGACTCCGGGCGCGGCTCGAGCCGTCCGGCCATATGGACGGCGCAGTAATTCCAGGTCGGAGTGCTCGGATGGGTTCGGTAGAAGCGGGGCGATACATAGTGGTTGGGCCCGGAGAAGATAACAACGGCGCGCGCGCCGGCGCGCACCGCCGCACACTGCGGATTCGATGACGCAAGATGCCCCAGTAGAATGGGGACGGGCTCAGTGGGCGTACCCGACCGATAAGTGAAGGCGAGGTGCGAAGCCTCCGGTACATCGGCCGAAACTGTCACGAGTATGCCGAACGGATTGTCTCGGACGAGCTCTTCGATCTTTTCGGATCGATGTTCGCGAAAATGATCCGGAACGTACAAAGTCACTCCTGCTGGTGAAGGAGGGCTGAACTGATTACAGTTTGAGCTGAACAAACGCTGACTGTCGCACGCGAATCTGCCATGCATCGTCGAGAGGCTGCCATGTACGGGAAGAGCGAGGACCGAGACGACTATCAGCGCACCCCCCGACCGCTAGCCGCAATGGCCCGCGACTTGCCGGACGGCCACGTCATCCCGGAACACTCACACCGCCGAGCCCAGCTGATCTATGGGACCGCTGGAGCGATCACCGTCACCACCCCGGAAGGCACCTGGGTGGCACCGCCGCAGCGCGCCGTATGGATTCCCAGCGGGGTCATGCACTCAATGCGCACCTCCGGCGCGGTCCCAATGCGCACCCTCTACATCGAGCCTGGCGCCCGTGCGCACCTACCGGCCTCATGCACCGTCGTAACCGTCACACCGTTGCTACGCGAGCTGCTGCTCGCCGCGACCCTGCTGCCGATCGAATACAACCCGCGCGGCCGCGATGGACGGCTCATGGAACTGCTGCTCGACGAGTTCGAGCCGCTGACCGTGGAGCCCCTGCAACTGCCCCTGCCCCGCGAAGACGTCCTGCTACAGGTGTGCAGGCGCCTCATCGACCAGCCAGAACTCGTGTGGACCACCGCGGAGGCGGCAAAGCACGCACACATGAGCGAACGGACATTCGCCCGCCACTTCGTCACCGAAGTCGGCTGCACATTCGGCCGCTGGCGCCAGCAGGCCCGACTGCTAGCGGCCATCGAGATGCTCGCCAGAGGCGAGCCAATCGCCCGAGTGTCGGTACAACTGTCCTACGACAGCCCCAGCGCTTTCAGCGCAATGTTCCGCCGATGCCTCGGCACGCCACCATCCCAGTACTTCAATGGCATCCCCGCCGAATGACTCGACGGACACGACAGTTGTAGTTCCGGCGTCTGTGCTGGTCGGCGGCTTGCGGAATCGGGGGCGGGCATAGGTATGGCCACCGTGATCATGAACGTTTGTGACGACGTTTCAGGACCAGGTGGCCGTGGAGGCCACGATAGCCCAGGCGGCCTGGGGCCGGGTGTTCCGGGCGGCGATGGATGCGATGGCGGGCTGCTTCGCGCGGCGTGAGACACGTGCGACGTCAGCGGAGATGATCAACGGGCTGCTGACGGAGGTGGACACGCGGAACTGCTGGACGCTGGCTGAGGCGCTGGGGCATCCAGGCCCGCACCGGCTGCAGCATCTGCTGTCACGGGCGAGGTTCGACCATGACCGGGCCCGGGAGGAGATCGCCCGCCTGGTCGCGCGTGAACTTGCAGGTCAGGACGTGGTGCTGGTCGCGGACGAGACCGGGGACGCGAAGTCCTCGACCGACTGCGTCGGCGCCGGCCGCCAGTACTCCGGCGCGATCAATGGCGTCGGACTGTGCCAGGTCGCCGTGCACCTGGCCGCCGTCACCGAGTCGGTGCGGGTGGTGATCGACCGGGCCCTGTATCTCCCGAGGGACTGGGCTGCGGACGAGGAGCGCCGCGAGGCAGTCGGCGTCCCGGAAGGGATCATGTTCGCGACGAAGCTGCAGCAGACCGCGGCCATGGTCAAAAACGCGCTCGAGTTGGGTGTCCGGGCACGCTGGTTCGCCGGTGACGATGTGTATTCGGGCCCGCTGAGCAAGGCCCCACCTAGGAAAGCCTTGCCCTCCAGGGCGTCTCCGACCGGTGTGACGAACTGAGCAGTCAGCCCAACGACGAAGATTCCGAGGAGAAAGAACCGCGTCACCGCGGACTCGAAGCGTGTCCGATACCGCCTCAGGCGATGAGCCACGCCAGGCTCGGCCGACCCGCCCCTTGGCACGGACATGCGCACCCCCTACCCCCGGTACAGAACCGCCCGCGTCGCGTCACGCCCCTGCAGCGAATCCGGCCCGTGAGGCGTCGAGCCATCAGGCCGGTTATGGCGAGATGGATCACGGCTTCGGAGCGGGTGTCTGGAAGTCACTTCTCTGACCAGCGCAAACTCGGCGCCCGCTATAGGGGTCTGCGTGAGAATGACATGGCTCTTCGTCACTCATGTCAGCACCGATGAGCACCATCCGTCAGCGCCAACCACCTGGTCACTGGGCCTGTACCACTGACACTCAGATGACGATGCTCAACTGACACTCCCCCGCCGACCCGCAGTTCGGGCTCGCGGAGGCAGTCGAGCGGGGCGTCCTCGCCGGGTTCGAGATCGACGTCCTGGAGATCGAGGACCCCGACTACTTTGTCGGCCTGTCCGACGAGGCGCGGCGTGGCCAGCGGCTCGCGCTGCTGCAGGCCGCGCTCCTGGAGCACGCCAGTGCCCGCAACATCAAGACGGTGATGACCTTCCACAGCCGGGTCGAGGAGGCCGAGGCTTTCGCGGTCCATCTGCCTCATACGGCTGCGGACCTGTATGCGGACGAGGTCACCGCCCACGCCCTGGACGAGGCCGCCGACAGGCCGCGCTCTCCTCTCGGCGCCGTGCCCGGGGATGTCGAGGAGGCCGGGCGGCACGTACCCGCGGACCGGGTGTGGTCGGCATGGCTGTGCGGCGACCACCTCGTCACCGAACGCCGCGAAACCCTGCGCCAGTTCGCGAACGGAGTCGATGCCGCGGGCCGGCGGGTGCACCGGGCGTTCCTCGCCAGCTGCCGCGTTCTCGGGGAAGGGGTCGACATCCGGGGCGAGCGGGGTGTGGAGGCGGTCTGCTTCGCCGACACCCGCGGCTCCCAGGTCGAGATCGTGCAGAACATCGGCCGGGCCCTGCGCCCCAGCCTCGACGGCACCACCAAGGTCGCGCGGATCATCGTGCCCGTCTTCCTCCAGCCCGGCGAAGACCCCACCGACATGATCGCCAGCGCCTCCTACGCCCCCCTCGTCGCCGTCCTCCAGGGCCTGCGCTCCCACTCCGAACACCTCACCGAGCAGCTCGCCAACCGGGCCCTGACCCGAGGAACGCGCAAGGTGCACGTCCGGCGGGACGCCGACGGGCGCATCATCACCGGCACCACCGCCGGCACCGGCCCGGAAGGGCCGGAGGCCGAGAACGGCACGGTGGAGTCGGAGCTGCTGCAGTTCTCCAGCCCCCGCGACCCCGCCACCATCGCCGCCTTCCTGCGCACCCGCGTCTACCGGCCCCAGTCACTGGTCTGGCTCGAGGGCTACCAAGCCCTCCTGCGCTGGCGGACGGAGAACAACATCAGCGGGCTGCATGCCGTCCCCTACGACGTCGAGACCGAGGTCGGGGTGACCAAAGCGTTCCCGCTGGGCAGGTGGGTGCACCAGCAGCGCAAAGCCCGGCGGACCGGAGAACTCGACCCCCACCGCGTCGAGCTGCTCGACGCCGCGGACGCCGGGATGGTCTGGGAGCCCGGCGAAGAAGCCTGGGAGACAAAGCTCGCCACCCTACGGTCCTACCGCCGGGCCACCGGCCACCTCGCCCCGAGGCAGAACGCCGTCTGGAACGACCCCGACGGACAGCCCGTCGCGATCGGACAACTGATCGCCAACCTCCGCCGCAACGGTGGCCTCGGCAAAAACCCCGACCGGGCGGCGGAGCGCGCAGGACAGCTGACCGCGATCGACGAGGACTGGAACTGCCCCTGGCCACTGGACTGGCAACGCCACCACCGCATCCTCCTCCACCTCGCGGAGGACGAACCCGGGGGCCGGCTACCCGACATCGCACCCGGCGTCCTCCTCGACAGCGACGACCTCGGACGATGGCTCCAACGGCAGAAACAGCCCAGCACCTGGAAGCAGCTGTCGGACGAGCAGCAGGAACGGCTCACCCGGCTAGGCGTGACACCGGCGGAGGCGCCGTCCCCGGCACCAGCCGCTGAGGGCGCGACGAAGGGCCCGGGGAAGGCCGGGAGCAAGGCCCAAGCGGCATTCCAACGCGGACTCGCCGCCCTCACGCAATGGGTCGAACGCGAAGGACAGCGGCCCGTACCCCGCAGCACCATCGTCCATGTCGCAGTCGACGGCGAGGCGGAGCCGGTCCCGGTCCGACTCGGCGTATGGATCACCAACACCAAATCGAGGCGAGACCGGCTTACCCAGGAACAGCTCGACGCGCTGCGAGACCTCGGCGTCGACTGGGCCTGACTCGGTCTGGCGCTGAGCCGCAGCGCGCGACAGCCCGGGCGACCTGGGCTGTCGAGCTTGTACCCGCTCCGGCTTTGGAGGTGACGGCAGCTTGTGTGGCTTCCTCGTGGGGGGCGGAGCTACGGAGCCAGCAACTGGTCGAAGAACCCGCTCAGCATGAGCTTGGCAGCCTGTGGGTCCACAAACTCGGCGCCGCCAAACCGGTACACCTCATACCCCTGAAGACGGATCCGCCGATCTTCTCGGACCATGTCGGCGTATAGGTCGGGTGCGGCCTTCCCATCACGCGAGTAGTGCTCCTTCCCATCCAGCTCGAGAACGTATCGGCGACCGCCGGAAGCGAGCATCAGGAAGTCCATCCGCTGCCGCGTCAGCACCTTGCCTTCCGCCCGTTGATTCCGCTGATGTTGCGCCAGGGGGTCGTAATGGAGATACACCTGTGGCAACAGAGCAGGAAAGTCTCCGAAGCCTCGCTGCATCGCGTGATCCCAGTAGGTGTCCAGCAACAGCTGCTCCGGGGCGTTGAGTGACCCCCTCAGCCGCTTCAGGAGCGCCTGCAGCCTGAGATGCTCAGACATCCCGTACATGCCGTCCTGGAGGTGCCACCACTTGCCGAGTTCGCTCCAGGTGAGGCCCGAGGCTCCCACTGGGCGGTCATACAGCAGGCAGTGGTCCTTGTTCTTCGTGATCTCGATGACACCACCCGCGACGTCCCTCCAGACGATCTCTGGCTTCTGCGCGGCGGCGAAGATGAGGTTGCGCAGCTCGCCGCGCAGCCCCCGCAAGCCTCCGGTGAAGGTGGTCTGCTCGCGTCGTTCCAGCGCTGCGCGCGCTGGGGCGAAGACCCTGGTCAGGTCGGTAATGAGGCCGTTGTCGTGCTCCATCCGAAACGAGTAGTAGCCCTGCTTGTCGTGAAAGGGGACCTCGAACTCGATACCGAGGCGGCGCAGAACGGCCTTGAGACAGCGTATGACCGCTCCCGTCTCCGAATTGTCCATCAGTCCGTCGTGCTCAGGGTGCTGGGGCAAGTCGTCGATCAGCAGGTCGATGAGAGCGTGCGCAGCCTCTTCGTCACCACTGGCGGACGGGGCGGTGCGAAGCTCGTTGATGGCCGCGCGATTCAGCCTCGTGTATGAGTAGTTGTCACGCTGGACGGTTTCAAAGAAGAGTTCCTGCGGCACCCTGTCCCCCTCAGCCCTCGTCGTCCGGCAGAACCCGAACGCCGGAATGATGATCTCGCAGGCCACTGACATCGAGCAGGGACTTTTGAAGGCTTTGCGTTGCGGTGGCAGGCACAGATCGACGGCACCTGCGACAGGTCCGGCTCTCTGCGAGTGTCAGCCGAGGCAGACCCCGGCTTCGGCACTGGTACGCCTATCAGGGCCGGAGCGGAGGGCAGCGGGAAGCCGCTGGCGGCGATGACGGTTTCGGGGCTGCCGAGCTGCAGGAGGTGCCAGTACGCCGGAGCGCAGGCCGGCCGCGAGGTCGGGGGCGGCGAAGGCGCACTCCAAGGCCGGGAAGGTCTTCTCCACGGCGTCGGTGAAGACCCGGAAGTCGGTGAAGGCCCGGAAGTAGTCCCGTGCGCTGCGGGCGTTGCCCCACAGGGTGACGGCATCACGAAGAGTGCCCTCGGCGTATTGCAGGGAGATGCCCGGCTTAGCTTGATTTTTATCCCCGCTGCTGTTTCAGGCGGACGTGTTCGGTGAGGGTTTCGGCTCGTTTCACGGTCTTCCCAGGTTCGTGCCGTGG
>NZ_JBSGBZ010000107.1:0-12835 GCF_053601495.1 Streptomyces sp. NPDC004721
CCCGGCCTCTCGCAGAACAAGGGCGTCGGCCACCACGACCCGCGCGAGTACATCCACGACCCCTTCGCACCCAGCTACGGCCCCGGTCACGGCTGCGGGCACAGCGCGCTCGGCACGGCCGCGGCCGCCGCGGCTGCCGCCGTCGCGCAGACGGCGAAGAAGCACAAGCTCCCGGTGACCGTGAAGTTCTTCGGCTCGACGGCCGAGGAGACGCTGATCGGCAAGACCTACGCCGTCAGCAAGGGCGTCTACGACGGCCTGGACGCCTTCCTCGACTGGCACCCGTCGACCGCCAACGCCACCGGGTGGGGCTCCACCACCGCGATGACCGCCGTCACCTTCACCTTCCTCGGCGTCGCGGGCCACGGCGGCACCCCGCTCGGCAACAAGAGCGCGCTCGACGCGGCCGTGATGATGGCGACCATGTCGGAGTTCCTGCGCGAGGAGAACCTCGCCCCCTCGGGACGACTCCACTGGGTGATCAACAACGGTGGCGACATCCCCAACGTCACCCCCGAGATAGCCGAGATCTCCTACTACGTCCGCGAGGGCAGTCCCGCGCGCGTGCAGGTGCTCCTGGACAAGGTCATCGCGGTCTCCGAGGCCGCCGCCAAGGCCAGCCAGACCAGCGTGCGCCACCGCGTCACCTCGGCCTGCTGGAACCAGCTGCCCTCCAAGTCGTTCGCGGAGCTGCTGCACGAGAACATGCGGCAGATCGGACCGCCTCAGTTCACCGACGAGGCGCACAAGCTCGCCAAGGACCTCCAGGCATCCCTGGGGCTGCCGCAGAAGGGCATGCACGACACGATAGGCGACCTCACTCCGCCCAACCCGGCCTTCCTGGGCGGCGGTTCCACGGACGTCGCCGACATCAGCTGGAACGTGCCGACCGTCTCGATGGGCGCCGCGCTCGCCCCCATCGGCACCAAGATGCACACCTGGTCCACCGCGGCCTGCGCCGCCGCCGCCCCCGGCCAGGCCGCCGTGCTCGCGGCCGCGCGCTATCTGGCGGCCACCGCCGTCGACCTCGTCACCCAGCCCGACCGGCTCAAGGCGATCAAGGACGAGTTCAAGGAGCGTACCCGCGGGGTGCAGTGGAAGACGGCACTGCCCGACGGGTACGAGCCGCCGATGTACGAGCCCCCGGAGTGGTTCCTGAAGAAGACCGGCCAGAAGTGGCCCCCGAAGAACATCACCTGGCCGCCGCAGCGGATCGTCTCCCAGGAGAAGTTCTCGTCCCTGGGCCCGGACCTCGCGCCCCAGAAGTAGGAGGCCGTGCCCGAAAGCTGAGCTGTGGTGCGGGGGCGCCGACGAGGAGTCACCGGCCCCGCACCACCTCTTCGGCCAAACCGGGCTGGACCGCTCCATCGCCGCCGAGGCGCGGGGCGTACGGTCACGATGCTGACGTACAAGACCGCCCGGCTCGGCGGCACCCCGGTCAAGGTCCCCGCCCTCGGCACCTCCCAGCGCTGCTCGGCCTGCAGTTCCACCACTGCCGGCAGCCGGGAGTCCCAGGCCGTGTTCGTGTGCAAGAACCCGGACTGCGGTTGGTCGGGCAACGCCGACCGCAACGCAGCCCGGAACATCTTGCACCTGTACCGGATCGGCCTCGTGGCGATCCCGGCTGCTGGAAGAGCAGTCGCCAGCCGCGCTCGTCGCGTCAAGCCTTCCACCGCAAGGTAGGGCGGAATCTCCCCCGTCCACGGGGGAGAGCGCTTCAAAAGTGAGCGACCGGCGTTGTCCTCAGGGCGTGCCGCCCAGGGCCTGCCAGGTGCCGTTCAGCGGGCGCTGCCCGTATCCGGCCTTGGACCAGTCGCAGACGCCGGTCGGGAAGATCTCTCGCAGCCGGCGCAGCTCCGCGGTGCTCAAGCCGACCGCGTAGTCGGCGGCGTTCACCGGTTTCCGGTGGCAGGCGACGACGTCGTCGGTCAGCGGCGCTCCAGCGACCAGGCGCGGAGTCGGGTACGCCGGGTACAGCTTGCCGCACCGTCCCCGGTTGTCGTACGTCAGCCGCTGGGTGATCTTCCGCGGCTGCGTATCGCGGGTCCAGCAGGCATCGGTCAGGTCGGCGGGCTTGCCGGCGGCCACCTTCCGCGCGAGCGGCCGGTCGGAGTGGTCGGCGGTGACCGACGTCAGCCAGGCGTCCATCGCGGTGAGCGCCTGGCGCAGCACCGGGCTCTCGAGGCTGAAGTAGCCGTAGCGGTCGTCCTCTTCGAGCATCACGTGGTTGTCGGCGTTCCCGTTCGCCACGATGAGCCGCGCCCTGGTGGAGAAGCCGTGCACCACCATGTGGATGTCGCCGCCGGACGCGTGGTCGGTGTAGGCGCGGTAGTCGATGATCGGCGTGCTCGCAAGCCCGCCGCCGCCCGACAGGATGCGCCCGGTCCTGTACGCCGCCATGGTGGCCGTGAGGTCGGCCCGGGTCCGCTCTGCGGTGTGCCGGGCGTCGCGGTCGATGCCGCCGATGTCGGCGTTGAGGCCGAGGAACTGCTCCTTGGTGATCGTGCCCTTGTTGAGGGCGTCGAGGCCGTACTGCACGCCGACGTTGTCCAGGGGGCGCAGCGCGAAGCCGGTGCGGGGATCCCGTGCGTAGACGTTGACCGTGTGGTCGTAGACCGTGGCGCGCGCGCCGCCGGGGTTGTGCTCCGCGTCGTAGCGCTGGTCGGTCGGCATGCCGGCGGGGAACTCGGCGTCGGGGTCGAGCCGCTTGGCCCCGTCGCTGAGGTTCGGGATGGATTCCCGCACGCCGAAGCCGGAGACCGCCCGTTGTTGCTCGGCGCTGAAGCTGCCGGGTGCGGTGTCGGTGAAGTAGTGGTCGAGCAGCCGCGAGTCGAGCAGTGTGAAGTTGGTCGCGGAGGTGACGTCGGGGAAACTGCAGCCGACGACGATGCCGTTCAGCAGGCCCGGGTAGTTGTCGGCGATCTGGTGGCTCTGGTACGAGCCTCCGGAGCAGCCCCAGCCGATGGTGAACCGCGGCGCCCCGTACCGCTCGATGAAGCGCTCCTTGACCATCATCGTGGACTCGGCGGCCAGCAGGTCGTTGCAGTTCTGGCCGAAGACGTTGAGTGAGGACGACGCGACGGCATAGCCGCGGCGCAGCATCTCCGGGTCCAGTACGCCGCCGGTGGTGTCGCCCTGGGTGTACCAGCCGGCGCGGCAGCCGCCGCCGAAGGTGTAGATCAGGCGGCCGTTCCAGCCCTCGCTGGGTGTGACCGGGGCGGGCTCGGTCCGCGCGGGGTCGTGCAGCATGGCGATCTGGTAGATGGCCCGGTTGACGGTGCCGGTCTCGATGCGGATGAGGAACGGAACCGTGGCGCCGGTCGTCGTCGTGGTGTGCGCGAGGTCCGCGGGCCGGGCGTCGCGGTCCGGGAGCGGCTTGATGGAGCCGTCGGTCGAACGGTACGCGTAGTCGACCCGTGTCTTCGCGGAGCAGTCCTTGTCGAGGGCCGGGCCCAGGGTGGACCCGTCGACGAGCTTGAACGACTCCGTGGCGCACAGGTACGGGCGCTCGTGCGGGCCACTGATGACCGGTCCGGTGATCGAATGGTTGCGCACCTCGAGGACGTCGCGCGCGCCCCGCGCGCCCGGCGCGTCGCCGGCCGTGGCGGTGATGCGGTTGCGGCCGTCAGCGAGCCCGGTGACCAGGCCGGTGAGCCCGTGACCGTCGGCGTCGGGGGTGAACTGTCCGGTGACATCGGTGCCGTTGCGGGTGACACGGACCTCGCCGGGCCGGGTACCACCGGGCACGTGCACGTGGACGAGCACGTCCCCGCCGGTGACGAATCCGGGGTGAGTGGAGACGGAGGTGACGGCGAGACGGTCCTGACCGCCGTCGGCCGCGGGCGCCGCCGCGAGGAGCGTCGCCGCGGCGCCGACCAGCGCGGTGGTGAGACCGATCCGCCGTCTGCGGCGGCTGACCAGTCGTCTGAACAGGGACACAGCGGGCCTCTCATCGGGGGTCATACAGTTCCCAGGACGTACGCGTGTCTGTAAGCGCATACGTCACCCTGTGGCAGGCCCAGCGGCTGCGACAAGGGGTCTTGGTCACGCTCCCGTAACGGGAGTGACATCCCCGGGGATGCGAGCGACGGAAACCAACCGGGATCCGGCGTCGGAGCGCAGTCCGCTTTGCCGGAAGTGGAACGGGTTGTCCGAGTGGGGCCCGGCGGGAATCCTGGCGGAGCCGGCCTGGCCCTTCTTTCAGGGGCGCGAAACGCTTTCCTCCTCGCGGGCGGTAGCCGGGTCGCGCAGCGGCCGTAGGCCGCCGCCCGCCGGGGCGGAGACCCGGCGTGCTTGCTCGCGGGAGACGGCCGTTTCCGGGTGCCGGCCATGTGGCATCCGCCGACGTGCACTTCGGCGGTCGGTCCTGGCCGATGCCTAGCTCGACCGTCCAGGGCGGCATCGGCGGCGTAGAGGGCTGCCTGCCGCGGCGCTGCTCGGCTTCCCGGTGCCGTTCACGGGCGGTGCAGGCATCGACCCGGGCCAGCGCGCGACTTGAGCGGAACGCTCGCGCTGTGGTCGCATGGGGGCGATGACTTCCAGATCTTCCGCAGTCTCCGCAGCACGAGTACCGGTGAGCCGTGCTGCCCAGGACGGCACGGCCCCCGTGACCGACGTTGAGGCCGGTGCCGACGACGGCGACACACCGGACCAGCCATCGGCACACGATGACGAGACCGGTCCCGGCGCCGACTCGGATACGGATACAGGCGCGGACACCCGCGACGACGCCGAGGCCGGCCCGGCCGAGGCTGACGCCAAAACCGAAGTCAAGGAGGACGGCGAGTACGGCAGGAAGGACCGCTTGCGCGCCGGGCGCCAGCCCCGCCGCATCGTCCGGCGGACCGTCAAGACGCTCGCCGTACTCGTCGTCGTGCTCGCGTTCCTCGCGCTCGGCGACCGGTGGGCCGTGCTCTACGCCCAGGATCTGGCGGCACAGCAGGTGCAGAAGGCGCTGAGGCTGCATGCCGCGCCGGAGCTGCACATCGACAGCTTCCCGTTCCTTGGGCAGGTACTCGCGGGCGGCGTCGACCACGTCGAGGTCAGCGTGCCGCACGTCGACGCCGGGCCGGTCTCCGTCGCGCAGGTGCGGGCGAACGTCGACGACATCCGGATCGTCGGCAGCCTGCCGTCCTCAGTCAAGGGTGTGGTGCTGGGCCGGGTGCGCGGCGACATATTCCTGGACTTCAAGGACCTGAACCGCGAAGTCGGCGCATCGCAGGTCCACTTGAGCCCCGGTCCGGGGAAGAACACGGTGCTGGCCCGCGGCGACCTGCCGGTGGGCGGCCGGCAGGCCGAGGTCCGCGGACGGGCGCAGCTGCGGCGGGTCGGTGACCGCGGCCTCGCCATGAGCGTGCGAGACCTGCGCGTGGTGGTGCCCGGCCTGCTCACGTACGTGCCGGGCAAGGGCGGCGGCCTGCAGCTGACCGCGGCGGCCGCCGACCGGATGGACGAGGACGAGCTGCAGCAGGCGGCCGGGAAGGACGTCCGCCCGCAGCAGAAGATGAAGGGCCGGGTGCTGGACGCGCTTGTGCACCATCCGTCGGTGCTGAAGCCCACCGGCATCGATCCGTCGCTGATCCAGGGACTGCAGAAGCTCCAGGAGCCGAAGGTCGCGCAGCAGATGGAGTTCTCGGCGCAGCTGCCGGACGACCTCCCGGGTGACATTCGGCTGCGCGACATCTCGGTGGCGAAGGACGGCATCCGGGCCCAGCTGACCGGAAAGGACGTGCGGCTCAGCAGGTGACCCGACCGCTGCACGGGGCTCACGGGGCGTTTAGGCCATCGCTCGGGGCGACCCGCGGATCCAGTCACGTGCGGTCCGGCGAGGAGCCCCCAGGCCGAGTCGGAAACCAGAGCGACAGCGGCGCAGACGATGCCAAGGAGCAGGAGCCGCAGCGTCACGTGCCCCGCCGAGCGGTTGACGAACTGGGGCAGCGCCCTGCCGTTGTTGCCCATCGCCGTGGCTAGCGCCGCCCGGCGTCCGAGGGCCACCCCGCGCCCGACCACGAACACCACGCTCGGCCCCGGAACGGCGATCAGCGCAGCGACCACGGCGGGAAAAGCCAAGTTCCCAATACCTAACATGTCGTCAGGTCAGGGTATGGGTCAGTGACCGTGCTGCTGCCGCCATCGCTGGATGGCGATCGCCTGACAGGCCCGGCCATCGGGTCGATTCCCCAAGCCGGAAGGACCGGCCACCGCTGCCGCGGGACAACCAGCCGGGCGACCGCGAGCGATCCCAGCGATCAAGACCACCCGGTCAGTTGCCCGTTACTGACCCACGTTCCTAGCCACTGGAGTTGAGCTATGCGGTGATCGCCCGCAGCGCCGAGGTGGTGCGGTTCCCGGCGAAGTTCCTGATCGTTCAGGCTTATGCGGGTGCGGACATGGCCAGCTCGTGCACGGCGTGCTGCGTGGCGACGTCCCCGACCCGTTCCTCCGCAACCGGTGACCGAACCAGACTGACCACTGGTTGCGGATCTCTTTTGATGGCGTGGGAAGGGATTTCGCGGTCGGCTGCTGTAATCGCGAGGGGGTGACGGACACAAACTGTCTGCGAGGATCATCGGAAGGGGAGGCCGTGTGGGTGAGATCGCGGACGAGTGGTCCCGGTTTGAGGCGGTGTACCGGGACTCGTACCACGCCGTGGTGAGGTATCTGACGCGCCGACTCGCCCCGGACCTGATCGATGATGCTGCTTCGGAGGTGTTCGCCATCGCCTGGGAGCGTTGGTCGACGAAGCGGGGCGCCGCCTTGCCGTGGCTATACGGCATCGCCCGGCGGGTCGTCGCCAACACGTGGCGCTCCCAGGGGCGGGCGGATCGGCTGGCAGGCCGGCTGCGCGGCGAGAAGGACACGTACACAGACGAGCCCGGCGCGGAGACCCGGGTGCTGGCGCGCATGGGCGCCGCCCGTATTCTCGCGCGGTTATCCGAGGGCGACCGTGAGGTGCTGATGCTCGTCTCCTGGGACGGCCTCGAGCCGCATGAGGCGGCCCAAGCTCTCGGGTGCAGCAAAGCCACCTTCGCCGTGCGCCTGCACAGGGCCCGACGAAGATTGGAGCACGAACTCGCGAAGGACGTTCCTGCGGTCGCCGACCATCGCCCTGTCACTACGGAGAGGACCGCAACGTGAAGCGAGACGTGGAGCGGGTCCGGGGACTCCTGACCACCGCCAATGATCCAGCGCGTCCCGTCGAGCCTGCCCGTGCCGCCCTGCCGTCTCAAGCGGAGCACACACTCCGGGCTCTGCGGTCCACCCGGCGTCCGCGACGGGTACGTCCGGGGCGACGGCGGTTCCTCGCGGGAGCAGCGATCGTGGGCGTCGGCACGGCCCTGGCCGTGGGTGGCCGGAACCTCCTCCCGAACAGCCACGTAGTGATACCTGTCGCATACACACCACCCGTACTGTCCCTGCAGCCCGTTGAGGGACAGTCGGCGCGCGAGTTCCTCCTCGCCTTCGCGCGGCGCGTGGACAGGCTCGAACCCGAAGCGGCGCAGGGCGCGTTCCAGTACTCGAAGACGTGGGGCTGGTGGCTCAACACCGCCGGGGACGTTCCGGGAGGCGTTGCTCACGCCGCCGTGCCCACCGTGACCGAGTCCTGGGTGGGCAAGGACCATTCCGGACGTCGGCGCAGTGCGTTCGGTGAGCCCATCTACCCCAGCCCCGCGCAGCGGAAGGAAGCCGAAGAGGCGGGACTGGTCGCCGGTACCGGGGTCGAGGACCGGACGTTCGGTCCTGGCAAGTTCCCTTCTCCGGAAGGCGGAGACTGGGGGGCGGTCGCTCCGTTCGCCACCGACCCCGCGGAACTCGCACAGCAGCTGGCGAAGATGAACTGGGAGGGCGGGATGATCATCTATGGAGTGAACGACCTGCTCGGCTACGTGGCGAGATCCGGCTCGGTGGATCCGCGTCTCCGCGCCACCGCGCTGCGGGTCCTCGCCGGCAGCCGCGGCGTGGCCGTGGCCAGCACTACGACCTGGAACGGACGGGACGTGATCGCCGTGTCGCAGAACGAGACGCTGGACGGCAGCACGCAACGGGAATCAGTGCTGTTCGACCCGGAGACGGGTTACCCCGTGGGCACGGAGTCGGCTCTGTTCGGACACGCACGGCGCCTCAATGTGTCCGTCCCCGCCACTCTCAGCGTGTCCGAGACGCTGGAGCGGGGCAGTGTGTCGACGATCGACCGGAGGCCCTGAGCGATACCGGAAAGGAAGTACAACAGACCCCTACACCTGAAGGCGATCCACTTGCCCGGGCCGACGACAAGCGACACGGAACAGGCATGTGAGGAATTCGTCAGCCACATCCGCGACGGCCTGGCCGAACGCTGCTACGTCTTTGGCGATATTCTGCCGACGGTCTCCGAAGTGAGGGACCAATACGGCATACGGGCGGAAGGCATTTACAGCGCGATCCAGGAACTCCGCAGGGCCGGGCTCCTGCAATTGCACGATGAGTACCGGGATACGTACTTCCTCGATCCCGGCCCCGATCACGCGGTGGGTGAACCACAAGAGGACCTCGTCGAACGCGTGAAGAGGCCGGAAGTCCTGGACCGTGATATGGCAATCCGCGTCGAGGCGATCGATCCGCTATCCCACTGATCTGGCGAACCACGGTAACGGAACGGCTTATCGGCGTTCTTGGTCGTGTTCACCCATCCGGTGGTCATGTTGTCGAATCCGGAGTCCGAGAACCGGATGCCCGTGGAGCAGTTCGCATGGTTCCACTGAAGTCGGTGCGCCCGAAGTTCGAGTACTGATAGAAGCAGTACCAACGGTTGTCGTCGGCGCCTGGTTTCCCGGTCGATGTGGTGCGTCGCGCGTGATTGCCGGTCCGCGTCTCGAATGATGTGGTCTGGCTCTTGCGGTGTGAAGCGACACCACCGCCTGCGGGCTGATGTCCGAGTTCGGCTCCCGGGGTATCGCACCCGCCTGGCGTAGCCTTCGTGACGTGTCCGCCGAGTATGGAGAGCGTGCGTCCCGGCTGCCGGAGGCGGTCGTGTGGACGCGGGGAGCCGCCAGGCGTCCGGGAGTCGGCAAAGGGGCGGCTGTCCTGCCCGATGGCTGCATGGATCTGCTGTGGACCGAGGGCAGGCTCCTTGTTGCCGGGCCCGATACCCGTGCGTACCACCCTGGCCCCGGTGAGCAGGGTCCGTGGGCGGGCGTCCGCTTCTTTCCCGGCATCGCCCCCGCCCTGCTCGGTGTGCCCGCGCACGATCTGCGGGACCGACGCGTGGACCTTGTAGACCTATGGCCCGGTGCCCAGACGCGCCGCCTTACGGAACGCGTCGACGAGGCACGGGACCCGGCCGCTGCCCTTGAAGATCTGGCGCTGCGTCTCGCGGCCGACGCGGATCCCTTCGACCCGCTCCTGCGGGCGGTCGTGGCGTCGCTGACGGCCGGCCGCTCCGTCACGGCGACCGCCGAATCGGTGGGCCTGGGCGCGCGTCAGCTCCACCGGCGTTCCCTGACCGCTTTCGGCTACGGCCCCAAGACCCTGGCCCGGATCCTCCGTCTGCAGCGCGCCCTTGCCCTGTCCCGCGCCGGCGTCGCCTTCGCGGAGACGGCGGCACTGGCGGGCTTCGCGGACCAGGCTCATCTGTCGCGCGAGGTACGGGAGCTGGCGGGAGCGCCGCTGACGGAGCTGGTGGGACGGTAGCTCAAGCGCTGTCGTCCGCGAGCGGCGCGAACAGCTCGATGCCGTTGCCGTCCGGGTCGTTCACCACGGCGTACCGCTGGCCCCAGACGGCGTCCCACGGCTTCAGCTCGCCGTGGTACCCGGCGCCGACGAGGTCCTCGTACATGGCGTCAACGTGTGCGGGGCTTGCGCACCGGAACGCCAGCCCCACCCGGCCGCCGCTCGTCGGCGGACGCCACGACGGGTGGAACGAGCGGACGGTGCCCTCGGTGTCGAGAGCGAGGCGTAGCCCGCCCGGCAGTGCGCCCTCGACGTGCGGCTGGTCCTCGGAGCCTTCGGGGAACGCGATCCCAAGGCGCCGGTAAAAGGCGAGCGACGCGGCCAGATCGGAGACGACGATGCCGATGACATCGAATTGGGGTGACAGCTCGGTGTTCATGGCCGGCAGCGTAGGCAGGGGACGGGCATCGGGTCTTGAAGGAAACGGACACCCCTCGGGAGACGGTGAGGGGGTCGGCGCGCGATGCCGTGGCCAAGGCGATTGTGGTGGCTCCGGGATGGATGGTTGGACGTGTGCAGCTTGCGCGACGGACAGCGTCCGTTGCTGATGACCTGGAGTTGACCAAGCGACTCAACGAGTGAAGAGCGCATCGGTGTCCACCATCCCTGCGGCCCGCAAGAGCGGACGAGGCTGGGCCCTGCTGCTCGTCCTGTGCGGCACGATCTTCCTCGAGGGCAGCGACGTCGCCATGCTGGCCGTTGCCGTCCCCACCCTTCGCGCCGATCTCGGCCTGACCACCGGCACCGCGGCGTGGGTGATGAGCGGCTACGTGCTCGGCTACGCCGGTTTCACCCTGCTCGGCGGCCGAGCCGCCGATCTGCTGGGCAGGCGGCGGATGTTCCTCACCTGGCTGGGCGTCTTCCTGGTCTCTCCATGCTGGGCGGCTTCGCCCTCGCCTACGGTCCGCTCACCATCGCGGCGACCGACAGCGTGGCCAAGGAGGAGCAGGGCCTGGTTGGCGGGCTGCTGTCCACGTTCACCCAGTTCGGCTCGGCGGTCGGGATCTCTGCGGTGACCGCGGTGTACGGGATCGCCTCGGCCGGCGCCGATGGCTCACCGGGCGCGGTGCTGGACGCCTACCGCACCGCGCTCGTCGTCCCGGTGGTCATGGTGCTGCTGAGGGCGGCGGTCTCTGCCTTCGGCCTGCGCGGCGCCAGGCCCGCCGATGGCCGGCGGAAGGGCGCGGCGCCCGCGGCCCGCGACGAGGTCAGCGACGGCCTTCCGCGGCGAGGGCGTGTTCGACGGTAATGCGGTCCGATGAGTGCCAGTGGCGGTCGCGTTCCCAGCGTTCGTGGGTGCTGGGCAGGGCGCTTTTGTTGGGCTTTTCTCGGTGGTGTGATGGCCTGAGCAGGGTGATCGCGGCGGAGGCCAAGGTATCCAGACGAGTTCCCGAACCTGTGGGCCTTCGCACCGGCCAACTCACCCGATCCAGCACCCCGTTCGAATCAGACCGACCGCGCGAACGGATAGAGAACAGCCAGTTAAACGCCCACATCGCGGACGAAGTACATGGGGTGCGTTCTCCCCGGACCTGAGTAACCGTACTCATGCCGACCGGCCGCCACGGCGGGACGATGGCGGGAAATGGCGGCGGGAGAGTGAGGGTGGGATGGCGAGATTCATCGCGGGGGTGGTGGTGCTGGGGGTGACCGCGGGAGCGCTGGCGCTGGTGTACGCGGTGGGTGCTCCGCTGCCGGTGGTGCTGGGCGCGGGGGCCGGGGTGCTGAGCCTGTTGTGGCTGCTCGTGCTGCTGACCGTTCCCTGGAACGTGTACTTCCGGGCGCAGACGGTGCTGGCCGAGATCGCGGTGAGTCGGGACAAGGGCCTTGTGGTTCCGTCTGCGCGCGACGTGGAGGCGACACGCATAGCCCGCACAATGCTGCGGGTCGCCGTGGCGGGGCATGTGCTGACCGGCGCCGGGGTGGTGGCGGTGACGTGGGTGACGGGTCACCGGGCCGGGTACTGGGTCGCGGGGTTCTTCCTGTTGAGCACGGTCTTCCGGCCGGCGGGCGCCTGGTTCGCGCAGTTGCGCAAGCGGCTGGGCACCCTGCTGAAGGACGTGACCTTCCCGCGTGATGACGTGGTGCGGCTGCAGGAGCGCATGGAGCACACGGACCGGGGCGTCAAGGTCCTGGAGGAGAAGACCGAGGAGCAGTATCGCGCGCTGGCCGAACTGCGGCGGGCCGTGGACGCGCTGGGGGTGTCCCTGTACGGTCGCGCCGACGAGGCCGACCGCAGGATTGCCGCGCTGGCCTGGGAGTTCGAGACGACAGTGAACCGGCTCACCGACAACGACGAGATCATCACCGGGCTCAAGGCGTTCCTGCGGCTGCTTCGGACGGGCAACGCCAGTACCCTCGGCAGGGCTACCCCAGACGCCTGACGGGCCGTTTCCTGACGCGGGCGCGCCGAGGGCCGAACCGGTTCGGACCAACAGCCCAGCCGGTGGCCGTCCGGCTGCCAGGGGACGATCGCTGGGAGGGACGGCCACGATCGGTCCATCAGGAGAGTCTGCGGCAGAGCCTCCTAGTCTCGGACCAGGCGGCGGTGCTGCATCAGCCAGCCGAAGGTCCGTTCGATCACCCACCGCTTCGGCAGCGGCTCGAAGCCCTTGGTCCGTGGCCGCTGGACGACCTCCAAGGGTCTCTTTTTGCTAGAAGTCCTTAATGCATCCATCACCCACTGGAGTGAACAGGGGTGCGATGTGTGTATCAGGTGATGCGGGCGGCTATGCCACACACTGTGCGAGCCGTGCAGCACGATGATGGTGTAGGGCCGTGCACAGACACCGCCTTCTGACGGTGTGTTTTGTCCGTAGCTGACCAGGGAGGTTCTCATGTGGGACGATGAGGAAGAGGAGTGGGAGTGGGAATAGCCCAGCTCCTTTCTCGTGGCGGCCCGCCAACCTCCGGTCGGCGGGCCCCATTGTGTCTCGTGCAGGCCCCTGCGGGGTCCGCTTCGACCCGGTCCCAGCCACTTGACCCGCGAACTACACGTCATTTTCGTGTCAGTAACCCAGACCGGCTGCGCTGGCCGCCGTGAGGCCGGGAAAATGTGGGTTGTGTCCGTCCGGGACGCCGGCGAATCTGTGATGCCTGTGAGCTCGAGTGTCAGTATGGCGTCGGG
>NZ_JBSGBZ010000108.1:0-11917 GCF_053601495.1 Streptomyces sp. NPDC004721
TCACCCGCCAGGCCAACGCCCTCGGACTCACCGTCCGCTTCGAACCCATCGGAGCCTGAGGACGCCACCCTGACTGCTTCTATTTTCGGACCAGACCCTCGATTGCGTATCGGCAGGTCCGGGTGGAGTGGGGGGCGTACCCGCGGGCTACGCCCCCCACTTCGAGGGTTGGTGGTTAGTGGGATGTGGCAGTGATGCGGAAGGTGGTTACTACTGCGGCGTGGTCGCTGGGCCAGGAGTTGGCTGACGGGTTGGTCGCCGACGGGCGGCCGACGAAGAGGGCGTCGGAGGAGATCGGTTCCAGGCCGCCGGAGGTGGTGTAGTCGACGTAGTCGATCCGGTCCTGCGGCTCCGGCTTCCCGTTGGCGTTGGTGTTGACGACCGGCGACCAGGTGATGCCGGGCCTGGCGCTCGGGTCCGGGTTCGCGGTCCGGTAGGAGTCCAGCAGGCCTGCCGTGCGGAACACAACGGGAACCGGCCAGTCGAGCGCACCCGCCTTGCAGTGGGACGCTGACGTGGCGATGGTCCAGTCGGTCCCGGACGGAGACGCCAGGTCGCCGAGCAGGATGACCGGCGTACCCGATCGAAGGTCGGTGGCCATGGCCTTGGCGACAGCCTGCGCCTGGGCGTACCGGGTCGTCGACGTCTCCTTGGCGACTACGGACGCGACGTCTGTGCCGTCGAAGCAGTTGCTGTACGGACCGTAGTTCGATTCGTCAAGGTGGACGTCCCAGATCCGTACCGGCTTGCCGCCGACGCTGACCGTCTCCGCGGCAGCCGGAGCCGAGGCGGTCGGGAAGACTGTCGTCGTACCGGGAGTCATCGGGTACGACGACACGATGCCGAGATCACCAATTCCGTGCACGGACCATCCCAGGGCGGCGCCGACGGACTGCGCCATCGGATAGCCGCCGTCCTGGAAGCCGATGACTCCGACACCGCGAGCGGCGATGACAGCGAGGTTCTTGCCCATCGCATCAGTGACCTTGCTGCCCGCGTTCCAGGCGTTCCACGTTGCCGCCTTGAAGTCCGGCGACGTGTTGGGGGCCGCGACCGGCACCTCGACCAGGATCGTCGAGGTCGTACCGCCGCTCGTGGCCGAGACCGTGATCTCTCCGGCATTCTTCTGCCGGCGGTCCGGCGCGGTTCCGGTGACGGTGCCGTCGGTGGTCACGTCGAGCCACGCATCACCCGAGACCTTGGTGAACGAGGTCGGCGCCGCGCCGTTCCACAAGCCCAGCAGCGGCTGGCTGACGGCCCCAGAGGTGGGTACCGCGGGAACCTTGAACGTATCGGTGACGAAGCCCTTGGGCAGGCTCGGCCAGTTGCCGGCCTGAACGGAGAGCTTGACCCACTGGGCGTACAGAGTGACGACTCCACCGTTCTCGGCGGTCAGGTTCTTCACAGATGCCAGGTCGCTGTACACGACCGCTCCGGTCGGTGTCGTGCTCCAGCCGGCGAAGCGGTAGTTGTCCCGGACGAAACCGTTGGGCGCCAGCGCGGCCGCGGTGTCGTAGGTGAACGAACTGGCGTCCGTCGTACCGGCCTCAGCGCCGTTGCCGTCAAAGACGACCTTGTACGTGTTGGCCTCGAAACGCGGCACGACCACGACATCGGCCGTCGGCATGGTGAAGCTGCCCGCAGCGTCGATGGTGAGACCGGAGGGCGTCGACACCTGCCAGTCGTTGAAGTGGTAGCCCGTCGCGGCCGATGGGGTGAGCTTGACGGAGTCACCGGGTGCGGCCGAGCGGACCGACGGCGTACCGCTTCCATGGTCGGCGTCATCGATCGATACGAGGTACTGCCCGTGTGCGCGCCAGCGGGCGTACAGCGTGATCGACGCACCATCGGTCGGGACACGGTCGGTGAATTCAGCGCCATCGGCGTAGACGACAGGTCCGACGGGGCTGGTGGCCCAGCCGGCGAAGTCGGAGCCGCTCAGGGTGTAGCCATTGGCGCTCAGCGGCGCGGCAACGTCGTACTGGACTGGCTGGTCGGCCATGGTCCCGCCATCGGCGCCGTTGCCGTCGAAGTGCACGGTCGCCGAGTCAGGGACGAACGTTGCTTCCACGGCCACCGCCGCGTTCGGCATGGTGAAGGTGCCGTCGGCCGCGATCGTCAGGTCGCTCGGGCTGGTCACGTGCCAACCGGCGAACTTGTAGCCGCTGTCAGCTGTCGCGGTCAGCGTGACCTCGTCGCCCGGCGTCACCGCGCTGGACGATGCCGAGGCGGTGCCATGGCCGGAGGACGTCACGCTCACCGTGTTGGTCGGGTGGACGATGTTGATGATGAGGGGCGATCCGATGATCGTGTGCCCGTCGTCGTAGAGCAGGCAGACGGAGTACGATCCGACGGTCATGCCGGTGAAGGTCAGCGTGCCGCCGGCGACGGGTGACGAGCCGGCCGGCGGGTAGTTGTGCGTACCGGTCTGGGTGTACTGCCAGTAAGTCGATCCCATGCCGCAGGTCGTCTTGCCGCGGTACCAGCCGACCCAGTTGCTCGTGCTCAGCTGATCGGCGGGCGCCTTGTAGGAAAGGGATACCGGAGTACCCACCACGGCGGTCGTCTGTGACGTGGCGAGCGAGGCGTTCACCACGGTCATGGTGATCTTCGAGCCGATGACCGTGTAGCCGTCGTTGTAGAGGAAGTAGACCTCGTAGGTTCCAGCAGCCACGCCCGGGAACTCGAGGGTGCCGCTGGCGATCGCCGTACCAGGCACGGTCTGGCTGTTGGTCGCCGTGTACACCCAGTACGTCGACCCGACCTGACCCGGCTTCTGACCGGGCTTGTAGAAGCCGATCCAGTTGGTGCGGGAGACCCGGTCGGCCGGGGCGGAGTAGCTGAAGGTGATCGGGGCACCGGCGGCCACTGTCGTGGTCGGGGTGCTCAGGGCCGGAGTGGCCTCGGCAGCAGACGCCGACGCGACCGGCGCGACGGGCGCGGCCGGTGCCGCGACCAGCAGTGCGACGAGGAGCGCGACCACCGCCGCCACCGCGGCGGCGACGCGGGTGCGAAGCGTGCGGATCATCGGGACTCAGTCCTTTCCGATCGTCGCGACGCGGCCGGCGTACCGCTGGGTCCAGCCAGTGCCGGTGTCAGCGGTGATGACGAGGTCGTAGTACCCGTCCTTCGTCGGCCAGGGGACGACCTTGGACTTGCCGCCATTGAGGTGAACGACCTGGGTACCGCCGAGGTAGTCGTGCGCGCTCAGCTCGTAGCGCACCGGCTCGGTGCCGTCGTTGTACAGCGTGACCTTGACCTTGCCCTCCTCGCCGTTCTCGGCCATCTTCAGGTCGACGTCGACACGCGGGATGCCGAGATCCCGCTGGCCCGCGGGCACGAGCTGTCCGGCGAACGAGCGCACGAATCCGTCGTTGCAGTAGATCGAGAACGCGTACTTGCCGTCCGTGGTCGAGCTGTCCCAGGTGTACTCGCGCGGCGCGCTCGCACTGACGGTGAACGGCGTACTGGAGAACGCCCGGTACTTGTCCGGGAAGGCCTGGAAGCTCACGGCCTTGCCGTCGGGACCACCGGCCAGAGTCATGGTGGCGGTGACCTTGCCCGTGACCCGGTCCTCGGACAGCGTGGCGTGCGGGTGGAACGAGAGCGGCCGCGGCTTCATGTGGTCGGCAGGGACCGACACCGGCTGCTCGTCGACCGGATTCGGGAAGGTCACCGGGTCGACCTGCGGATGCGCGAAGTCGAGCGCGCTGCTCAGGTCGCCGGCGATCGAACGCCGCCACTCGGTGATGTTGGGGCAGGTGAACGGCTTGCCGAGGTAGGCGGCCCACTTCTCCAGGAACTTGATCGGCGAGACGTGGTCGAAGACCTCCGAGGCGACGTAGCCGCCGCGAGTCCATGGCGAGACGAGCAGCATCGGCACGCGCGGACCGAAGCCGAGCGGGTAGGAGCCGGCGTACTCGCCTGCCGTACCCGCCTCAGGCCACGGCGGCAGCACGTGGTCGAACTTCCCGTCGTTCTCGTCGTAGTTGAGGATGAAGAGCGTGTGGTTCCAGATCTCGGGGTTGCCCTGCAGGATGTCGATCACCCGCTTGACGTAGCGCTCACCGTGCAGGGTGTCGGCGGACGGGTGCTCACTCCAGCCGTACGGCGCAACGATCCAGGAGACTGCGGGCAGCGGGAACTCGGCACCCGGCTGGCACGCGTCATGGAAGTCCTTCAGGACGACGTCGAGGTTCTGCTCGGAGTCGTTGTTCGGCGAGGACATGCCGGAGTAGTACGTGCAGTTGCCGCGCCAGATCAGTCCGGTGCCGGGCTGCAGCTTCGGGTCGTCGGGGCTGAGCCCCTTCGGGTCGAACCCCTTGAAGTACTTCAGCTCGTTGTCGCCGTAGTCGCCGACCCAGCTGCTGATGTAGCCCTGCCGCCCGTTGCCGCTGTTGTCCGAGTAAAGGCGCCAGTCGATACCGACCTCCTGGAGCTGCTCGGGCACGGTGATCCACGGACGGCTGTAGTTGGACTCGTCCGTGTTGCCGGTCTCGGTGTTGGCGGTACCACTCCACAGGTACTTGCGGTTGGGGTCGGTCGGCCCAAACTCGGAGCAGAAGTTCTGGTCGCAGATCGTGTACTGCGCGGCCATCGAGTGGTAGAAGCTCATGTGGCCGCCGGAGTGGTAGTTCATGCAGCTGGCGCCGTTGTGCTGCACCCACAGGTCCCACTTGCGGTGGTTGACGTCACCCCACGGCCCGTGGTCGTTGCCCCAGGGACCGTCGTCGACCTTCGGCGTGACGATCTTCCCGGTGCCGTCCTTCTGCTGGAAGACGTTCGTGCCGTCCTGGAAGGCGAGCGCCTGCTTGTCGCCGAAGCCGCGGACGCCGGGGAACTGGCCGAAGTAGTGGTCGAAGGACCGGTTTTCTTGCATCAGGATCACGACGTGCTTGAGGTCGGACATGTCGCCGTGGAAGCCCGTGGGCAGGACATACTCGTCCGAGCTGTCGGCGAATGCCCGGCCGGCCGGCCCGGCGAGCCCGCCGAGGGCCAGGGCGCCGGCGGCGAGGCCCGCGCCCTGCAGTACGCGGCGCCGGGTGACGCCGGGGACCTGCCCGGCGCTGTCGCCTGGCGCAGGCGCAGGCGCAGGTGACGGGGCGGTTCGGTCGGTGGCCATCGATGGAGTCTCCTCCGGACGGGCGGACAGGAATCTGGCGACCGTCACGCAATCGATCGGACCGAAACACCACCTGAACACGGCCGGGCCGTCTCCTTTACGTCCCATGTCACTCCCAGGGCCCGGCTGTTGGCCTCGCCGCGTTCAACGACGCCGCGACTGTGACCCTCACGCCGGTGCCCACGTCAGTCCCAGCGCGGCGAGCTTGTCGGGGCCGAGTTTGGCCCGCCTGGTCTTGGTGTTCGACAAAAACACGCTCGGCGTGTACGGCCGCGGCCGGGTGTGTGACCGGATCGATGACCCAGCCGGGATTGTTGGCCGGGAGCACACATCCCGGCGGCATGTTGTGGATGTTCGCAGTTCGCAGCGTCGCAGCGAGCTGCGAACGTCCTGTTCTCGAATGCGGAGTGGGAGAGGACCTCCCGGATCACGGACTGCAGCGACGGCTCCAGCTTCTCGGTGACGACCTGTCGTAGTCGACGCCGTCGACCGGCCGTACGTGCTCCGGGGCGCGCGCACCCACACCCGGTAGTCAGCCGCCTCGACACCGCCGTCCTGCTGGTGAAGAGGCGTTGTCTGAGGTGCGCGGTATTCCCAATCGTCGGCGTGTTCGCCGGTGATCGGGAAGATCACGTGGCGGGTGACGGAGACGGCGTGGTCGGCGAACCGTTCGTCGGAGCGGCTGAGCAGGGTGACGTCGACCGCGGTCTCTACTCCGTGATGCCAGCGGTCGTTCATCAGGTGCTGGAATATCGAGCGGCGCAGTTCGTGGATCCGGTCGTCGTCCTCCAGGGCCCTGCCGGCGCTGCCGCGGTGATTCCGGTATTCACTGCGGCAGGAGCGGTGTCAGGTCTGCACCCGCCGGGTGAAGCGGCGCAGGGCGAGGTAGCCCAGAGCGGCGGTGCCGAGGGTGAGGGCGGTGAGGTAGGCCCAGGTGGGCATGTGGCCGGTGGAGGGCGTGAGGTTGGCGCGGAGGCCCTCGCTCATGTAGACGAGCGGGTTGGCCAGGGTCAGGACCTGGACCCAGCGGATCGGGTGCAGAGCGGTCCACGGGTAGTAGACGCAGCCCAGCATGGTGGCGGCGGCCAGGAGCAGACCGAGCAGCGGCCCGAAGGCGGAGGCGTCGACCGCGGTTCCGAGCAGCAGTCCGAGGGTGGAGGCGAGCAGCGCGCTGAGTACCAGTGTGGTCAGCAGCAGGGGCCAGTTGTCGATGTGGGCTCGGGGCGCGTTGCCGGGGGCGTGGACGAGCCAGACGATCGGGACGACGACGAGGGTCGAGACGAGGCCGAAGACCGCGGATGAGGTGATCTTCTGCAGGCCCAGGGCCCAGACGGGCAGGGGCGCCAGGGCGCGGTCGGTGATCTCGCGGCCGGGGCCGAGTTCGGCGGCCAGGGGCCCGGTGACGGACATGATGCTCTGCAGCGTGAGGGTGCTGGCGATCAGGCCGGGCAGCAGGATCGTGGAGAACGAGGTCGCGCCGCCCAGTCCGCTGCCGATGCTGGGCATGACGTAGGCGAAGGCGAAGGTGAACAGCAGCGGCTGGAGGCCGACCTGGAGGAGCAGTGCGGGCAGGTTGCGGCCCAGGACGTGGAGGTCGCGCGTGGTCAGCGCGCGGTAGGCGTGCCAGGCGGCCCGGCGGGACGACAGTGGGCCGGGGGTGGCGGCGAGGGGGTTCGCGGTGGTCATGGCGTGTAGTCACGTCCGGTCAGGGTGAGGAAGGCGGTCTGCAGGCTGGGGGGTGTGGTGGTGGCGTCGCGGAGGGTGAGGCCGGCCGCGCTGCCGATTCGCAGCAGGTGGCCCAGGACGCCGTCGGGATGCGTGGTGCGAACCCGTACGGTCGGGCCGTCGACGGCCACGTCGTGGGCGCCGCCGGGGATGCTGTGGAGAGTGTCGGTGGCCGGGGTGGCATCGCCGTCGTAGTGGACGGTGATGACCGTCTGCGCTCCGCTGGACGCCTTGATCGCCCCGGGGGTGTCGCAGGCGAGTAGGTGCCCGTGGTCGATGACGGCCAGGCGCTGGCACAGGGCCTCGGCCTCGTCGAGGTAGTGGGTGGTCAGCACCACGGTCTGGCCGGTCTCGTGGAGGCTTGCGATGATCCGCCAGAGGTCCTCGCGCGCCTGCGGGTCGACGCCCGCGGTGGGTTCGTCGAGGAAGAGCACCTCCGGCAGGTGCATCAGGGCCCGGCCGATCATGACGCGGCGGGCCTGGCCGCCGGAGAGCTGGTGGGTTTTGGCGCCGGCCTTGTCGGCGAGGCCGAATTGCTCCAGCAGTTCGAGCGCGCGGCGGCGGGCAGCTGGGGCGGGCATGCCGAAGTAGCGGCCGCGGAAGGCGAGGTTGTCCGCGACGGTGAGCGCGCGGTCCAGGGTGTTGGCCTGGGAGACCACTCCGATGCGGGACTTCACGCCGACCGGGTCGGCACTCACCTCGTACCCGGCGACCCACGCTTTTCCGGCGCTGGGCGCGACCAGGGTGGTGAGCATGCCGATGGTGGTGGACTTGCCGGCGCCGTTGGTGCCGAGCAGGCCGAAGAACTCTCCCTGGTGGGCCGTCAGGTCCAGGCCGTCCACGGCGACAAGGCCGTCCTGCGCGCGCGGATAGACCTTACGCAGGCCCTCCGTACGGATGGCTGTCGGGGCGTGGGCCGTGGTGGCGGCCGGGGCGAGGGGCGGTGCGGGGGCGGGGGTTGGATTCATGTGGGTGCTCCAAGGTGCGGATGAGACATCCGTCGGGAGGCGTGCCGGAGGTTATGGGGCGAGGGTGTGGCCGGGCAGGCCGGTGCCGCCCAGGTGGGTCAGCAGCGCGGACAGTCGGCCGATGTCCTCCTTGCTCCACGGGGGTGCGGCGAAGATCTCGGCGGCGATCTGCTCCGCCGTGGCGAGCATGTCCGTCAGGCGTGCGCGGCCGGTGTCGGTCAGCGCGGCGTAGGCCACCCGGCCGTCACGGGCGTCCGTCTCGCGCGTCACCAGCCCGATCCGCTCCAGCGGCGCCAGCCCCCGGGTCACCCCGGAGGCAGTCAGACCCAGCGCCTCGGCCAGGTCCACCCGGCGCATCCGGCCGCCGGGCGCCTGCCCCAGACGCAGCAGCATCGTGAAGTCGGCCAGGCTCACCCCGTGCAGCCCTCCCAGACTCGCGTCGAACCGCTTCACCAGGGCCGTCTGGGCCCTCACGAGACGCAGCGACGCGTCCAGCGCATCACTCATTGCCACCTCCTTGACTGCTCAAGCATATCAGGAGCTTGAGCAGTCAAGGATTTGTTTAGTTGCTGGCCGGACGGAGCCCTTGGACAGGAGCTTGGGGTACGGGGGTCCCGCGACCGAGGTGTGGCCCTGAGTGTCGTCTCCCTGCTGCGATGCTCACCGGGATGAGCACTGCCCGGCCAGGATTGCGTGGCGAGGAACGCTCGACGGCCGGGTGAAGTCCGCGCAGCTGGAGGATTCAGAGGTTCTTCCGGGCCGCGGCGCGGCGCTGCACGTCGAGGTGACATTCCCCACGCCACAGGCGACTACGTGGTCAGGTTGTGTACAGGTTGGTCGAGCCACCCTCGTTGCATGACAACGACAAGCGAGGTACGCACGCGCAGCCGGCGGCTCCTGCTGAACAAGGTTCCCGAGGTCACCATCTGGTTCTGGGTGATCAAGATCCTGTGCACGACCGTCGGTGAGAGTTTCGCCGACTGGATCAATACGCAGCTGGGCGTCGGCCTGGTGAACACGGCCTGGATCTTCACCGCGGTCTTCGTGGTGGTTCTGGGCGTCCAGCTGCGGCTGAAGCGGTACGTCCCATTCCCGTACTGGCTCACCGTGGTCGTTGTCAGCGTCACGGGCACGCTGTACACCGACATCTTGACCGACCAGCTCAACGTGCCGCTGTGGATCAGCTCCGCCGTGTTCTCGGTCCTGCTCGCTGTGGTCTTCGGCGTGTGGTGGCTGCGCGAGCGCACCCTCTCGATCCACTCGGTCACGACGCTGCCGCGTGAGTCGTTCTACTGGCTCACCGTCCTCGTCACCTTCGCGCTCGGCACCGCGACCGGCGACTGGACCCTCGAGCTCACCGGCTGGAGCCCGGGAGTCTCAGTCCTGTTGCCGCTCGGCCTCATCGTGGCGATCACGCTGTTGTGGAAGTTCGGCGCGAACCCGGTGCTGTCCTTCTGGCTCACCTACATCTTGACCCGCCCGCTGGGTGCCAACATCGGCGACTGGCTCGCCTCCCCGAAGGTCGCTCAGAACCCGGGCGACCCCACCGGTCTTGCGCTGGGCACCTTCACCACCAGCCTGATCTTCCTCGGCCTGATCCTGGCGACTGTCATCTACCTGACGGTGACGCGCTCCGACGTGACCGAGACCTACGAGGCCACGCACGCCCCGCAGGTCACCGCCAACCCGCGCCGGGAGCGCATCGCGCTGGCCGGCTTCGGCCTTCTCGCCGTCGCCACCGGGGGCCTGCTGGTCTGGGCTCACAGCCAACCGCACGTCGGCCCGGCGCCCGAGACCGACACCACCTCCGCCGTTCAACTGGCCCCTGGCCAGGCTGTGAAGAACTTCCCTCCCGCGAAGGTCGACGCACTGAGGGCACTCGCATCGACCTCGCTCAGGGACACACGGTCGGGGAACGCGACCGGGGCCCACGCCGCTGCCCAGTCCCTGCGTGATCTCTGGGATGCCGACCAGGCCTCGCTGCAGCCGCTGGACAACACCGGCTGGACGTCCGTCGACGCCCAGATGGACCGCGTCCTGAAGACCTTCGGCATCGACCACCCGAACCCGCCGATGTCGCCGGCACAACAGGAAGCTGAACTCAACACCCTCCTTGCGGCTATACGCTGACAGACCTGATCGGCGCCGGGATCGCAGTCGCCGTCGGCGCGCTGCAACCCTCAGCGACGAGGCAGGGAGAGCAGTCGCCGGCCTTGACGGGCCCAGGTATGGCCAGCGCACCGAGCGGCTGCGCTGGGCCCTGGCCGCGGTCGGTCTTGCCCTGGCCGGCCGGGCCGGAGCCCGGCCGACTGCCGTCCTCGGCGTGGCTGTCAGCCGGAGCACGGTGTTGCGCCTGGTCGACGCTCTGCCTGAGCCGGAGGTGCCGGCGCCGCGGGTGGCCGGCGTCGATGAGTACGCCACCCGCAAGGGCCGCCACTACGGCACCGTCCCGGTGGACGCCGAAACCCGCCGCAGGATTGACCTGCTCCCGGATCGGTAGGCATCCAGCCCGGCAGCCTGGCTCGCCCAGCGGCCAGGCGTCGAGGTCGTCTGCCGGGACCGAGCGCCGTTCTTCGCTGAAGGCGCCACAGCCGGAGCGCCGCAGGCGGTCCAGGTCGCGGACCGGTGGCATCTCTGGCACAACCTGACCGAGGCCGCTGAGCGGAGCGTCGCCCAGCACCGCCGCTGCCTGAGCGCTCTGACTCCCGCAGCACCTCAACCCGCGCACCGTAGGTGTGGCCGCACCGCTCGCCCTTGCCCACGGATTCCGGCGGAAATGCGCAGTTGTCCGGCCCCGCGGCTATCGGAGGCCATCTCGTTTACGCTTGCTGCGCCGTAGTGCGCGACGCTGCTTTCCTGGCAGGGTGGCGGCCAACTCGCCCGCCAGGGAGGCGTCGCGGCAATCGCCGTCCTGGCTGCCCCGGCACCACCACACCGGTGGGCCGGCCGCGTCCGTTTCGCCCTGGTCCCAGTTGTCAGTGGTCCCTGCGGGACGAGGGTGCATTCCGATCTTGTGTTCCGAGCAGATCGGCCAGACCCCCGCCAGAGCAACTCCTTGACTTCTCCCCCTCCTGAAGGAGGGGGATTCTCACGGCTCGCGCTGTGAGGTTTTCTGCTTCGTCGCCGACTGCCCGTCCGGAGTTCTCCGTTGAGGTCTTACACCGGCTCCACAGACCGACACCGCCAGCCCGGCGGCCAGGAGGTTCTTCGCCGCGTTCGCATCCCGGTCATGGGTCGCCCCGCAGACACACGTCCAGGTACGGACGCTCAGCGGCATGCTCTCGGCGAGGGCACCGCAGGCGGAGCACAGCCTGGAGGACGGGAAGAAGCGGTCGACCGCGATCACTTCCCGCCCGTACCAGGCGGCCTTGTACTCCAGAAGGCTCCTGAACCGAGACCACGCCGCATCACTGATGCAGCGGGCCAGGCTCCGGTTCCTGACCATGTTGCGCACGGTCAGGTCCTCGATCACGAGCGTTTGGTTGTCACACACGAGTCGAGTGGTCAGCTTGTGCAGGTGATCACGCCTGCGGTCGGCGATCCGGGCGTGGATCTTCGCGACCTTCAGCCGGGCTTTGTACCGGTTGGCGCCGTCGCCCCTGGCCTTGCGGGACAGCTCCCGCTGGGCCCTGGCCAGGCGGGCGCGGTCCTTGCGTTCGTGCCTCGGGTTGGCGATCTTCTCACCGGTCGAGAGGGTCAGCAGGTGGTCCAGCCCCACGTCAATCCCCACCGCCGCGTCCGCAGCCGGCAGCGGGCGCACGCTGGGGTCCTCGCACAGCATCGACACGAACCAGCGCCCCGCGCTGTCCTGGGAGACGGTCACCGTCGACGGGGATACGCCCTCAGGCAGGGGCCGGGACCAGACGATGTCCAGCGGCCGGTCCATCTTCGCCAGCGTCAGCCGCCCGTTCCGGATCCGGAACCCGCTGGTGGTGTACTCCGCGCTCCTGCGCGACTTCTTGCGCGACTTGAACCGCGGGTACTTGGCCCGCTTGCCGAAGAAGCCTGCGAACGCCGCCTGCAAGTGCCGCAGCGCCTGCTGAAGCGGCACCGCGGACACCTCCCCCAAGTAGGCCAGTTCCTCGGTCTTCTTCCATTCAGT
>NZ_JBSGBZ010000109.1:0-11436 GCF_053601495.1 Streptomyces sp. NPDC004721
AGTCCGTCAATCGCGGTGGGCGGCCCAGCCATCGGGTGTCTCCAATCTCGTCGTCGATCTTCACGTACAGTGCGGTGAGCAGGGCGTCCAGGTCACTCGTCACAGATCGATCTTGGACGCCCTGTCCGCGTTCCCAAACGCACCGTCAGCATTCGGAATGACTCGTCTAGCCCCGGACTTCGCGGGTCACCGTTTCAGGTCTGTGGCCATCGGGTCTGTCCGATGTCGGTGTCGAGTAGGTTGAGGAGGTGGAGTTGGACGCCGCGGGTGATCTGGACGGTGGGCGGGCCGGTGACGTTGCCGATCCGCAGGGTGAGTTCGCCCAGGTGGTAGAAGATCATGCGGCCGGTGGGGCGGACGCGGCGGTTGTCGGGGTAGAGACCGCTCATGGTCTGGTCGGGGCCGAGCGCTCGTCTGACCTGCCGCTCGATCAGGCAGAAGACCAGCAGGGCCAGGCAGATGACCTGGATCAGGGCGGCGACGCGCCGGTTGTGCTGCACGAAGACCGGCGCGACCGCGAGCGGGCCCTTGAAGTCGTGGTAGCGGCGCTCGACCGCGCCCTGGCCCTTGTAGTGGATCAGGACCTGCCCGGCGTCTGCCCGGTCGGCGGGGACGGACGTCAGCAGTGCGTACCAGCCGTCGACAGCAGCTTCGGCGTCCAGGACACCTTGGTCGAAGTGCCAGGCCAGGACCGGGGTGCCGTCCTCGGTGTCGGTGACGGCCCAGCGCAGGCAGGAGGTGATACGGCGCTTGGCTGCGATGACTCCGATCCGGGCGACGATCTTCTCCCGGGTCTTGTAGTGGGTCCGCCGGCCGCGGCGGTGAGCTTGTTCAGGTCCTCGGTGGCCTTGGCCAGGCGTTTGGCCCGGGCGGCTTGCTGGCCGGCGGCGTTCGCGGTGGAGTGGACCAGGATCCGTCGCACGGTGAGGGGCGGGTCGCTCTTGCGTGGCCCGGTCAGGGTGTGGGTGTCTTCCAGCACGCGGTAGGTCTCGCGCCGCTCGGCGGGCTTGCCCGCGTCCCGGTCCGGCGTCCAGTCCACGACGGTGGCCTGCGCGAGATCGAGAGCGGCATAGACCTCGTCCTTGACCTGCGCGGCCGGGGCCGGGGCGATGAACTGGACCCCGGCCGCCAGCAGAGCGCAGATGTTGGAGTAGGACACCAGCTTGGAGTCGGCGACCATCAGGAAGTCGCGCTCACCGGCCATGGCCCGCAGGTCCTTCATCGCGCCGACCACCTGGGAGACTTCGGCCGCGCCACCGCCGAAGGCCCGGGCATGGAGCGGGATGCCGCCGTCGGCCGACACCGCGAGTCCGGCCTGGACCTGCTTCAGATCGAAGCGCCGGTCCTTGGGATGCCCATAGCCGATGACGGGGAAGTCCTCGTCCTGGCTCTCGACCGGGAAGGCCCCGTGCACGGACATGCTGGTCATGTCCCAGTGCATCCGGGCCACATCGATCCCGAACTCACCGATCGCCCGCGCCCCGACCGTGCCTGCGATGTGCTCCAGGTGCGGAGCGATCGCATCCAGTGCCCGGGCCAGACGGTCATCGTTGAGCAGACCGGGCTCGATCCCGAAGACCTCCTCCACCGCCCAGCACCTAGCCCAGTCCTCCACCCGCACCAGCGGCGCGGGCGACGTCAGCCGGTTGGCCACCAACGCCTCGATCACCTGCCCGTGCGTCACCAGCGCACTCGCGCCACCAGGACACACCGCGTCGACGATTCCGGCGACACCCAGCCGGCGCAGAAACTCGGCAGCGACAGGCAGAGCGCCCAGACGCTTCTCCACCACGGACGTCACCGCCACTTCAAAACGCTGACGGACAGACCGTGGCCGCGGGGACCGGGAAGTCATCGACACACCCGATCCAACGCCACACCCCCGGCCCAGGACACCCCCAGGCCGGTCACACCATACGAATCAACGACCCGCGAAGTACGGGTCTAGCCGGCCAGTGCGGTGAGCACGGCGTTGGGTTCGCTGGTGAGTGCGGCCTTGACGGTTCGGCTCCAGTCGTCGACGAGGACTTCGATCTGATTGTTCTCGATCCCGTCGAGGCTGAAGCGTGCGACGTCGGTGGGGTCGATCTTGGGTCCCTCGTACCCGGCGCTGATATCGGTGTCGGCCGCTCCCAGATGCACGCCCTGGACCAGGACACCTGCGGGAGCGAGCTCGAGACGCAGGCTGTTGGTCAGGCTCCATTCGGCTGCTTTGGCCGCGGAGTAGGCACCGGAGCCGGGGTAGGAGAACCATGACAGCGCGGACAGGATGTTGGCCATCGCGCCCTGGTGCGCTCGTAGTGCGGGGGTGAACGCCCGGGCCATGGAGAGGGTCCCGAACACGTGTGTCTCGATCTCGCGCCTGACGGTGTCGACGTCGGCCTTGAGGAGGGGCTGGGAGGTGGAGATCCCGGCGTTGTTGATCAACACCGACACGTCTTCGGCCCGGTGTGCTGCCGCCTCGACCGCGTCGGTGTCGGTGATGTCCAGGCGCACGAGCTCGACGCGTGGGTCCTCACGCATCTCCTGGTCGGCGGCATCTGGGTTGCGGATGCCGGCGTAGACCTTGCGCACGTCACGAGCGAGGAGCTCGGCAACGAACCGGCGGCCGATGCCGCGGTTCGCGCCCGTGACCAGGGCGGTCTGTCCTGCGAGCTCCATTTCAGGCCTCCTGGCCGGCGGCTTCGCGGGCGGCGAAGACCTCGGCCGCGGCGAAGAATCCGTTGAGAGCGGCGGGGAACCCGGCGTAGACGGCCATCTGGGTGAGGGTCTCGATGATCTCTTCCTTGGTCCAGCCGACGTTCATCGCGCTGTCGACGTGGGTCTTGAGCTGGAGGTTCGCGGTGCCCATGGCGGTCAGCGCGGCCACGGTGAGGAGCTCGCGCGTCTTGACGTCCAGGCCGGGGCGGGAGTGGATGTCGCCGAGCGTGAACTCGATGAGCAGGTCCGCGAACCCAGGGGCGATGCCCTCCAAAGCGTCGAAGGACTGCGCGCCGGCCGCGCCGTGGATCGACTCGTAGTAGGCGATGCCCTTCTTGTACCGCTCGCTCTTGCCGGTCAGGTCGATGCCGTCACTCATGATGTGTGCCTCCTCAGGCCGATTCGTTCTGCCCGGTCCCGTCTGCTCGTGCACCAGGGCGCGAGAACGGGGGCCGGGTGTGTGGTGGTCTCCGTGCTTAGAGCCGTCGCCTACGCTAGAACCTGACACTGATGTCAGAGACAAATCCGCCAAGGCGAATGTGACGGGAGACACGATGAGGATCGGGGAACTGGCGGATCGAGCCGGCGTCAGCGTGCGCTCGCTGCGTTACTACGAGCAGCAGGGGCTGCTGGACTCGGACCGCACCGCGGGCGGGCAGCGTACCTACGACGAGGGCGCGGTCGAGCGGGTTCAGCTGATCCAGCAGCTCTACGCCGCAGGCCTGCCCAGCCACACGATCGTCGATCTGCTGCCGTGCGTGTCTACGGGAATGGTCACCGGCAGCATGTACGACAAGATCCGGCACGAGCGCGACACCATCCAGCAGCGCATCATCGAGCTGACCGCGGCACGCGACAAGCTCGACGGCGTCATCGAGCACGTCCTACGCGTCGGGATCTACGACGAACCGTCACCGCAAGCCGCCGGGTGACGAACACGTCCTAGGCGGAGCCCGCGCAGCAGCGCAAGACCCTCGATCGAGCAGCGGGCTCGCACTGGCCCGTACGACGCTCAGAAGAGCACCGGGTCACCAATCCGTGTGTGGCGCAATGCCGTCCCGGTAGTCATCTCCACAACATAGTCCACAGCTCTGATCATCCGGTGCGACAACATGACTACGTGGAGGAGCGGAGCGTGACGGCCGTCACGCTCCGCGCTTGCAGAAATGAGTAGTTCTGAGAAACCGGAAACCCCCGCCGAGCCGTGTCCGGTTTGCCCCTGATCTTCGCTCTCACAACCTCTCGCAAAACGGCTTTCGCACAAAGCCCCTCGCGATAGGTTTTGCGACATGCCAGAACCCCCCGAACCGGCCACCGCAGTCGAACAGTACGACTGTCCGACCTGTGAGGTGCCCGCCGGAAGCACCTGCCGCACCCGCGGCGGCAAAGTCGCCCCGAAGTACCACACCCCCCGCTTCATGCTCGTCCCCCAGCTCCGCGCCGAGCTGGAGGTGAAGACCCCCGCCGACCGCGGCCCCGGCCGCGCGTGGGAAATGGGCCCCGCCATCGACGCCGCAGCACACGAGACGGCTACCAAGCCCACCAGGGTGGGCTACGCGAGGTGCAGCACCGCCCAGCAAGAACTCCAGAGCCAGCTCGACGCGCTCGCCGAGGCCGGGTGCGACCCGGTCTTCTCCGAGAAGATCAGCACCCGTATCAAGGTACGACCGGAGTTCGTCAAGGCGATGGACTTCGTCCGCACCATCAAGAAGGCCGTCCCGCACCAACGGGTCATCCTCACCGTCCACGAGATGAAGCGCCTCGGCCGTGGCGCCGCCGAGCTGCTGGCCATCGCCGAGGACCTGCGCCACCACGACATCGAACTCGAACTCCTCACCGGCCCCCTCCAAGGCGTCTACGATCCGTCCGGGCACGGCGCCGCCCTGTTCGCCTTCTTCGCCGGCATGGCCGAGTCCGAGCGCGAATACATCCGGGAGAAGTCCCTCGAAGGCCAGGCGTCCGCCCGCGAACGCGGCCGGCACGGCGGGCGCCCCAAGGTCGTCGACGACGACATGGCCGCCTACGCCCGGTCCTTGCGGGCCAACGGGGTGCCCGTACCGCAGATCGCGCAGAAGCTCGCCATCACCTCGGGCAAGAACAAGGGCGAACACCCCTCGGTCGCCACCGTCTACCGCATCCTCGCCGAGGAAGCCGACAGCACCGCGTGAGACCGGACGCCCGCCAGATCTTCAAGATCAGCTCGTTGCCCTTTGACGCGTATCTGGGTCACACCCCCTATAAGGCGTTGTCCAGCGTCAGGGTGAGCTCGGCGATCCGCCACCTACCGTCGGACCGTCGCAGGCTGAACGTGTAGACCCCGGTCGAGATCATCTGGATGCTTTCGCCGGTGTTCCTCGTCTGCAGCAGGTAGGCCCGCATCTCAGCGGTGGCGGCGTCCGCGGTCGTGACCACGACATTGCTCAAGTGGTGCCGCACCCTTCCGGTCTGGGCCGTGTGCCCGTCACGGATGAAGTCGAGCACCGCCGTGCGTCCGGCGACCGGGCCGAGCGCCCTTTGTCCAGGCATCGTGAAGGTCCAGGTGGTGTCCTCGGTCAGGACCGCTTCCAGCTCAGGCACATTCAGCTCGTCCAGGGCGTGGGCGTAGTTCGCCACCGCCTGCTGGAGTTCGGCGATCACGAGACCACCGTCAGCACGATCTTGCCTTGGATGTGGCCCTGCGCGGCTCGCGTGTGTGCGCGGCCCGCCTCGGGCAGCGGGTAGGTGCTGTCCACCCCGACCTGGAGCTTGCCCTCGTCGAGCAGGTGCCCGATCTCGGCGAGCTGGGGGCCGTTGGAACGTACCTGAATGTTCGAGACGGTGATGCCCAGACGCGCCGTCTCTTCCGGGTCGTACTGGGCGAAGAACACCGGAAGCATGGTGCCTCCGCGCTTGAGCACGGTCAGGAAGCGTGAGCTGTCCGGGCCACCGACGGTGTCGATCACCAGGTCGACGCCGCTGGCCACGTCCGCGGCCTGTGTCGTGGTGTAGTCGATGAACTCGTCGGCGCCGAGCTTGCGCAGGAACTGCTCGTGCCGGCCCGAGGCCACCGCGATGACGTGTGCCCCCTTCCATTTCGCCAGCTGCACCGCGAAGTGGCCCACTCCACCGGCGGCCCCGTTGACCAGCACGGTCATCCCCGGCGTGATCGGCACCGGCCGGTGCACCTGGCCGGTGAAAGGAGACGGCACGTCGTGGCCGAGATCAACCAGATACTGCCAGGCCGTAAGCACGGCCATCGGCGCCCCAGCCGCCTGCACGTGGTCGATACCGGCCGGCTTGTGAGCCAGGTCGGAAGCCGGCGCGGCCACGTACTCGGCGTATGTCCGACCGTCGAATCCGGGGAACCGAAGCATGCCGAAGACCTCGTCACCGACGGCGAACCCCAGCACATCCGGAGCGACCGCCTGGACCACGCCCGACATGTCCGTTCCAGGGATCAGGGGGAACTCCAGCGCTGGCCTCATCTCGGCCGGCATCACCTTCATCCCCTCACGCAGGTACCAGTCCGGCGGGTTGATGCCCGCCGCGTGCACCCGGACGAGCACCTCGCCCGGGCCGATCTCGGGAACCGGCACCTCGTCATACTGCAGAACTTCCGGCCCGCCCGCTTCGTGGAACTGGATCGCCTTCATCGCGCCTGTCGCTTTCTCGGGGAAACGTTGCTCCTTCAGTCAAGGCCCGGGACGGCATGGCCGTCCAAGACCGGTTCGGCAACCTGATCATTCCGAAACGGCATGACGCGTACCCTGCAAGGGTGAACGATCTCGGACAGGACCTGGAACTGCGGCTCGTGCGCTACTTCACCGTGGTGGCGGCGCACCAGCACTTCGGCCGGGCCGCCGCCGACCTGCACGTAGCCCAGCCGGCGCTGAGCCGTCAGATCCAACGGCTCGAAAAATATCTCGGCACACGACTGCTGGACCGAACCCCCCAGGGCACCCGACTCACTCCGGCCGGCCAGACGTTCCTCCCCCGGGCCCAAGCCCTGCTGCAGGCCGCCCGCCAGGCCGAGCTGGCCGTGCGTGAACAAGCCCAGACCGAACGAATCGCCATCGGCTACGTCGAAGACCTGGTGATCACTGCCGCCGTACGGGAACTGCGCCGTCGTTACCCCAACGCCGAGATCGCCACCCGGCATCTGAGCTGCCGCGACGTCGGGGCACTGTCCGACAAGCGCGTCGACGCCCTGATCGCGCGGGCCCCGCTGCCGCTCGTTGCCGACGACGTGTTCACCACCCCGCTGTACGAGGAGCCCCGGATGCTCGTGGTCCCGCGCGGCCATCCCTTGGCCGACCGCGCGTCGGTGACCGCGGAAGAACTGGCTGGCGAAGAGGCGGCGCCGTGCGCGTTCGAGACCGCAGACTGGGCTTCCTACCGGATCCTCGGGGCCGGCGTGCCGCCGATCGAGAGCTACGAGGACAAGCTCGAACTCGTCGCGAGTGGCAGGGCGATCGCCGTGCTACCGGTCGGCGATCGGCGTAGCTCACTGCGTCCTAACCTCGTCACCGTCCCGGTCGAGGGCGCTCCCCCCAGCCGGGTCGTCCTGGTCAGCCGCAAGGGCGACCCGAATCCGATGATCAGGAATCTTCGGCTGGCTGCCAAGGCCGTCCTGACCGCCCCGGCATCCTGACCGGGACCAGGTCGGGCGATGACCATGGGCGGCAGGTCTACCACGGCCTCGGAGTGGAGGTCCGCCGGCTCACCGCAGGCTGAACACCACTCGACGCAGGAACTGCCCGTCTTGTCGCCAACTGCTCTCGTTGTCGCCAACTGCTCTCGGGAAACGACAATGGCCTGTGCTTGAACCGCCCCGGCTCGAATAGCCCTGCTTGGCCTGCTGCTCGGCCTGGGCGACCAGGTCGAGGGCGATGATCCGGGCGTACGTCGCCCCCGGCCGTCTGCCCGCAGCGGTCGCGTACTGCCGGGCGGCGTTCGGCCGGTCGCCCAAGGTCTCGAACACCTTCACCGTAGGGGAGTGGACGGTGGCGGCCAGCGGGCCCCACACCAGAGCCCAGAACGGAACCTCGTCCCCGGCCCGCACCCCGGAGGCGAGGGCGGCGCGGGCGTGCGTCCTTCCAGCTCCACATGACCGGCATGGACACAGGTGTGTGGCGTGCCGGCACGCGGCGGTGATGGCCTTGTCCGTGGCGTCGGCGACTCGAATCTCGTCCCTTCCGCCGGCGCGATCGGTCGGACGGCAGCGGCCCGCTGCCACCGTTCACGCACCCGTGGCAGCGACTGCGCCACGGCGAGACGGCCGTGGCCACCGTGCAGCAGTCCCCCGGCGGGCAGGGCGCCCCCGTCCCCGAGATCGCCCGCAAGCTCGTCATCACCTCGGGCAAGAACCAGGGCAAGCGCCCCTCGGTCGCCACCGGTGGCCGGCGGGCCGACCGGCTCGGTCCGGGCCCGGATCGTCAAGCCGGCCGGTGCCGCCGGCCCCTTGCCCGTCATCGTCTACATCCACGGCGCCGGCTGGGTCTTCGGCAACGCCCACACCCACGACCGCCTGGTGCGCGAGCTCGCCGTCGGCGCGGGCGCGGCCGTGGTTTTCCCCGAGTACGACCTCTCCCCGGAGGCCCGCTACCCGGTCGCCATCGAGCAGAACTTCACCGTCGCCCGCTGGGTCGTCACCGACGGCGCGACCAAGGGCCTGGACGCCACCCGCATCGCCGTCGCCGGCGACAGCGTCGGCGGCAACATGACCGCCGCTCTCACCCTCATGGCCAAGGCACGCGGCGGCGTCCCGCTCCTCGCCCAGGTGCTCTTCTACCCGGTCACCGACGCCAGCTTCAACACCTCGTCGTACCGTCAGTTCGCCGAGGGCTACTTCCTGCGCCGCGACGCCATGCAGTGGTTCTGGGACCAGTACACAACCGACCCCACCCAGCGCGCCGAGATCACCGCCTCCCCGCTGCGCGCCACCGCCGAGCAGCTCACCGGCCTCCCCCAGGCGCTGGTCATCACCGGCGAAGCTGACGTCCTGCGTGATGAGGGCGAGGCATACGCCAACAAGCTCCGCCAGGCCGGCGTCCCGGTCACCGCCACCCGCTACCAGGCCATCATCCACGACTTCGTCATGCTCAACGCCCTGCGCGGCACCAACGCCGCCGAGGCCGCCATCACTCAGGCGATCGACTTCCTCGCCAAGGCGCTCACGCCTGACCAGCCCTCGTCCTGCGCCCGCGCCCGCTCAGCAAGCCGACGCGGGCGCGCGGCCTTCGAGTGCCCCTCTGAGCCCCCGAACACGATGCCAGGCCAGCAGCGCTGACGATGGAATCGGAAGCCATTGAGCAGCCGACCCGGCGGCAGCCGCGCATCAGCGGCGGGCGTTTCGGGCGCGAGCACGCTGGTGATCTCGGCGATCGCCTCCGGAGACGGCTTGAAGTAGCGGACGTTCTCCGGCTTCCTGTGCCGGGACTTCGCCATCAGCATGAGCAGCGAGGCACCATGCTCACCGAGGTGGGTCAGGGAGGAGTGGCGGTATTCGTGCAGGCTCAACGCTCTGCTCACGAACGCGGTCATTTTTCACAATGCCCTGGACATCGCCGAGATCGTCCGCCAACTGCTGGAGGAAGGCTGGACGATCGAGCCGGAGGACCTGGCGCACATCTCGCCGTACCTGACCGAGCACATCAACCGGTTCGGCGAGTACAGCACGCACGAGCTCGGCATCCAGCCCGAGGCGTACGACCCGAAGCTGGACGTGGATTTCGCCCCGCTGCGCGAGGCGGACCCGGCCGCGGCCGGCTTCGGTCAGGCCGCCTGAGAGGCCGCGGCCGGGGCGGCATCATGGAGTCCATGGACGATTGATCGAGGGTGCTTACGGCGGCGCGGCCGGTGGCGGCAGCATCGTCCGCTGGCCGGTGTTCACCCCAGGATCGGCGTGCTGATTCAGGCTGAGTTCTTCGACTGCGACTTGCGGCCTTGTGTACGCAGTTGCTCGTTGATACGCCGGGCTTCTTCGAGCTGGTCTTCGAGGATGACGATGCGGCAGGCGGATTCGATGGGGGTGCCCTGGTCGACGAGTTCGCGGGCGCGGGCGGCGATGCGCAGCTGGTAGCGGGAGTAGCGGCGGTGGCCGCCTTCGGAGCGCAGCGGGGTGATCAGGAGGTGTTCGCCGAGTGCGCGGAGGAAGGCGGGGGTGGTGCCGAGCATCTCGGCGGCCCGGCCCATGGTGTAGGCGGGGTAGTCGTCATCGTCGAGATTATCGACGGGACGGGAACTGGCAGGGGGCATAGACCTCTTCTTTCAGGGGACACGTCGGGGGGCCCGGGTGCCGTACGGCACCCGGGCCCCGAGCTTTTCAACACCATCTACCGGCGAACTGCGCCGGTCTTCTTTGTCCGCAGGTTCCGCCTGGGAGGGCGGGGCTGCGGGGATCGCGGATGCGTGACCGGGGACCACCTTCCAATCCGGGGCCTGCGGTACCCGGGCGGACTTCTTCCTCGCCCGGGCGATCCTGATGGCGTCTGCTCCTTTACCTTCGGCTACTCGGTCGTACTGCTGGATAACGCGGGTACTGCTCGCAGCCCCCGTGGGGGTCCTGCTTGACCTGCATGCGCGGCAGTTCATCTCTGCCGTGCCCATCTCGACTTCCTGGGTACACGGAAAAAAATAACCCTGCGACGAGCCCATGTCTACTGTGACCGCGACAGATTTTCTTCAGGTTCGATGCGTGTGATTTTGCCGCAAACACATCTGTAAGAGTGATGCCCCGGCGCGAACCCACGAGGCGCGGACGAAGAAGCTGGCCTCTACGAGCTGTGTGTGCTGGTCAGCTTGCGGGATGCGCTGTGTCGGCGGGAGATCTGGGTGCCGGGGCGAACCGGTGGCGTAACCCGGAGGACGACTGCCGCCGGACTTCGAGGGCAACCGGGGGTTCGCCCGGGGCGGAGGCTGACTGGGCTGGGCGAGGTCAGGGGGGTGTGAGGGTGTCGAGCCGGGCGGCGAGGTCGGGGTGGGCGGCGGCCAGGTGGGGGCGGGCGGCGGCCAGGGGGGCGATGAGGTCGGCGGGGTCGTTGTGGGCGAGGGCCGCGTGGAGCTCATTGAGCGGGCGGCGGGCGGCGGGGGGGAGGTCGGTGAGGGCGGTGATCTGGCCGGCGAGGCGGCGCAGGTCGGCCGCATTGCGGCGGGCCCAGGTGGCGGTGTTGCGGTCGGCGGCCCGGGCCTGGCGGGTGGCCGTCACACGCTGTTCGCCGGTGGTCCCGGCCGGGCCGGGGCGGCCGCGCAGGTAGCGGCGCTCGGCGGCCTGGCGGCTGGCGACACCCAGGGGAGCGGCGAGGTCGGCCCAGCTGGCTCCCGCGTCCCGGGCCGTTTCGATCAGGCCGGTCTCCCAGCCGGCGAGCCGCTCACGTACCTGCCGCAGCAGCATCAGCGAGGCGAGGGCCTGCTCCGGGGCCGGCCCGGTGCCGAGGGTGTCGGGGGTCTCGTGCTGGGCGTCGCGCAGGGCGTCGTCTATGGCTTTCAGGGCCGCCGCGGCGGCGAGGAACGACGCCGGGCTGTGGGCGTCGGTGTCGGTGGAGACCGGCTGGTCGGGTGCGGTCACGGGCACCTCCCTCGGATCGTCATCACGTAGACGACATCATGTTTGTCATCCATTGGATGACATGTTACAACGGTGTCAGTGAGGCGCATTGGCAGCTACTGCCTGAACCTGCTGGAGGTGTTTTCACGATGTTGATGCGCACTGACCCCTTCCGTGAGCTGGACCGGCTGGCGCAGCAGCTGATGGGCCCG
>NZ_JBSGBZ010000110.1:0-11174 GCF_053601495.1 Streptomyces sp. NPDC004721
CGCCCTCCATCTGCAGGATGGTCGCCGCCCGCAGCGCGTGGTCCACGCTGGCGATCGGGTACGGCGGCGGTGTCTTCAGCGGCTTGTCCATGGCGTGCGCCCCCTGATTCTGCTTTCCAGAATCTCCATGTTCCCTTGGCGCTGGGGGCGGCTGCAGCAGCTGGCGGACCGGGCCGGCGACCTGGTTCCCGCCGCCGCGGCCGAGCAGGGTGGTGGGGCAGCGGCGGGTGCTGCCCCACCGGAAGCTCAGAGGCGCGAGTCGGTCGCCAGCGTCGTGAACGCCGTCCAGGCGTCGGGGGAGACGGCCAGTGCCTGCCTGTCCGTGTCCTTCGAGTCCCGGACGAGAACGGCCTCGGTACGCACGGCGACCTCGATGCAGTTGTCGCCGGAGCTGCCGCTGTAACTGCTCTTGAACCAGGCCAGTTCAGTGGTCTTCATGGTGCTCCTCGCATCTGCGTCAGCAAGCTTACGGTGGCTTCACGGCCGAGGGCCTGTGAACGCAGCTTGCCATAGCGCTGGAGCATAGCGCTGACATCTTTCGGCGATGTGATCAGAATGCTCGACTGCTGGCCTTCGGAGTAGCCCACCCACTCGTGTTGAGGCGTCTCCGCGAGATACATCAGGCCGTCGATCCCCGCGTGATCGTACTGGCGCAGGGGCATCACCTGGATCTCAACGTTCCTTCGGGCACCTTGCTCCAGCAGGTGATCCAACAGTTGTCGCGCGACCTCTGGTCCACCCATCTGCCGCTCAAGCAGCGCTTGTTCAATGACGAAGCTGAAGGCCGTGCTCGGCCTGTCGCTCAGGAGCTGTTGCCGCTCGAGTCGTGCCATGACCTGGCGTTCGATCTGATCCTCGGACAGAGGCGGCAGCCGCCGCTCGAAGATTGCGCGGATGTACGGCTCGGGCTGCAACAACCCCGGAATGGCCCGACACTCGTACGCGTACAGCGAGATCGCCTCCTCCTCGATCCCCGCCCACTGGCGGAACCAGGACGCCAGCCCCGCCTTCCGCGTCAGGCTCTTCGCCGCAGCGCCCAGCACCCGTGCCGCGACCGCGCCCAGGACCTCCTCCGACCGCTTCAGCAGATCCTTCGGCGGGAAGCGTTTCCCCTGCTCGATCTTGGCGATGTACGCGGGCGAGTAGCGCACCAGCGGAGCGAACTGCTCCTGTGTCAGGCCGGCTTCCTCCCGCAGGGCCTTGAGGACCGCGCCGAAGGTCTTCAGGCTGTCGGAGAGTTCCGGCTCGCAGCCCCCGCCCACTCCGCCACCGTTGTCCGTCGTCATCGCAGCCGCCTTCCCCTGTGCCGCCGGGCCGTACCCGTGCCGTACTGTTCGCCGTCCGCGCTGCGCCACGCCAGACCGATCAATGCTCACGCACAGCGACCGACCCAGTCCAGCGCGTGAACCGGTACAACGTGATCTGTATCGGCGGCGGACCTGCCGACCGCCCGTCAACTGACTGCAAGCTGACCCGCATGCCAGCCCTGAACCGCCAATCCATCACCTCCGTACGCACGTTCGCGCAGCGTTTCTCCGCCACCCGTCGCGGCGCCCGCCTCGCCCGGCTGCTTGCTGCGCACCAGCTCACCGAGTGGGGACATCCCCGAGGGACCGAGGCGCACGACAGCGTCGTCCTCGTCGTCGCCGAACTCGCTGCGAACGCCGTTCTCCACGGCCGTGTCTCCGGACGGGACTTCGCCCTCGCCCTGTCCTTCGAGGAGGGCCGGAACGTCGTGCGGATCGAGGTGACCGACACCCACCCCGCCCTGCCGGTGCGCATGGTTCCCGGCCCGGACGAGGGTGGGGGCCGTGGCCTGGTCCTCGTGGACGCGCTCGCCGTCGACTGGGGTCTACGGGACCGCCTCGGTCCCGGCAAGACGGTATGGGCCGAGTGCGCCCTGTCGTCGAATGCACAGCCCGGGCGTTGACGCCGGCCACGCACCAAGTGCTCTCCCCGCTCTCCCCGGCCCTGGCGCCGTTCGTTCTGCGGGACTTGGCTACGATCTGTGCGATGAGCGATCGGCACCAGGGCTTTCGGGGCGCGGCACGGCGTGCGGCCTCCGTTCTCGCGCTGCGCTGTGCCGCTTTGGTCGCCGTTCTGATGTGGGTGTTTCCCGTGTGTACCCACGCCGCCCACGAGGTGTTCTCCGTCCCGGCCGCGCCCGTGGCGCACACGAGCACGGCAGTGACGGCCCCGGACCGTGCCGCTCACGTGTGCTTTGACACGGACCGGTCCCGGAGACACGCACTGCCGTGCGGCGGGCGGGGCCGTCGCGAGCCTCGCCTCCCCGGTGGCGGTGCCCTCACCCCATGCGGTGGGACAACGGCGGCGTCGACATGGCGCGCGCCGCGGTGAAGGGAGCCGGCGACGCCAGGCTCGAGCGGCTCGCGCAGGCCATGGTCGACGGGCAGCGGGCGGAGCTGGACCTGATGGCCGACATGCTCGCCCGGCGGGGCGCCGGGGCCGAGTGGTGAGACGCTTCAGGTAAGTCGCACCAGGTGAGCTTCAGGGTGAGCCGCCGCCCGGCCGGGACAGTGGTTCCGGCCGGGCGGCGCTCACGCTTTGCCGACCTCTGACAAGAACTTTACGTACTCTACCGACTACTGTTTGTGTTCATGCTGGCCGGGTTGACCTTCCGACGCCGCCGCTCCGCGTCACGGACCGGAGCGGTTCTCGTGCTGTTGCTGGCCGCGCTCGTGCACGTACTGGCCTGCGCCCACGGCCCGACACCGACCCGCGCGGCACGGGCCGACACCCCGCTAGTCGTCTCGGCCGCCTGCGGGCCGGCACCGTACGAGCAGCACCGGGCGGACGTCCGGACCTCGGCCCCCGCACACGACAGCGGCGTCCACTGCTGGGACGGTGACGAGCCGACGGCGCAGCTCTCACGCGACGTCTCCCCGGCCCATCCCGCGGTCCACGCCGCCCTGCCCGCCGACCGCACCCCGGCAGCGCCGCTCCCGGCGCGACCCCCCGCAGCCGCTCCCGAGCCCGGCGGCACCTCGCCCGGGCACGCGCGAGCCCTCATCGGCGTGTGGCGGACCTGATCGGCCCCGCTGCCGAGCCCCGTCCCTGACGCGAGGAAACGGCAGCCGATCGGCACCGCCCTCTTCCCGCCCCCACACGACCGGCGGCCGTTCACGGCCCCGGCCGCAGGAGAAGCACGCCATGAACCATCCCATCCGTACCTCCGTCCCCGCCTGCCCGGCCCAGCTCCTGGCCGACGTCAAACGCCCCATGCGCACACCGGCCGGACTGGTCGGCGACACCCCCGTGCTGTGGATCGGCGAGCCCTTCACCGCCGCCGGGCGCGGCTTCTGGGCCAAGCTCGAAGGTCACAACCCCGGCGGCATCAAGGACCGCACCGCCCTGCACATGGTCCGAGCCGCCCGTGAACGCGGCCGGCTGCTGCCCGGCGCCCGGATCGTGGAGTCGACCTCCGGCACCCTCGGTCTCGGGCTGGCCCTCGCGGGCGCCACCTTCGGACACCCCGTCACCGTCGTCACCGACCCGGCGATCGAACCACTGATGACCGGCCTGCTCACGGCGTACGGCTCCGAAGTCGACGTCGTCACCACCCCGCACCCGGTCGGCGGCTGGCAGGAGGCCCGCCGCCACCGGGTCGGGGAACTGCTCGCCGCCCACCCGGACGCGTGGTGCCCCGACCAGTACGACAACCCCGACAACGTCGCCGCCTACGCCCCGCTCGCCCACGAACTCGTCGCCCAACTCGGCCGCATCGACGCCCTCGTCGTCTCCGTCGGCACCGGCGGCCACTCCGCCGGCATCGGCTCCGTACTGCGCGGCTTCTTCCCGGCGCTGCGCGTGGCCGGGGTGGACACCACCGGCTCGACGATCTTCGGGCAGCCCGCCGCGCCCCGCCTGATGCGCGGACTCGGCTCCAGCATCCACCCCCGCAACGTCGCCTACGACCTGTTCGACGAGGTCCACTGGGTCGCCGCTCCCGAGGCGGTGTGGGCGGCGCGCCTCCTGGCCCGCGACCACTACGCCACCGGCGGCTGGAGTGTCGGCGCCGTCGCCCTCGTCGCCCGCTGGCTGGCCCGCACCCTGCCCGCCGAGGAACGGATCGTCGCGGTCTTCCCCGACGGCCCGCAACGCTATGTCGGCACCGTCTTCGACGACGCGTACTGCCGGGAGCACGGCCTCCTCGGTCACCTGCCCGCCGACGACCCGGAAGAGATCGGTGATCCGGGCGAACGGACCGTGTCCCGCTGGACCCGCTGCGCCCGTGTCGTCGACCCGCTCGCCGTCGGCGGCGGTGCCCCGGAACTCGCGAGGGCCGGGCGATGAAGGGCCTGTGGCGGCAGACCCGCTCCTTCCCGCCCGCCGCACGGCTGTTGATGGCCAACCAGTTCGCCATCAACCTCGCCTTCTACATGCTCATGCCCTACCTCGCCGCCCATCTGTCCAACGGGCTCGGCCTCGCCGCCTGGGCCGTCGGGCTCGTGCTGGGCGTGCGCAACTTCTCCCAGCAGGGCATGTTCCTCATCGGCGGTACGCTCGCCGACCGCCTCGGCTACAAAACCCCCATCATGGCCGGCTGCCTGCTGCGCACCGCAGGCTTCGGCCTGCTCGGCTGGGTCGACAACCTCCCCGCCCTGATCGCCGCCTCCGCCGCCACCGGCTTCGCCGGCGCCCTGTTCAACCCAGCCGTCCGCGCCTACCTCGCCGTCGAGGCGGGCGAACGGCGCGTGGATGCCTTCGCCGCCTTCAACGTCTTCTACCAGGCCGGCATGCTGCTCGGCCCACTCGTCGGGCTCGCCCTGCTCGCCGCCGACTTCCGCCTCGTGTGCACGACCGCGGCCGGCATCTTCGCCGTACTCACCGTGCTGCAGTGGCGCGCCCTGCCCGTCCGGCGCGGCCACACGGCGGACACGGCCCGGCAGGAGAGCGTGCTCGCGCAGTGGCGGACGGTCGTGTCCAACCGCCCCTTCCTGCTCTTCGCCACCGCCATGATCGGCTCCTACGTGCTCACCTTCCAGGTGTACCTGGCCCTTCCGCTGGCGGCGGCGGACGCCCTGGGGGCGAACGGCACGGCGGTCACCAGCGGGCTCTTCATCGTCTCCGCCGCGGTGGCCGTCGTCGGCCAACTGCGCCTGACCGGCTGGGCCAAGCGGCGGTGGCAACCCAGCCAGGCGCTGGTGCGGGGACTGGCCGTGATGGGGCTGGCCTTCCTGCCGCTCGCGCTCGCCCCGCGCGGCTCCGCGGAGGCCGCGCTGGTCTCGCTGGTGGCCGCGGTGGTCCTGCTCGCGGTGGGTTCCGCCGTGGTCTACCCGTTCGAGATGGACACCGTCGTCGCACTGTCGGGCAACCGCCTGGTCGCGACCTACTACGGCCTCTACAACACCGTCTCCGGCCTGGGCATCACCCTGGGCAACCTGGTCACTGGCGCGCTGTGGGACTTCGCCGAGCGGCACCATGCCCTCTGGATGACCTGGACGGCCCTGACCGCCACCGGACTCGTGTGCGCCGCCTCGGTGGCGGCGCTCGCCCGCGCCGGGCGGCTCACCACCCGGGCAGAGCCCGAGCCCGCTCCCGCCTGACGGAAACGAGATCGCCGGCCCGCGGGTTCAACTCCCCAGGGACAACAGTGCGATGGCGACCCGTTCGGCTGCCTCCGGCGGGGTCGAGGCGTGCGGGGAGAGCCTGAGCGAGTCGGTGCGCACGGTCGCGGTGACGCCTTCGGCGTGCAGCGCCTTGGCGACGAGGGACGGATCGTGGTCCGGCACGGTGAAGGAGAGGATGCCCGCGCGCCGCGCCGGGTCGGCGGGGGAGAGGACGCGGCCGCCGCACGTTTCGACGACCTCGGTGAGTTCGGTGATCCGTACGGCGATCGCGGCTTCGATGGCGGCGACGGTGTGCCGCTCGACGAGGTCCAGCGCGGCCGCGAACGCGGCGGCCGTCACCGGGCTCAAATTGGTGATCGACCACCGTCGTGCGTCCGGGGCGGGCGGGTGCTCGGCTCCGTCGAAGAGGCCGACCTCCTCGACACCCGTCCAGCCGGTGAGGACCGGCTCCAGGGATTCCAGGGCGCGGTCGGACAGCGTGGCGAAGCCGGTCGACCATCCGGCGCGCAGCCATTTCTGGCCCCCCGCGACCACCACGTCGGCGGCGTCCCAGGGCAGCGAGGCGACACCGAACGCCTGGATGGCGTCCACGATCAGCAGCCGGTCGGGCCCGATCGCCTCGCGCAGCGCCGCCAGGTCGGCACGGAACCCGGTGCGGAAGTCCACGGCGCTGACCGACACGGCCACGACGTCGTCGGTCAGCGCGGCGCGGACCAGGTCGGGGGTGACTCCGGAGCCGGGCGCGGGGTCGATCCAGCGCGGAGTGGCCCGGCCCAGGTCCGCGGAGCGGCGCCACGGGTAGTGGTTGGCGGGGAAGTCGGTGCGTGGCGCGAGGACCACGCCCTCTCGGATGCCGAGCGCGGCGTGGAACAGTCCGGTGGACGCGTTCGGGAGGAGCACCGTGTGCCGGGCGTTGGTGCCGGCGAGGCGGGCGGCCGTGTCCCGCGCGGTCTCCTCCGCGCGCATCAGGGAGTCCACGGTGGTGTGGTCGGCGCGGGCGGACGCCTCCAGGGCGCGCGCGGTGGCGGTGACGGCGTCCCGGGAGGGCGGCCCGAAACGTGCGAAGTCCAGGTACCCGGCGGGTGTGTCGAAGTGGGCGGCGTACGACGTGAGCACGGGGCTCGTCCCTCCGGGGTGGTGCGTGCGGATCGAGTGGCGCGGCGGGGCGGAGTGCCTGTGGGTGCGCCGGACGGTGGGGCAGCAGCGTGCGCCGTCCCACCGGTCTGAGCTGGTCAGAGCCTGCCAGCGCATCTTGCCACAGCACCGGAGCGCCCTGTCGGGCCATCGCGGTGCAGCTGAGCAGGGGAGGGGCGGCCGACGACGCGGACCGCATCACCGTCCTGTCCCAGGGGCGGATCCACTTCGACGGCACCACGCACGGCTTCCTCGGCAACGCCCCGGCGGACACTCCGGGCTCCCGCCGCGCGGAGGCCGCCTACACGGCGTTGACGCTCCAGGGCTGAGGTTGACGCTCCAGGGTTGAAAAGGGGCCTCCGCCCGTTCCGCGGAGTACGGCTGGTGGAGAAGATCACGTCCGTGGTCGCGGTCTTGGCCGGGCGCCCGGCACGCGATACCGTCTGTCCGATATCGACGACGGCACGACGGAAGCCGGTGGGAATCCGGCACGGTCGCGCCACTGTATGCGAACGCCCCAGGGATGTTCGTGAGTCAGACCCGCGGCTGTCGTCCTGTGCACCACCGAGATGGGACGCGAACTCCCAGAGGAGGTTCTGCCATGGCGCAGACCGTCGCTCAGCCGACCGCCACCCCCGCCGTTCCCGCCACGCTGCCGCTGAAGGCGATAGCTCCCTGGGCGGTCTTCTTCGGCGTTCTCATGCTGGTCCTGCTCTACTTCGTCGGCGCCGAGCAGGGCGCCACCTCCGTGTTCAGCGGCACGGACGTCCACGAGTGGGTGCACGACGCCCGCCACCTGCTCGGCTTCCCCTGCCACTGAGGCGAGGGACGCCGCACGCTCATGAACTCCGCAACGGTAAGAAACCTTCTGGTGCGGGGCATGCTCGCCGGTCTCGCCGCCGGTGTGCTCGCCCTGGTCGTCGCCTACTTCCTCGGGGAGCCGTTCGTCGACAAGGCGATCGGCCTCGAGGAGGCGCACTCCCACTCCCACTCTCATGACGAAGTGGAAGTCGTCTCCCGTTCCCTTCAGTCCACCGCCGGTCTCGCCACCGGCGTCCTCGTCTACGGGGTCGCCTTCGGCGGTATCGCCGCGCTCGCGTTCTGTTTCGCGCTGGGTCGCGTGGGCCGCTTCTCCCCACGGGCGACCGCGCTGCTGCTGTCCGGCTGCGCGCTGCTGGCCGTGTACGTCGTGCCGTTCCTGAAGTACCCGGCCAACCCGCCCGCGGTCGGCCAGGAAGACACCATCGGCAAGCGCACGACCCTGTACTTCCTGATGATGCTGCTCAGCATCCTCCTCGCGATCGCCGCCACGATCCTGGGCAAGCGCCTCGCGCCCACGCTGGGCACGTGGTACGCGACGGTGGCCGCGGTGGCCGCCTTCGCCGTGGTGATCGGGCTGGCCTACGCCTTCCTGCCAGTCGTCAACGAGGTGCCGGCGGACTTCCCGGCCACCCTGCTGTGGCGGTTCCGGCTCTCCGCCCTGGCCATGCAGTCCGTCCTGTGGGGCGGATTCGGGCTGCTCTTCGGCGAGTTGGCCCAGCGGCTGCTGAACCCCAGGCCCGCGACCGCCGCGTCCGGGCAGGCAGTGCCGGCCGCGCACTGAACCCTTCGGAACACGACAGGGCCCTTCGGATCCGTCCGGGGGCCCTGTGGCGTTGCTCAGGACGCCGCCAGCGGCTGTCCGAGCCGCAGATTCCAGCGGCCGGCCCGACCGCTGAACTCCGTTGCCGTCAAAGGCGGTACGTCCAGCCGCCAGAAACCGGCCGCGGGCACGCCCAGCACATGGACGACCGCGGCCCGTACGACCTCCGGCTCGACCACCGCGAGCGTACGGCCGTCGGTGTCCCGCGCGCTGTCCAGCCAGTGCCCGACCCGCTCGCACGCGTCCCGCACCGACTCCCCGCCGTGCGGTGCGCAGTCGGGGTCGGCGAGCCAGCGGCCCACCGCCTCCGGCTCGGTGGCCATCACCTCCTCCAGGGTCCGGCCCCGCCAGCGGCCCGCGTCCAGACCGGCCAACTCCCGTACCGCCACGCCGTCGAGGCCGAGCGCCGACGCCGTCTCCCGGCAGCGTGCGCTCGGGGACAGAAGCACGCGGGCGGCCGAGGGCAGCGACCCGGCCGCCGAACGGGCCCTGGCCGCCCCGCCGTCGTCGATCGAGTCGCCGTCGTCGAACCGGGCCTGCCGCAGCGACGGGCTCGTCGCGGGCGAGACGAGAGTGATTCGCATGGTCAACTTCACCCCTACCGAGCGGTGTTGACGGTCATGCCCGCGGCGCGGATCGCCTCGACCTCGCCGGGTGGCGCGGAATCGTCGGTGACGAGGGTGTGCAGCCGCGAGACCGGCGCGACGAAGGCGTGCGCCGTACGGGACAGTTTGGTGCCGTCGGCCACGGCGAGCACGCGCCGGGCGGAGTCGATCGCGGCCCGCTTCACCGCCGCGTCGTCCAAGTCGTAGGCGGTCAGGCCCTGTTGTGCGGTCAGCCCACAACAGCCGATGACGGCGGTGTCGAAGCGCAGGGCCGCCAGCGAGGCCAGGGTCAGGGGGCCGGTGAGGGCCCCCTCGCCCGGACGGGGCCGGCCGCCGGGCACGAGGAGGGTGGTCTGCCCGGGACTGTCGGCGAGCGCGTCGACTGCCTGGAGCGACAGCGGCATCACGGTCACCCGCCGGCCGCGCAGTGCCCTGGCAACTTCCAGGCAGGTGGTGCCGCTGTCGAGGACGACCGTCTCCCCGTCGGCGATCAGCGCGGCCGCGTCCGCGGCGATGCGCTGCTTGGCCCGCGTGCCCTCCTGCGCGCGTAGAGGGAAGGGCGGCTCCTCGCCGCGCAGCAGCAGGGTCCGGGCGCCGCCCCGGAAGCGTTCCAGTACGCCTTGGGCGGCCAGGGCCTCCAGGTCGCGGCGGATGGTCATCTCCGAGGCTCCGGTGAGTTCGGCCAACTGGCCGACGCCGAGGCTGCCCGCCTCGCGCACCGCGTCCGTGATCTGCCTCAGACGGCCCGTGTTCCCCATGCGGCGATTGAACACCATGCGCTGGCGAACAGGAACGCTGTGGGAAGAGGCGCTTTTCAAACACGTTCTATGTTCGATACGTTCGCTCCATGGAGCGATCACTTCGCGCGGCGCGTCTGGCGACCTTCACGTACTTCATCCTCAACGGGACCCTGCTGGGGATGTGGATCGTGCAGATCCCGCCCATCGAGCACCGCGTCGGCGTCAGTCACGCCGTCCTGGGCGGCTTCCTGCTCCTGCTCGGGGCGGGCGCCTTCGTGGGGATGCAGCTGGCCGGCCCGGTCGCCGACCGCCTCGGCACCCGGATCGTCGTGCCCGCCTCCGGTGTCCTGTGCAGTGCCGCCCTCGCGCTGCCCGGACTGGCCTCGAAGCCGTGGATGCTCGCCGGAGCCCTGATCGTGCTCGGGTTCGGCAACGGCTGCCTGGACGTGAGTATGAACGCCCACGCCGTCCAGGTCGAGAAGGCGTACGGACGCCCGGTGATGTCCGCGTTCCACGCCACGTTCTCGGTCGGCGGCGTGCTGGCCGCCCTCGCGGGTGCCGCCGTCGCGAGCGCGGGCTGGACCCCGGCGGCGACGCTCGGCACGGCGGCCGTCCTGGGCGTGGTGGTCTCCGTGTGCGCCGCGCCGGGTCTGCTGCGCACCGCCGCGGGACCGGCCGCGGATGCCGGGACCGGGTCCGACGGGCCGGCCGGGCGGGCGGCCCCGGCCCGTACCCGTATCTGGATCCTGGCCGTCCTCGCGCTGATGGTCATGCTGTGCGAGGGGGTCGCCAACGACTGGAGCGTGCTGCACCTGCGGACCGTCCTTGGCGCCTCCGACAGCACGGCGGCCTTCGCCTACGGTGCGTTCGCCGCGACGATGACCATCGGCCGCCTGCTCGCCGACCGCCTCTCGGCCCGCTTCGGCCCCGCCGCGATCCTGCGTCACGGCGCCTCGGTCGCCGCTGTCGGCATGACGGCGGCCGCCCTGTCCCCGTGGATTCCGCTCGCCCTGGCCGGCTGGGCGCTCTTCGGCGCCGGGCTCTCCGGCTGCGTTCCCCAGCTCTTCAGCGCCGCCGGGCACGCCGACGCCGATGCCGCCGGCGCCAACGTCTCCAAGGTCGCCGGACTCGGCTACCTCGGCATGCTCGCGGGACCTGCCGTCATCGGCTGGCTCACCCGCCTGGTCCCGCTGAACCTGACCTTCTTCCTCCCCGTGGCCTGCTGCGCCGTCGCGGCCGTGACGGCGGGAGTGCTGCGACCGCGGGGGAGCGCGGTCGCGGGCCGGGGGCCCGTCCCCGACGCGGGGCCTCCCGCCGCGTCAGCCCTCCGGGGTGAGCGGGGTGCCGCCGAGGGTCGAGGCGCGGGCCACTAGACGAGTCATTCCGATGTGATTAGTGGTCGTAGGCGATCAGGGATCGCATGACCGGCTGTCCGGTCTTGTGGTTGTGCCAGATCGCCGCG
>NZ_JBSGBZ010000111.1:0-11158 GCF_053601495.1 Streptomyces sp. NPDC004721
GCCCCGCGGAAGAACTCGACGGTCCGCTTGCTGTCGTTGCGGATGTTGAAGCTCTTGGAGCCCAGACCGCTCACCACGGTGATGCAGCCGTCGGGCACGGCGGAGAACGACCGCTCGTTGATGAAGATCCGGCCGATCTCGTGGTGGCGGCGCTTGCCCTGCTCGCCGCGCTCGCCCTGCTCGCCCTGCTCGCCGCCGCGGCCGCCGCCCTCGTTGCCCTTGCCCTGCCCGCCCTCGCCGCCCATCGGCGCCTGAGCGGGAACGGGTACCTGCTGGACGACGGCCGGGGCCGCCTCGGGTGCGGGGGCGGCGGTGGCGTAGGTGATGCCGGTCACGGCGAGTACGGCAGCGGCGGAGACGCCCGCCGTGACGACCTTGGAACGGGTCATGATCATGATGTCTTGCTCCTTCTCAGAGAGGCCGGCTTTGGAAGCCGGTGTGTGATTGAACGTACTAACCGCCCCCAAAGCTGTCATTTCGGATATGTCGGAAGGGCTGGTGTGGGGGAGCCGAACGGGGTACCCAGAGCACCCGCGGACCCGTCTCTCCACCTGCTGACGGCACGTCAATCTGTCGCAATTCCTGGGCAGATTGATGAGGGATTAGGCCTTCAAGGTGATCTCTGATGCCTGATCACCCGTGCGGCAGCGGGTCGCCTGGAAAAGCCGGTGCGAAGGGCTCACTGGATTTCAGGGCGGGCGGGTCATAGGCCGGATCAAAGTAGGCCCTGCCCCGCGAGGGCCTTGTGCTCGTGCCGTCCGCCGCCCGGTGGGGTCCCGGGGCATCGTGCCGTGGTCAAGGAGGTGAGGACCCGGAGGGCCGAAGGCCGGGCCTATGACGACCCCTCACCCGGCGGGCGTCGGCGTTCGGCAGGTCCGCCGATGGGAGTGCGGCACTCCGCCATGGCCGCAGCCCAAGGGGTGCGAGGCCTTCACCAGGCTGCCCGTCAAGGACCTCGAAGCCTTGGGCTTGACCGCACCGGTGCGCTGCCCTGCTCTGTGAGGCGACAGGCCGGATGCGGGAACACTGGCGCGTTGATGGATCAGCGGCCCCTACCGGCCGGGGGCGGCGTCGGCCGTGCCGGCGAGTGCGGCCAGGTCGGCGCCGGTGAACGTGTCCGGCACATCAATCTCATGACCGTGCAACAGCCGGGCGGGCGTGAGCGTGCCCTGTCCGGGGGACAGGCCGTCAGGTCCGCCAGTGCTCGGGCTGCAAGGCGGCCGGCACCAGCACCGGGGTCCTGGGCCAGGGGGCAGGCTGCGCAGGTCGGCTGCATCCTCGTCAGCCAGGACGAGGCTGAGCCTGAACTCGCTGATCGGCCGCCCCCGTGTCGCCGCTCATCGCACCACTTCGACCGGCCTTCAGCAGGGCACGAACAGCGGTAGTGCCATATGCGTTGACGGCCTGTCGCAACGGGGGTGGAATCACGCGAGTGTCGCCGGGGTCGAGGAAGACTGGCACGCCCTCAGTTCCGGACAGCCCGGGGCCATGTCAGAAAACAGTGCCCGGAGTTGTTGAATGACCCAGGTTCTTTGAAGCCTGTCGGGGGTGGGTCAGGTTTGGGCTTTTGCCTCCAGGCAGCTCAGCGCCTGCATGGCCTCGTGCTCTATGCGTGAAAGGTCGTGGAGGATGGTGCCTGCCTGGACGAGGCACTGGGCATTGCCTGATTCACCGGCTTCTGTGATCAGCGCTGCGACTTCCGTCCATAGGGTGGCTGCCTCGGTGTACAGCTCATGGCCGGTGCGCAGGTGGCTGCTGTCGAACTGTTGGGTGCATTCGGCGAGGAAGTCGCGGTAGAGGTTGCGGAACAGGGCGCCGCCGGTGCCGGCCTTCTCCATCAAGAGGGCAGCCTGCGGTAGGTCCCGTTGAGGGTTGTCGGCCCGCTGGAGCCATGTGCGTACCAGCTTGCCGGCCTTTTCGATGCCCCGGTGACCGAAATTGGCGATGGGCGGGTTGAGGAAGGCGTCGGCGCAGGCGGTGATGGCGGGAATGATCTGGCCCTGTGCGGAGGGCAGGTTCCTCGGGGCGGTGAGGGTGAAAGACCGGTGCTTGGCGGTCATCGGACCGCGTGCGGCCCTGGCCTGGGCGAGGCTGGTCAGGCTGGTGGATACCGTTCCGCCTTGCTGGTCGGTGTCCACCAGGTAGGCGTCGCGGTCGTCGTAGCCGTACATGGCGACAACATGACCGCCGAAGTGCACCTTCGAGGTGAAGTAGTCCAGGTGGTAGCTGTCGAGTTGCAGTCCGACGGGGTGGCCGGCGTCGATGGGGGCCACCACGTTCTCCCAAGCCCTGCGAGGGGAGGTGGTCTCCTGGACCAGGAGTTCCAGCCCGAGTCTGGTGGCCAGGTTTCTGGTGAGGTCGAAAGGCTTGACCCGTCCCCCGAGAAAGGGGAAGCTCATGTTCTTGCTGTCCCAGTAGATGAAGGACAGACCGGAACCGAGGCCGAAGAGCATGGGCTCCGTCAGATCGAGTCCCTGGTGCCGCAGCAGCACTCCCAGAGCTGTCGTCTCGCAGTGCTGCGTACAGCGGGCATCAATGTCTATCACCGTGGTCATGCGATGCTTTCCTGGATGGAGATGATCCGTCGGGCCATCAGTTCTTCTTGCGGTGCCTCTGCCGGCCCGACGAGATAGGCGTCACGTACGGGCAGTTCGTCTGGCACGCCATCATGGTGGACTCTCCCACGGTGGGGGCGTCTAATGGGCACACGGAGCCGGCAGTCGCGATCGTCGAGTCCGTCCGCCGCGATCGGCATCCTCGCCCCCATCGGGCGCCCCAAGGGTCGCTCGGAACAGGCCCTGCAAGCGGACACTCGAACCAAAACAGCCTGATCAGGGACGTGCGTGCCTTCGGGGAACGGGCTGCCGCCGAGCCCAAGCAGCGTCTGCGAACCCTGCAGGTGGAAAAGGTCAACGCGGTTTCGTCACCCGTTTGGGCTCACCCGGTCGCCGCGGGGGAGAACAGTGGCCGTCACTGGGGAACACCGCCAACTGGGGGTGTTTCAGAGGGAATCTGCTTGGGGGTGAACCGGTGGAGGAGGAGGACGTCGGTGCGGGCAGCCGGGCGGCACCTTCTGGCCGGCTTTAGTGTGGCGTGCGAGGCGCGTGGACCGTGAAGCACTGGTCAGGTGTGGGCGCCACGTGCCGGCGCTCGGGGGCTGAGAACCAGAAGCCCGGCCCGATTGCGGCGGGCCGGGATTCTAGATGGTTCGCGTGTTGCGTCTGGGTTTAGAAGTCGTCGAAGCCGAAGTCTTCACCGTGGTGGCGCTTGATGACCCGGAAGCTGGCCACCACTCCGTCCTTGACGAACACGTTCCCGGCGTGGCCGGGCTTGACGCCGTTGGCTTCGCTGCGGGGGCCGACCGTGGCGATGGGGGCGCCGTTGTCGCAGGTCGCGCCGCGGAAGACCTCGACGGTCCGCTTGCTGTCGTTTCGGATGTTGAGGCTCTTGGAGCCGAGGCCGCTCACGATGGTGATGCAGCCGTCCGGGGCGGCGGAGTACGTCCGCTCGTTGATGTGGATTCTGCCGATCTCGTGGTGGCGGCGCTTGCCGTGCTCGCCGCGCTCGCCGCCTTCGCCGCCACGGCCGCCGCCCTCGTTGCCCTCGTTGCCCTTGCCCTGTCCGTCCTCGCCGCCCATCGGGGCGTAGGCCGGAGCGGGCGCCTGCTGGGTGACGGCCGGGACCGTCTCGGGAATCGATGCGGGAGTGGCGGCGGCGTAGGTGATGCCGGTCGCGGCGAGTGCGGAAGCGGCGGCGATAGCCGTGGTGACGGCGGTGGAACGGGTCATGATCATGACGCCTTGCTCCTCTCTCTGAGGGGCCGGCTGTGAACAGCCGACGTGTGATTGAACGTAATGACCACCCCCAGAGCTGTCATTTCGGGCGTATCGGAAGTGCTGGTGCAGGGGAGCCGAACAGGGTACCCAGAGCACCCGCGGACCCGGCCGTCCGACTGCTGACGGAACGTCAATCATCTTCAAATGACGACGAGATTGATGAGGCATTAGACCTTCAAGGTGATCTCTGACGCCTGATCACCCGTGCGGCAGCGGGTCGCCTGGAAAAGCCGCCACGAAGGGCTCAGAGATGCCGGGACGGTCAGGCCGCAGACCGGATCACGGGAAACCGCCCCACCAGGGGTTCTGTGCCCAAGCCCGGCCGCCATCCGGCGTGGACCGCGCCACCGTTCCGTGGCCGCGCGGATGAGGGCTCGAGGCCTGGCCCCATGACGCCCCCTCACCCCGCCGTGCCCGCGTCAGCCCCTCAGCTCAATCCCCCGGCCGGCGTACGGCTTGTCACGCCGGGCGAACGGGATTCGCAGTGCGCCGGGCGCACGGTCGCACGTTCATGCCGCCGTGCCGGGCTCCTGCCGGTGCTGCCCATTTCCGGCTGGAACGGCTGTGGAACGTGCTGATCCGACCTCACCGCACACTCGCTCTGCTCGTCGTACTGCTCCTGACGAGTGCCAGACGGCCCGTCTGACCGTGGACCCGCTCACCGAACACGGCCTGGACCAGGGCCGGACGGGCGCGAGCACACCCTGACGAGGACGCGCCGCCAGACGATTGAACGCACGCTCCATGCTCGCCGTCGTCGGCAAAGCTCGGGGCAACCAACGGCTGAAACCCCAGATACAGGGGGTCCCTGTGGCCCAACTCAGGCAGCCTCCTCCAGGGCGTCCTCGTGCTGCGCGGGATGATCCGGTGCTGTCCGGCCCGGCAGCAGCAACAGACCCATGCCCAGGGCCAGGCCCAGCGAGGGCAGGAACGGGAACCGCCCGTCGTACGCGAAGCCCTGCACGGCGAAGAGCGACAGGGCAGCGACGCTCGTGGCGAGGCCGAGCCACAGCATCCAGGAGCGGCGCCGGTCGGCGTCCGGACGGGTCCTTTCGTACAGTACGGCCAGTTTCCGCTCCAGCGGTCGCAGCGCCGCCACGAAGCCGGCGAGAACGAGCCCGAGCACCAGCAGCCACGGCGCCCGCAGCGCCCACCACCCACCGGACCCGAAGGCGGGCTCAGGTGCGAGGGCGGTCAGGTAGAACGCGGCGGCCACGACCAGCACCGGCAGCATGTGCCACAGGTACAGCGTCATGCTCGCACCGCCGACCGACTGCACCAGACGCCACACCCACTCGCGGTCCAGAAACCTCCGCACAGCCGGCGCGACGAGAAGACACAGGCCGACCTGGGCCACTACCCACGCCAGCATCGCCACCGACGGCGGGTTGGTGTTGCTGGGCGCCTGTCCGGTCACGAAGATCAGGCTGACCGGGAACGGCCCGAGAGTGACCAGCGCTGCGAAAGCCGCCCCACCGCCTACCGCCATCGCGGCCGAGAGCAGCCGACGACGGGTCAGCAGACCGTCCCGCCAGCAGAAACCCAACTGATAGGCCACACCCCACACGAGCACGTAGTCAGCCAGACCGACATACGGAACGTGTACCGTCACCGCCAGCGCATCAACGGCCGCGGCTCCCATGCCCATGACGACGGCAACGCACAGACCCCAGCGCCGGTGCGCCGCGTGCAGCGGCGGCGTCAGGGCGCTGAGCAACAGGTACACCGGAAGGAACCAGAACTGCATGGCCATCGCCCAGCCCACGAGTGCGAGCGTGCCCGGTTCCACACCGACCGTCGTACAGATGCCGACGGCGAGCAGCACAAGACCGCTGTAGGTGCCCGCCGGAAGCAACAGCCGCAAGGCACGCCGCCCCACCCAGCCAGTCGCGGAACCACCTGCCGCGCGGGCCCGCGACCAGGAGCCACCCGCCGCGTGGCCGCCGGCCAGGAAAAACAGCGGCATGATCTGAAAGCCCAGAGTCAGCCACTGGGTCCAGGGAACTGTCGCCAACAGCTCAGGCGCGGTGATCCGTCCGTCGCTCTCCCTGACCAAGCCGGTGATCAGCCAGTGGCCAAGCACCACCAGGACGATCGCCCACGCGCGCAAGAAGTCGACGTAACGGTCTCTGCCCATGCCTCGTCATGCTGCCGGAAGCTCGACGCCCATGCCGCGAGAACGCCGCGCCGCAACCATTCCGTGCTCGATACGAAACTCTCTCCCGTCACGAGTAGTTACGGGTGGCAGTACCGGCCAGGTGCAGAAGGCAGTGGCTGACCACGAGGAGGAGCGGTCGGCGGCGCCGATCGGTCGCCTCGTGGATCCGCGCTGTCGAGCACGAGCTCAACCGGACGGCGTGACCGAGGACCACACGCCGAACCACTGCTTGGCGCCGAACTCCTCGAACTGCTCCACTTCGGTGAACCCCAGCTTTGCCGCGAGGCGCATCGAGCGGTCGTTGGCGGTCTGGGTGCAGAGCACCACCGGCTCGCTGGGAATCGTGTCGGCGAACCAGCCGAGTGCCGCTGCGCACGCCTCGGCGGCGTACCCGCGTCCCCACGCCTCCGGAAGGAACATGTAGCCGAGCTCGGCCTCACCGGCATCCGGACGGACGTGACCCGGACGCTCCGCGTCGCGCCGATCGAGCGTGATCATGCCGATCATCGCTCCGTCGAGAGCGATCACGAAAAGGCCAGGACGCCGCCTGGGCACCTCAGGTACCGCGCGTTCGAGCTCATCACGTGGTCGAGGGCCACCGAGGTAGGTGCCCACCTCTGGCGAGGCGAAGAGCTCGATGAACGCCGCACGGTCCCGGGCCTCGGGTTCGCGGAGCACGAGCCGCTCGGTCCTGATCGGGGCAGGTGGCCAGGCGACGGGTCCGAGCTCAGTCATGGCGTGCAACCTATCGCATGCCCGCCGGACAGGAGTCTCGGACGACCGACAGCGGCAGCGGCTTCTGACCCGTCGGCCCGATCGGCTCACCAGGCGTCGTGGAGCCGGGTGAACTTCCCCGCGGCTCGGGCCCGATCGAGCGCGGTGGCGCCGGGGACCTGGTCGCAGCGGAACTTCACCGATACACCCTCGCACGATCGCGACGTTCTCACCGCAGTGTGGCGGCACTACCTGGGCTCCCAGCCCGCCACACCGTACGCCGCCCGTCGCGCACCAGCGCCGCCGGGCCAGCGCGACCGACCAACATCCGGCTCTGCACCCAACGACCAGTGCCGCGTGGGCCCCGGGACCGCACGCCTGAGAGGGTGGGCCGCGTCGAGGCGGGGTGGCCAAGCCTTTACCCTGTACGTGAGTCGCGGCGGGAGGCGAACCGGTGTGCAGGCCCGGCACCTTGGCGTCGGGTTCCAGCACGTCGCCCAGGCGGCCCTTCACCGTGTGCGCGGTCATCCGGCGCCGCTGCACTCGAGGCCCCGGGCTCCCGGCAGCGCCCGCTCGACGCTCTGGCGTCCTTCCTCGAGGGCGTCTCGGGCGGTCCCGGGAGGGCTCTCGCCGTAGGGCGGATCGCCCGCGCGGTAGGTCTCGGGACCCTCTCCGGGAATGCTCGACACCAGGACGAGCATGCGCACCCCGGTCTTGTAGTACGCCGGGACGTTCGCGCCTTCCTCGGTGAAGGACAGCCGCCGCTCGCCGCCCGCGGGTTTGTAGTAGTGGTCCACGTCCAGCACGATCCGGTACCGGTCGTGCCCGCCCGCCGGCTCGACCCGCTCCACCGTGCCCTCGGCAACGGTGCTGGCGCAGGCGATGATCCCCTCGTACGTGAGCTTGGCGGCGGACTCGCCATTCATTGTCCCGTTGTGCGCCACGAGGTATGCCGTGCCTGTTCCCAGCAGCGCCACGGCTACGGACGCCACGAGGGCGAACAGCCGTCGGCGACCGCGCTGTCGGCTGCGCACCGGGGCGGATTCCTCCCGTCCGGGAGCCTGTTGGGCCAGCCCGTCCCCGATCCGGCGCAGTTGTTCCCGGACAGCGGCCATGTCGCGTTCCGCGTCCGCGTAGCGGTCAGCGGAATCCCCGGCCTGCGCAGGTGAGGGTTCGCCCAGCAGTACCGCCATCAGCTCGTCGTTCTTCTCCACCCTCACATCGCCTCTTCCACGTGCAGCCGCTCACGCAGGAGTTTCGCCGCCGCGTACAGCCTGCTCTTCACCGTTCCCAGGGGGATGCCGAGTTGCTCGGCGATCTGCGGCACCGACAGGTCCGCGTAGTAGCGCAGGACCAGAACCTGCCGATGGGCGGCGGGCAGGGCGTCGAGCCCCTCGGCGACAGCCAGAGCCTGCACGCTGTTCTCCGTGCCGTCCTGGGCCCGGTCGGTTGGTGCGCTCAGCAGGCCGAGCCGCGCGCTGACACGTTCCTGCCGGTGTCGGGTGCGGTGCCAGTCCACTGCGAGGTTCGAGGCCACCACTGCGGCCCAGGCTCCCACGTTGCGCGGCGGGTCCTCGCCCCGCGCCCGGCGCTCCAGCAGGCGCAGGCGTACCTGCTGGAGCCCGTCCTGCAGGTCGTCCTGCGGAACCCCGCCGAGGGCCAGGACGGCGCGGACCCGGTCGGCCTGCGCCGCGTCCAGCGGGTCCGCCTCCGCACCCCGCGGTCTCCTGATCGGCAACGGTGCTCTCCCTCAGTCGTGTTTCTCCTAGGACGCGGGAGCATTGCAGATCGTTCGATCGTCACTCGCAGCCGAGTTCGCGCGCCGCGCGCGGTGCCCGGGCGATCCCGGCCCGTTCGCGGGTGATCGGTGCGTCGGGCGACGACCATGTCATCCGGGGACGCCACGGGGTGCGGAAGAGCGCCGTCTCGCCGCACAAATGAGGCGGGTCGCCTGGTCCGGCAACCCGCCCCGGGGCTTCGTGCTCTCGAACCGTTCAGCAACCGGGCGGCGGGGGTGTCAGTCCCACCCCACGGCCACGGTCGGTGGTGCCTCCGCCGAAGGCGGAGCCGGAGACGCCGCGGCGCAGGATCCACACTGCATGCGTTCCGGAGGCGTCGCCGGCCTGGCTGGGGCGGCGAGGTAAGCGAGCGCGGTGTCTACGGAAACGCCGGTGCCGATCACGGCGGTGCGCCGGTCGACATGGCGGGGCCCGTACGGTGGGGTCCTTGAGGTCAGCGCAGCGCTCCGCAGCAGTTCCGGCGCGTGGATACCGTGGTCGAGTGAGTCATGACGTTCTCGCGGCGTGGGATCGCATCGAATCCTGACTGAAGGTCAACGCACCGAAATTCGTATGCCTCGTTGCGGCCGCCCGCCGCACCGGTGCGGATCGCGGTGGCACAGGCACACATGAGTGTGAGCTGGCCGGAGGAGGTGTCGGCGCTGTGGTTGCGGCATGACGGCGCCGAATTCTTCGAGGTCGACGGTGACGAGGAAGGCGAGGTCGATCCGGCGAAGTTCCTGGCCCGGTACACCTTCCTGCCGCTGAGCGAGGTCACCCGGGTGTACACCGCATGCACCGATCCGGACACCGGCGCCGCCGGCTTTTCCGGGTGGGTGCCGGTGTCCGGTGCCGACGACGACTACTCGGGGGAGATGGTGATGGTCGACGGGCCGGATGCCGGCCGGGTGGGCCGCTGGTTTTCGACCGACAGCGCCTATCTGCACCATGAATACAGCACGCTGGGCGGCTACCTGGAGGCCGTCGCGGAGGCGCTGGAATCGAGTACGGGACCGCTGGCGGACCGCAACGGAGTGGTGCCGGGAGTGGCCCGCCTGGTGTGGCAGGACCCGCGGGCGGTGTCCGCCGTACAAGCCCCCTGGGAACCCGTTCACGGGGACCGCTGACGGGACGATGCCCCGCCGCGCGTCGCAGCCCTAGAGGTAGTCGTTGCCCGGGTTGACGTAGTACGCGTCCTCGTTCAGCAGATGCCACTGGTAGGGGAACCCGTTGCCCCCATCCGGCTCATCACCTGGGTGTTGGCGCGGTTGGACACCAAGGAACGGCGACAGAGTCAGGGTGGTGGCGGTCCCAGACGGCGGCCTCGGGACGGGCCCGGTAGGTCACATACTCGTCGTCGGTCGCCCAGTCGGGCGCCGAGGAGGGCACGCTGGCGCTGCGGTACCGCAGCCATACGTCGAAGCGGATCAACGGTTGAGTTCGTGTCGTCGAGGTTCGTTCGTAGGATGAGGTGTCCTGATGAGTGCACGGTAGGGAGACTGTTGGTGCTGGCTGCCGTTGCCGGCTCGCCCGGACCGCTCGCCGAAGTCCTGGCCCTGCGTGATGTGGACGGGCCTGCGGATCCTGGCACGGGTGAGGTCGTGGTGCGCATGGTCGCGTCGACCGTCAACCCCTCGGACGAGGTCACCGTCTCGGGTGCCTACGGGTCGCGGACTTCGTTTCCCATGGTTCCGGGGTTCGAGGGCGTGGGTGTGATCGACGCCGCCGGTCCGGGCGTGCCTGCTGCGGCTGTGGGCCGGCGTGTCCTGCCACTGGGGTCCGCCGGGGCCTGGCAGCAGTACAAGCGACTCGACTACTCCTGGTGTGTTCCTGTGCCGGACGACCTTCCCGATGAGGTCGCCTGCTTCGCCTACATCAACCCCTTGACGGCCGTCACGATGGTCGAGCGGTTCTGTCGGCCGGGCGTGCGGAATGTGGTGGTCACCGCGGCGACATCGGCCATCGGCCGACACCTGGCGGAACTCCTGACCGATCGTGGTGTCGCACCGGTCGGGGTCGTGCGGGGAACGCCGGGCCGGACTGTGGCCGAGCCGTCCCTGTGGCGGGCCGTGATCCGGACGAACGAGCCCGGGTGGCGCGAACGGTTGCGGTCGGTGATCGGCCCCCACGGCGCCGATGTGGCCTTCGACTGCGTCGGTGGCGCCGTGGGGGAAGAGGTGTTCACGCTGACGGTCGGCGGCGGCGTGTTCGTCCACTACGGCCTGCTGTCGGGAACACCGCTCTCGGTGGAGTGCCTCACCGGCCGCAGGGACGTACGCGTGGAGCTCTTCCGCCTGCGTGACATCGTTCAGAAGGACGGCGGGCAGCACCTGTCCGGGCTGTTCGCACCGGTCTTCGAGAGCCTGCGCCGCGGACGCCTGCGCACGGCCGTCGGGCAACGCATCGGGCTCAGCGAACTCGCCGGCCACCTCAAAGATCCGGCAGCCGGACCCGCAGGGAAGATCCTTATCGATCCGCAGAGGTGACCACCGCAGCGGACCACCCGCTGCTGGATCCCGGTGTCCGGGACGGTGCTGTCGTACGTCGCCGAGGCCGCCGACGTGCATCCCGGGACCGGGGTCTTCAACTGCTGGCCGTCGAAGTCGGGTATGTGAGCGTAACCATGTATGAGTGAGCGTCGTTGTCAGGGTGTGAATCTCACGGAATGGGCG
>NZ_JBSGBZ010000112.1:0-11042 GCF_053601495.1 Streptomyces sp. NPDC004721
TCGTTCCAGGGGCTGGTAGCCGACCTCATCAACGACGAGGACGCTGGGCCGTAGGTAGGTGCCGAGCTTGTTGAGGAGCCGTCCGGCGGCTTCGGGGGCCTTGAGGTTGCGGACCATGTCGTCGAGGCTGGTGAAGTAGATCGAATAGCCGGCCCGACAGGCGGCGACCGCGAGGGCGACGGCGATGTGCGTCTTTCCGACCCCGGGCGGCCCAAGCAGGGCGGCGTTCGCCTTGGCCTCGACGAAGGAGAGGGTGGCGAGGTCCTTGACCTTGCGCGGCTCGAGGTCGGGCTGGAAGGAAAAGTCGTACTCGTCCAGCGTCTTGTGGTGCGGCAGCCTGGAGAGCCGCAGGCCCTGGCGGAAGCGGCGGTCGTCACGGACGGCGAGTTCCTCGGACAGCACCAGGTCGAGGAAGTCGAGGTAGCCCATCTTCCCTTCGTCGGCCCGCCGGATGTACTCGGTGATGGTTTCGGCCCAGGATGCCGAGGCCGGCGCGTGTTCGAGGCGCTGGAGGTGCTGCGGTCGACGGCTGGCGCGGTCGCCTGTAAGGAGTGCGGTGCGGCGGTAGCACTCGGTCCGCTCACGGACCCGACGTGAAATAAATCAGGCGTTCCCTGCAGCAACTGATGCGGCCACTGCGTCCCGCCATACAGTCTTACTGGCGAGCTGGCCAGTGCGGTCGGCTCACTCATGTCTCACAGGGGGTAAGAGCATGCGCATGACTAGGAGCCTCGCCGCCATGGCCAGCGGCATCATGCTGACCGGTGGCCTGCTGGCCGGCAGCGCGGGTGCCGCCAGTGCGGCGGAGGCGACGCCGCAGGCGGCATCGGCCTGCCCGTCGGGCTGGTTCTGCGTCTGGTCCGGGAAGGACTACACCGGCCGTATGCAGAAGGTCGCGGGCAAGAACGCGGACCTGACGAAGTACCCGGTCTTCCAGAAGTTCAGGTCGTGGTACAACCACGGCAAGTCCTGTGACTTCAAGTGGTATGCGAAGAAGAACCACAAGGGATCCAGCGGAATCGTCCCGAGGGGATACAAGCAGACCGGCAGCACGTACCGGTACATCAAGTCCAACAAGTGGGTCAACTGCCGCTGACCGGCCGCCCGCCACAACGCCCGAGGGCGGCGCCCCACCGGGGGTGTCGCCCTCATCCTGTCGCCACTGACGGCCTCGGAGCTCCGGACCCTGGCCCACCCCCTCCCCGCTGACCTTTGCGACGCGCGCAACGGCGAGAGCTGCAGTCGGCGGTGGTGATGATCTGCAGGGTTGTGTCGGTGATGCTTCGGTATTGGGGTGTCAGTGTGGTATTGGGCGGTTTCTGCTGTATAGCCTGTTGTGGTTGGGGTTTTGAGTGGTGACATAGATGCCGATGCGGTGCTGGCGTTTTTGGTGGTGATGCGGGTCAGTTGGTTGCCGGTCGGTATAGCCGGGAGTTTTGGTACTGGCCATGGCCATGGCCGTGCGAGTGCTCGGTGAGCGTCGCCTGCTGTCGGCGGGCAGTACTGCGTGTTACAGCGTGGGGTTGAGGTTGTAGCGGATTCCTGTTGCGGCGAGGCGGAGTTGTTCTCCTCCTTGGGTGGAATGTGGAATGGCGCGGCGGGCGCAGGGCCTCTGATGCGGCAGTGTCGTTGTCGAACAAGGTGATGACGGGATTGGCGATGCTGGCAGATGCCGCCGGAGCAAACCCCCGGATCAGGTCGATCCCGTGCACCACTCCTCAGGACGCAACCCTGGCCCCGCAACCCGCCGCGGCCTGCCGACCATCACACTGAAGCCGAGTGATGTTGCGCACACTCTGGTCGGCCAGCCCGGCTCCGGAGACACCAGTCGCAGAGGTGCGATCCGCCAACACCCGTATTTCAGAAGGCGCCTGACGGGACGTCGGAGAAGTCGCGACGCATGGCATCCGCACAGGTGGGCCGCCCGGGTGGTCTGGCACCCCCTCGCCACGAGTATCATTTTCGAATATGAAAATCATTCGCATTAAGGGGTTGTTGGGCGTCTGCCTGCTGCTCCCCGGCCTCGCTGCCTGCGGCGCGAGCGGAACGGCCTCCTCGGGGGCCCCGAACGCAGCACGGTCGTCCGGCGCGGTCACGACGAGCTGCGGCCTGGACACGAGGGTGCCCGCTCCCCCCAAGCGGGCGATCTCCCTGGAGCAGAACGCGACGGAGATCATGCTCAGCCTGGGGCTGGCCGACCGGATGGTCGGCACCTCCTACCAGACGGATCCCGTACTCCCCTCACTGGCCGCGGAGTACAAGAAGGTTCCGGTGCTCGCAAAGCAGTACCCCAACCACGAGGCCGTCCTCGCCAAGGAGCCGGACTTCCTCTACTCCACGCTCTCCTCGGCATACGCCGACGAGGCGGCGGGTCCACGCGCCGGCTGGAAGAAGCTCGGCGTGCCGGCCTACCTCTCCGCCCACGACTGCGAATCCCCCAAAGTGACACCCGACGAGGTGCGTTTCGACGCCATCTTCAACGAGATCAAGGACGTCGCCGCCGTCTTCGGCGTCGAGCAGCGCGGGGAGAAGGCGGTCAAGGACCTGCGCGTCCGACTCGACCGAGCGGTGCGCGAGGCACCGAAAAACACCGGCGCGAAGCTGATGTGGTATTACTCCGGCACCACCACGCCCTACATCGCCGGACACGGTGGGCTTCCCTCGACGGTCAGCAAGCAGGTAGGCGTGGACAACGCCTTCGACGACATCCGCCAGAAGTGGCCCGCGGGCAACTGGGAAGAGATAGCCGAGCGCGACCCGGACGTCATCGTCCTGGCGGATCTGACCCGCGGAGGCGACGGGGACAGCGCCGATGCCAAGAAGCGGTTCCTCCGCGCCAACCCCGTCACCTCACAGCTCGACGCCGTGCGCAACAACCGCTTCATCGTGGTTCCCGGTTCGGCCATGGACCCCTCCATCCGCAGCGTCAGCCTGGCAGAGGAGCTCAGCAAGGGGCTGACCGCGCTCTACGGCTGACGCCGCCCACTTCCACTCATCGAAGGACATCTGCATGACCGACACCGCTGCTCTGCCCCCGCGCGTCCTCCTGGATCGCTGGGACGCCCAGCAAACCGCCTACGTCGCCCATCGGGAGCTGCGCTTCAAGTCGATGCTGGACGTACTGCGCCTCGCCCTGCCCGAGTCGTTCCACGTGCTCGACCTCGCCTGCGGCCCCGGCTCCCTGTCCGACCGCGTCCTGCGCGCCTTCCCCCAGGCACGGGTCACGGCCGTCGACTACGACCCCGTGCTGCTACGGCTGGCCGGTGACGTACTCGCGGAGTACGGCGACCGGGCCAGCGTCGTGGACACCGACCTCGTACGCGCCGACTGGGCCGAGCCGCTGGCCGGAGAGCGGATCGACGCCGTCGTCTCCTCGACGGCCCTGCACTGGCTCTCCCCTTCCCATCTGCTGTGCGTCTACACCGCACTCGCCGACCTGCTGCCGCCGGGTGCGGTCTTTCTCAACGCCGACCATCTGCGCTACGGGCCCGGGAACGAGACCCTGGGCACTCTGTCCGAGCGGCACGACGCGGAGGTGCAGCGCACCGCGTTCGCCGACGGTGCCGACACCTGGGACGCCTGGTACGAACTCGCGGTGGCCCAGCCGGGTATGCCTCCGCTCGCCGCCGAACGTGAGCAGCGGTTCGCGGACCGCCCGCCGCAGCCGCTGGCGCCGCTCCACTTCCACCTGTCGGCCCTGCGCACCGCAGGCTTCGCCGAGGTAGGGACGGTCTGGCAGTACCTCGACGACTACGTGGTCTTTGCCCGCCGATGACAACTGCCACCACCAGGGCAGGCGTTCGACTGGGCGTGCTCTCGCGGAGCATGTTCGTCCTCGTCTGCTGCAGTGCTCTGCTGCCGCTGTCCGTGCTCGTCGCCGTGGGTACGGGCAGCGCCGACATACCGCCGCTGGACGTAGCCCGCACCATCGGCGCCCATCTCGGAGCGCCATGGGAGGCGTTGCCGCCGCTGCGCGACAGCATCGTGTGGAACCTGAGGCTGCCGCGCGTCCTGCTGGCCGCGCTGGTGGGGGCGGGACTCGCGGTGTGCGGCACGGTCCTCCAAGCCGTGACCCGCAACCCGCTGGCTGACCCCTACCTCCTCGGGGTGTCGGCCGGAGCGTCCACCGGAGCGGTCCTGGTCCTGGTGCTCGGCTTCGGCGCCCTCGGCCTGCCTGTAGGAGCCTTCACCGGCGCTATGGCGGCCTTCGGCTGCGTCCTGCTCCTGCTCGGCCGCTCGCTCGGCTCCGCCACCAAGGTGGTGCTGTCGGGTGTCGTCGCGTCCCAGCTGTTCAGCGCGCTCACCAGCCTCGTCGTCGTCCGCTCCGGCGACGCCGAACGCACCAGGGCGGTGACCTTCTGGCTGCTCGGCTCGCTCGCCTCGGCCGACTGGGCCTCGGTGGGCGTGTGCACCGCCACCACCGTCGCCGGCCTGCTGGTCTGCCTGCTGTACGCCCGCCATCTCGACGCACTCGCCTTCGGCCGGGAGACCGCCTCGACCCTGGGCTTCTCGCCGCAACGCACCGAGATGGTGCTGTACGGGACGACCGCCGTCGTCACCGGCGCGCTCGTCGCGGCGAGCGGCGCCATCGGCTTCGTCGGCCTGCTGGTCCCGCACGCGGCACGGATGCTCGCCGGATCGACCCACCGGGTACGGCTGCCGTCCTCGGCCCTGCTCGGCGCTGTGTTCCTGATCTGGGCGGACACGGCCGCCCGCAGCGTCTTCGGCGCCCAGGAACTGCCGGTCGGCGTGCTCACCGCGCTCCTCGGCGTTCCGGCCTTCGCGGCGCTGCTGCGCAGGCGAACGGCCACGCCATGAGGGGCCCCGGAACCGCGCACGCGGCCCGCTCCCTGGCGTGGACGGCAAGCGGCCGCGTGATCGTCGACGGCGTCACCTTCGCCGTGCCACCGGGGCGCTTCACCGCTCTGATCGGGCCGAACGGCTCGGGCAAGTCCACCGTGCTGCGCCTCCTCGCCGGCCTGCGCCGCCCCTCGTCCGGACATGCCCTGCTGGACGGATCCGACGTCACGGCCCTGAAAAGACGCGACGTCGCCCGCCGACTGGCCTTCGTCACCCAGGAGACCACCTCCGACCTCGACACGACCGTCTCGGAGGTCGTCATGCTGGGCCGGGTCCCGCACCGCGGACGCTCGGCCACTACCGAGGAGGACATCCGCGCGGTCGGACAGGCCATGGCGGCGATGGGTGTGACGGCGCTCGCCGACCGGTCCTGGGCCAGCCTGTCCGGCGGCGAACGGCAACGAGTGAACATCGCCCGGGCATTGGCCCAGCAGACCCGAGCCCTGCTGCTCGACGAGCCCACCAACCACCTGGACATCAGCCACCGGCTCGACCTCATGGAGATGCTCTCGTGCACCGATGCCACGGTCGTCGCGGCGCTCCACGAACTCGACCTGGCCGCCCGCTACTGCGACCATCTGGTACTCCTCCACGCCGGCCGAGTGGTCGCGGCCGGTCCCCCCATCACTGTGCTCACCCCGCGCCTCCTGGAAAAGGTCTACCGGGTCCACGCCACCGTGAAGCAGGGCCCAGACGGCAGGCCGGACGTGCGTCTGGCCCCGCTACCCGGGCGGTGAACGCCTCAGCCCGGCGCTCGGTTTCCGCCGGGGGATGGGTGTGGGGTGGGGGAGTCCGCGGTCTTCGCGCCGGCTCCTCCCATGCCTTGCAGTTGTTGCGGTTGCCAGGCAGGGGGCGCCCGACCACGACGACCAGGCGGGTGTCGGCGTCGATAACGACCTGGTGGTTGGTGGAGTACCGATAGTTCTTCGACTGCGTGGCGACGGCATGGTCCCGGGTCGGGACTAGGGTGCTGTCCACGATGAGGACGGTGTTCTTGGCGAACCGTTTGCGGGGCTGGAGCGCGAGCATCGGCCCGAGATGATTAATGATGCGGTCCGCCGCCGACTTGGACACCCCGAACAGCGGAGCGAGCTGGCTCATCGTCAAGTTTGTTCGCCAGTACGCTGCGACCAGCAGTGCCCGGTCCTCCAGCGGAGTTCCCCACGGTCGGCCCTTGCGGACCACATCCGCGCCCTCGCGCCGCAACAGCCTCACCAGCTTGCCGAACAAGCGAGGGCTCAGCCCGGTGAACGGGGCTATTCCAAGACGGCTCCGACGCCGTGATCACACCAGCCACATCAAGACCATCTCATCCGCGACCAGCTGTCACAGGACGGCTATTAGCCTGAGCGGATGTTCGAAGGCGATACGAGGAGGATGCGGACGGTGCTGCCTGCTTACACAGTCGAGGTTGGGACCGAACCGCTGGTCCGTCCGGCGCGGAACTCGGTGGGAGGCTGGCCTTTCCTCGACCAGGCCCAGGACTGGCCCGAGTGCTTCTGTGGTGAGCGGATGGCCCTGTTCTTCCAGTTCGACATCCCCTGGGACCTGGAGCCTTTCGGCGGAGACTACCTCCTTGTCTTTCACTGCCGTGCGCACAACGACGCGTCCGACCCCCAGCTTGCTGATGGCCGGCTCGTACCGAAGTATTGGGACGCTCCGCAGCCCCTACCCGGCTCCGTTCTGGCGTGTACTGATCCAGAGCCGCGCGGCGCTGCCGTACCCGGAAGCCGAACCGTCCTTGTGCGCGCTTCCGCTGGCTCTGCGGCCTTTCGCGGATACCCCCGACGGGGCCCAGACTTTCAAGGTTGGCGGTACCCCGTCCTGGGCGCAGGATCCCGAGTACTACAGGTGCGCGTGCGGCGCGGAGTTGGTGTACGTCTGCCAGGTTCCTGAGGGCATGGACTTCGCTGTGTACCCCGGCCAGCCAGAACAGCCCTACAGCGTCAGGGCCGACACCTACTGGCTGTTCCTGGGCAACGAGGTCTACCTGCTGGCGTGCCCTGCCCGCTGCGATCCGTCGGCCATCTGGCCGGTCAACCAGCACTGACGCGTCAGCAGCACCACCCCTGCCCCACCCCAGCGACGCCCAGTAACCATCACCGCGAGCAAGCAGCCACCGCTCCGGAGATCATTTACGGGACAGCCCTTAGGTACGGGGATGGCCCGGCTGATCGGGCCGGGCGCACGCGGTCTGACGGGGGCCGGCGGCGGGGGCATCGAGGAGGCGGCCGGCTTCCGGGGCGGATGGTGCATATTGGATGGATGCACTTTGGGCGGCACTTTGCCCGTGTTCGGCAGCCTTGGCGCTCGCGTCATGCGCTGGTGGCGATTCCTCTTGTGCTGATCGTGGCGATCACCCTGGCGGACATGCGTGCCCCGCAGACCATCCATCTCGGTCCGCTGCTCGTCGTGGCTCCTGCCATCACTATCTCGTTCGCCGGCTACCGGCTGACCGCATTGGTCGGGGCGCTGGCCGTGGGAGCGCAGGCTCTCATCGCCACGGTCCAGGCCGGCTTTAACGAGAACCACGTCGCGCAGCTCATCGGACTCGGGTTCCTGTCGGTCTTCGCCGTGTTCGTCTGCTTCCTGCGCGACCGGGGCAGGGAGGAGCTGGCCCAGGTGCGGTCGGTCGCCGAGGCCGCGCAGCGGGCCCTGCTGCGCCCCCTTCCCGACCGGCTGGGTGCCTTGCACATCGCGTCCTCGTACCTGGCTGCTGCCAAGGAGGCCCGGATCGGCGGTGACCTGTACGCGGCGGCCCGTACCGGCAGCCGTACGCGTCTGATCATCGGCGATGTTCGGGGGAAGGGGCTGGCCGCGGTCGGGGAGGCGGCCACGCTGCTCGGAGCGTTCCGCGAGGCCGCCCATCAGCACGCCACGCTTCCCGCCCTGGCCGGGGCACTGGATCGCAGCGTCAGCCGCTATCTCACCGAGTTCCCCGAGCGGGACGAGGAGGCCAAGGAGCACTTCATCACCGCACTCCTGCTGGAGATCCCCGACAGCAGCCCCGTGATACGCATGATCAACTGCGGGCACCCGCCGCCCCTGCTGATCAGGTCCGGTCGCACGACACACCTGATGAGCCCCGACCCGGCGCCCCCACTGGGCATGTGGGAACTGGGGTCCGGCGACCACGGCATGCATACGTCCTTGTTCCGGCCGGGTGACACCCTCCTGCTCTACACCGACGGCGTCGTGGAGGCCCGCGACAGCAGCCGCACCTTCTACCCGCTGGAACAACGGGTCGCCCTCTGGACCAGGAGCAGCCCCAGGGCACTGGTCCAGCGCATCGAGCAGGACCTGTGCGCCCACGCCGACGGAGCGCTTGCCGACGACGCCGCCCTCCTCGCTATCCAGCGCATACCCCTACCGCGCACCGGCCTCCATCTCAGCGACCTGGTCCACGCCGAAGGCGTTTACTACTCCGGCGACACGCCCTGACCACAGGCCCGACCACGGGACCGGCCGCCCCGACCATGAGCCCGACCACGGCAGGTCAGGAGTCGGTGATGTGGTCGAACCCGGCCAGCAGCTCCTGAGCGCAGCCGCACAGCGTGCACAGCCGCGTCGCCGGGTTTTCCGGGGAGTGTCATGAATCAGGTGTGTACCTTCACGAAGGGGTCACCTGAAGAGCACGTCAATGGATCACCTGGTCGGGGACGCTGAGGGCGTGTCGCTTGCCGTGGCTGGTGAGGGCGTCGAGGGTGCCGGCGTGAAGTCGATGACGATGTCCGTGAACGGCCCGTCCGTCGTGCTGGAGGAGCTGGCCGCGCTGGCGGCTGAGAAGACCGCGCAGGGCGGGCTGAAGCTGATGGGCGAGGGCGGGATCCTGCCGGAGCTGGCCCAGCATCTGATGCAGGCCGCTTTGGAGGCGGAGATGGACCTCCACCTGGCCGCCGAGGCCGGCCGGGTCGGCGGGCGCGGGTCACGCTCGGGCGGCAACAGCCGTAACGGCTACCGTGCCAAGAAGGTCATGACCGAGGTCGGAGCTGTGACTGTGTAGGTCCCCCGGGACCGGCTGGGCACCTTCCGGCCCTCGCTGGTGCCGAAGTATGCCCGTCGGACCGGTGCCCTGGACGAGATGGTCCTCTCGCTCACCGCGAAGGGCCTGACATCCGGGGAGATCGTCGCTCACCTCGCCGAGGTCTACGGCATGACGACGAAGGAGACCGTCTCCACCATCACGGACAAGGCGTTGGAATCGATGGCGGAATGGCGGACCCGCCTGCTCGACGCGGTCTATCCGGTGATCTTCATCGACGCGACCCACGTCCGCATCCGCGATGGCCACGTCGCCAATCGGTCGGTCTACGTGGCCATCGCGGTCACCGCGGACGGCTACCGGGAGATCCTCGGACTATGGGCCGGCGGTAGTGGTGGTGAGGGCGCCAAGTACTGGCAGACCGTCCTCACCGAGATCAAGAACCGGGGCGTGCGTGATGTGCTGATGCTGGTCTGCGACGGCCTGTCCGCCCTGCCCGACGCGGTGAACGTCGTCTGGCCCCGGACCACGGTGCCCCGGCCGGCTACTACACCCTGCACACTCTGCGCAACGACGTCTCCTTGTAGTTGCTGACTATGCGGCTGCGGCAGCGACGGCTGTCAGCCCGCCGATGACGGCGAGGACGACCAATGCAGTGATCTTGTCCAACTTCGGCCTCTTGGACAAGGCCCACCCGGTGACCAGAGCCCAGGTCAGCACCAGGTAGAGGAAGCTGCCTACCCGTCCGATCACGGTCATGAACACCGCAAGGGCCACCGCGACGGCGCCAGCACCGATTACTACGCCGCTCGCCTTGTCTTGCACCTTTTCCGTCATACCTACCTAGTCTCCACATGCCGGCCGACCGCTGAACGGGCTTCTCAGAACGCCGCACCCCTGGTGGCTCTGAACTCGTTCCCGGTGTCAGTGCGAACTGGCGGCCCAACTCTGGGTCGGGCCGCCAGAACCTATCGCGCAGTGCCAGTTGTCAGCATGCCTGATAGGAAGGGCTGGCGTCGGTCTTCCAGTTCATGTGCGCGGTACCCCAAACCTTCGCACTCCGCGTTTTGTACTCCGTCGGAGAAGTAGTCTTCCACTGCCCCGAGCGGTAGCTGTAGTGGCCGCCCCTGGACGGGCCGTTGCTGGGGCTGATGAAGTAGTAGTCGTCGGAGCCGTTCTGCTTGTCGTAGCTCCAGCCGCCGATGCTGCCGAGAGTGGTCGTGCTGTGGCTGACCGATGCATGTGGGTTGCTGACCGTTGAGTTGTTGCCCTCCCAGTACTTGACCATGGTGTAGCGGAAGAGCCTGTTCCCGAACGCGTTGTTGTAGTCACGCTTCGCCGTGATCTCGCACCACCGCTTGACCTCCACCAGGGCCGGACCGACGCCTTCCTCCGGCGTGTCCACCGTTCCCCCTATGGCTTCGTCGGTGGCTACCTCTTCATACGGCACGTACTGCGCCTGCTCGGGGTCCTCGTAGAGCTCGTGCGCTTCGCTGGCCGAGAGCCCCGCCGTCGCCATGACGCCGGCTACGAAGTCAGCCTCGCTGACCGGGATGGTCCGGGGCATCTGGCTGCCCCTATCGTCGGCGGACGCGGTCGCCGTCGATACTCCCAGCCCGAGAGCCAGGACAACCGCCGTGGACGCGATAGCTCTTACACGTGTCTGCACAGTTACTACCCCCGTTGTTGAGGAAAGTTGATGCATCATGCGATGCATCTGTGTAGGTATGAAGTTAGTAAGACGCCCGTTGGGTTCTTTTAGAGGGCGTTAAGTCCGTTTCTTGTAGCGGCCTCGTCCGGGTTGGGTGAGGCGTCCGAGGCGGCTTCGGGTGACGTTCAGGGCGGGGTCGTCGGTGGGCATGCCGAGGAGTTCGTGCAGTTCGCGGACCCGGAATGTCTGGTCGGGGTGCTGGTTGAAGGCGTTCACGATGGCCTGGTAGGCGGTGGCTTGTTCGGGCGGATCAGGTTCGGCTTTGGCCGGTGCGAGTTCGGCGATGACTTTCCGGGCGGTGGCCAGGTCCGCGAGACGTGCTTCGGTCTCGGTGAGAGCGGCGGTGAGGTGCTCGATCCGGTCGCGTAGTTCGCCGGCCCGGGCGGTGGCCTAGCCTGCGCGTTTCATCCGGGGTCGCGTCCGGATCATGATCGGAAAAGCGAAAGTGCCTTCTGAGCTGCAACGATGAGGCTTGTCTAAGGTCCCAGT
>NZ_JBSGBZ010000113.1:0-10321 GCF_053601495.1 Streptomyces sp. NPDC004721
GTAGGACGTCTTCACCGCGAGGTCGGCCTGGTATGCCGACCGGTTCCGGGCGGACACCTCGACCTGCGTCTGACCCTTGACGCAGAGGGTCACCGTATGCCCGGAGTCGTCGGCCTGGGCGACGAAGACCCGGCTGGAGCAGACCTGCATCATCGCGGCCGCCAACAAGTTGGCCGGCCGCACGGTCGTCCGCGCGCTGTGCATCCTCGCTCCCGGCTCCATGCCCGCGCCCGAGCCAGCTGACGTCGCCACGGTCGCCGCGGCCGCCCCCTCGGGCCCGGTGAAGACCTTGGAGTCCGCAGTGGACCCGGCCATCGCGGAGGCGGTGGAGCGGCAGACCGCCGCGATGCGCAAACGCAGCCGCCGCGTGTCCCCGGAGCCGGCCCCGGACGGAGGGCTGGCCTCGATCGAGGCCAGCCGTGCCGAGCAGCGCCGCCAAGCCGACGCCTCGCACGCGGCCGCCCCTGCGGCGTGCCCGTGCCGAGCGGACCCCCGCTGGTGAAGCGGCGTAAACGCGCTCCCCGTTGGCGTGCACGTCACTACCGTGAGCCAGGCCGCCATGGAACAGCCAGGGTACGAACAGACGTGGTAACCGCGGCAGGTTGGGAACCTGCCGTAGGCCGCGTCGCTGCCGTGGGTCCCATGCCTGCGCACGGGACCCGTTCCGCCGAGGTCAGTCCGCCGTGGTCTCCCACCCGTAGTCCGGCAGCTTGAAGAAGTCGTCCCCGTTGACCCGGTCGGCGCTGCCCGTGGCCAGGCCCGTCATCAGGGACTCCACTCCGGTACGTACGGACTGGACGAACATGCCTCGCTGCCGCTGTCCCAAGTCGTCCTGCTGTCCGCGGACTTCGAAGAGCACTGTGCCGGTTCCGTTGAGGGCGAAAGCGGAGCGGCCCTGGCCGGCGTATTCGCGCGCGTCGGGGTGAAGATAGCGGCCGGTCGCGGCGAGCCTCGACTGCTCGCCGTATGCGTCGGCGATGCCATTGGCCACCGTGAGCGCATAGCGGCGGGACTTGTCCTGGTCCAGCTTCGGCCACTGCTTCTTGTACTTGGCCCCGTCGTTCACGCCGAGCGGTGGATAGTCCAGCGAGACCGTGATCAGCTTGCCGTCCTGGGGGCCGCCCGTGATGCGCCCGCAGGGACCCATGTGGTGCAGATCGATGAACGCGTCGACAGATCCCTTCTCGTTGCGCGTCTTCACATACGTGTCACGGATCGCGCGCGACTCGGGGGAAAGGAAGAAGCCGGCGTCGGTCTGCTTGCCGGGGAGGTCGGAGGCCTGCGGGACGTAGTTCAGATCCGGGTTGAAGTCCCGGTTAAGGTCATAGCCGGGCTGGTCGATGCCGTCACCGCTGAGGCTGTGGTACCAGGCGCGCGGCGCCCCGGTCAGCTGGGGGAACTGCGCGACGGTCTGGTCCCAGGAGCGTACGTTGATACGACGGTTGAGCTCGCCGCCGTCTGGGTTCACCATCGGCATGGCAACCAGGGTGACTTTGCTGAGGAGTTCGGCGGTCTTCGGACCAGAGTCCGAACCGAGCTCCTTGAGGATGCCGATGAGGGCCTCCGTGCCCGTGCGCTCGTTGCCGTGAATGGCGCTGGTCACCATCAGGACGCGGGGGCCGGTGCCCACTCGCGCGGCCCACAGTTCACGGCCCTGGGTGGTGCGCCCGGCGACCTCGACCTGCACCCGGCCCTTGCTGGTCTTCTCGATCTGCCTCAGCGTGGCACCGAGTTGATTATGGTCGGTCCAGCCGGACCAGGACGGATCGTCGGAGATCTTGCAGTTGCCCGGCTCGCTTTCGGCGGCCGTGGCGGTGGCGGCGGCCGGTGAGGTGACCAGCACGGAGCCGAGAGCGGCGGAGGCCGCGACGGTGGCAACGGCTGTGCGTAGCGCTCGCGAACGGGTGTTCCGCGTGCTGCGGTAGGTGCGCATGGGGCGGGCTCCTCACGACGTTACGGGCGGGACTGGCGTGGGGGGCGTTCCGGATCATGCTGACCCGAGGGTCAAGGAAAGGTCAATGGGGCATACATGAATGCCCATGTCGGCGAACGGCCCCGAGGGCCGTGAGTCTCGGTGACGAAGAGACTACGAGGTGCACACCCGCCCAGGTCACCGCACTCCACTGGGGGACAACGGCGGAGGCGTGGATGCCGCGGCAGCCGACATGTTCCCTCGGTCCCCGTTTCCCATCCGTGCCCGTAGTGCTTCCTGTCATAAGCACGCCTGGGCAGCGCGGAGCATTACCAAGATCGAGGGCCTGAGCCTGGCGACGTCGGACAGCGACCCCGACGCGGCGTACACCGCCTGGATTCGCTCACAGGTCGAGTCCGCACGCGAGTACCGGCGTACCGAGCAGCGCCTGCACGCGCAGGAGTCCCGACGACGCTCCCGACACCTACGCGATGGCCGCTGCGGGAACCCGGCCTGCTGGCGAAGGCGAGCGACGAGGCGTAGGCCGCCGCGCGGGCTTCGTCCCACTTCACCTCCGCGCACCGGGCCTCGCCGTCTGGCAGCGTCGCCGGCCGAATTGGGAATGCTGGCCTTGCAATGTTGGCCTTCTAAGTCTAGCCTTCTAATTATGGACGCTCGCAATGCTCAGAACCGGTCCACCGCCACCGCGATCCGGGTGGCGCTGGGGATGCTCAAGCGACGCACCCGTGAGGCCGTGGCCGACGGGCAGTTGACGACCCCGGAGTTGTCCGCGCTGGCGCAGATCGATCGCAGCGCTCCGAGCACCGTCGCCGACCTCGCCCGTCTGCAGCAGATCACCCCGCAGGCGATGGGCTCCACCGTCGCGTCGCTGGAGAAGCACGGGCTGGTAACGCGGTCCCCGGACCCCAACGACCGGCGGCGATCGCTACTGACGGTGAGTGGCGCGGGCAGTGACGTCCTCCATTCCAGCCGCGACGCGATATCCGATCGCATGGCCGTCGCGCTCGGCGAGTGGTTCACCGACGACGAGGTCGCCACTCTGGCGGCTGCGGCTCCGCTGCTGGAACGCCTGGCCCAGCATCTCTGACCCTTGACCCAAACCAGCCCCCATGCCGAGCGTGCGGAGCCGATGACGTACGGTCTCGACCGCACACAAGGACGTGCGTATGTCAGTGACCGAAGAGCACTCCGCGACTTTGCCTGCGTACGGTGGCCACCCGTTTTCCTGGCGTTTCACCACGCCCCTGTTCGTCGGTTCGGCCCTCAATCCGATCAACAGCTCACTCATCGCGACGGCGCTGCTGCCGATCGCCAGCGACTTGGGCATCCAGATCGGCCAGACAGCGGCCCTGGTGGCCGCCCTTTACCTGGCGAGCACAATCACCCAGCCCACCGCGGGCAAGGCCGCCGAGGTGTTCGGGCCCCGGAGCGTCTTCATATCCGGCATTGTCATGGTCGCCCTCGGCGGCGTCTTCGGCGGCTTCGCGCAGAGCCTGTGGATGCTGATCCTGAGCCGGGTCGTGATCGGATTGGGTACCTCGTGCGCGTACCCGACTGCAATGCTGCTCATCCAACGCCGCGCGCGGGATGTCGGCATGGCCAAGCCGCCGGGCGGCGTCCTTGGCGGACTCATGATCGCCGGGATCGCCACCGCCTCCGGCCTTCCCCTCGGCGGCGTCCTGGTGAACGCCCTGAGCTGGAGAGCTGTCTTCTTCGTCAACGTGCCCGTCGCCGTCATTGCGTTCATTGCCGCGGTCGCCTGGATCGAACCCGACCCAAAGCGGGCCGAACGGATGAGCGCGCATGAGATCGCGTCGAAGCTCGACGTGTCCGGCATCCTCGGCTTCGTCGGAGCCATGCTGACGCTGCTGATCTTCCTGTTCGGTCTGCCGACCGCGCACTGGTGGGTCCTCGCACTGTCCATTGCGGCATGGCCGGTGCTGGTGCTATGGGAGCTGCGGGCGCGGACCCCGTTCCTCGACGTGCGGCTCCTGGCCGCCAATTCCGGACTCGCCAACACCTACCTGCGCTTCGGCCTGACCCAGTTGTGTGTATACGTCGTCCTGTATGGCGTCACCCAGTGGATCGAAAGCGGCCGCGGCTTCAGCGAGTCCGCCGCCGGACTGCTCCTACTGCCCATGACCCTGGTCTCGGGTCTCATCATCACGCCGCTCTCCCGGCGCAGCCTCGTCCGGGGGCTGGTCATCGCAGCCGCTGCCACCTGTCTGCTCGGATCGGTCGGCGTCCTGCTGCTCAGCTCCACAGCCTGGATCGGCACCGTGGTCATCCTGACACTCGTGTTCGGTCTCGCCGTCGGCTTCTCAACCGCCGGCAACCAGACCTCGCTCACCCAGCATGCCCCCGCCGATCAGTTGGGCACCGCGTCCGGGCTGCTGCGTACCTTCGGGTACGTCGGCTCCATCGGCGCCAGCGCCGTCACCGGCTTGGTCTTCCATCACAACGTCACCGATCACGGCGTCCACCAGATCGCCTGGATCATGACGGCCGTCAGTCTCGTTCTGGGGGCCCTCACACTCGCCGACCGCACCCTGCGGCCCGCCCGGCACTGACCGCTCAACAGCACCAATTGATCAAGGAGATACGCATGCCCATCACCACGATCGATCCCAACACGGCTCTCATCGTCGTCGATCTCCAGTCCGCCGCCCTCCACATGCCGACGGTTCACCCGTTCGACGCCGTCCTGGCCAACGCGGTGAAGCTCGCCGACGCCTTCCGAGCCAAGAAGCTCCCCGTCGTACTCGTCAACGTCGCCGGCGGTGCCCCGGGCCGCACCGAGCACGACTCCGGGGCCTCGGACCTCCCCGACGGCTGGACGGACCTCCTCCCGGAACTTAACCAGCAGCCCTGCGACAAGACCGTCACCAAGTACACCTGGGGCGCGTTCCACAACACCGACCTGGCAGAACACCTTCAGGAACTCGGCGTCACCCAGGTCGTCGTCTGCGGACTCTCCACTGCCATCGGTGTCGAGTCCACCGCCCGACAAGCCCACGAGCACGGCTTCCACGTGGCGCTGCCCCTCGACGCCATGACCGACCTCGACGCCGCTACGCACGAGAACTCGGCCACGTTGATCTTCCCCCGCCTCGGAGAGACGGGGACCACCGCCGAGGTCCTTGCCCACATCGGCGCCTGAACCCTCCACCGGCGCGGCGTGGATCACGTGCTCCACGCTGTTGGACGGTTGGGGCCTCGAAGTCGTACCGGTGGCCGGTGGCGTGGGTGACGAGCACGTCGGCCGCCAGGCGCGCTCCGGTCCGGCTTGTTCGAGTTCGGCCGTCCAACCGGGACCTGGCGGCAGGGGTCGCGGGCCTGGTGGTAGCGCACCGAACAGCACACCGCATCCCGTCGGGCACGTGGCGGCTACCGATGGTCGCCCCTGCCGACGATAGGTTAGACGCGCTGATGCAGCTGCGGTAGCGTACTTTCAGTGGGATTTGAAGATAATCCATAGACCGAACCAGCTGCTCACCAGGCCGGGTTATGCGCCGTTTGTGCGTGACGCTTGTTGCATCCAGTCTGAGCCATCTGGCAAGCAGGCGGGCCCGGCGAACAAGTGGCTGGCCGGAACAGTCCACTATCCCGGAGCAAAGTTGCGATTTCACAGCTCCTGGAGGTCATCGCCATGCATCTGATCGTATCTGGCAATCCCTTTGCCCGTAGCAGAGACGACGCCCCCGCGCGATGGCTGCTTGATATCCTGTGGCTGGTATTGGCCAGCGGTGAGGACACCAACGGCGAGTACTCCGTCATCGAACAGTTCATGCCGGTCGGGTCCGGCCCACCTCCGCACATCCACCCGTTCGAGGACGAGGCGTTTTACGTCCTGTCCGGCGAGATGACAGCCATCATCGGTGGGCAGAAAGTCGTCCTCGGGCCGGGTAGCCTGGGCCACCTCCCGCGGAACGTCGTGCACGAATTCAAGGTGACTGGGACGGAAGTCTGTCACTGCCTCAACTACTACACCCCGGCCGGATTCGAGCAGGCAATTCTGGGGTGCTCCCGGCCGGCGGAGCGCCGCGAGTTGCCCCCGCCCGGGCTGGATGCGCCGGACTCCACGCAGGTTGTGAGATTCTTCAACAACTACTGGGTTGCGCCGGCCAACCTCCCGTGGGCCCAGCAGAAGTGGTCGCGCGGCTGAGCGGTGTTCCCAGTCGCGTCGCTACCGCGATTGAGGCTGATCCTGAGCAGACGTACGCGGCGGCGGCCGCGGATCTCGGTATCACTGCCGAGTCCTTGCGGACGTGGGGTCCGCAAGGATGACTGGACGCCGCGCCGCGGGCGTGAGCGAGGCGTAGGAGCTGGCCCGGTTGAGGGCCGAGAATGCCCGGCTACTCAAGGCGGAGAAGGAATGGCAGCTGGAGCGCGAGATCCTGCGCCGGGCAGCGGAATCCCCGGGTCACCGCCCCTCCGAGGGGCGGTGACCAGGGGGTTCACCGCGGTGGTGCCGTCGTCAGCAGGTGTTGCACTGCTGGGGGAGAGTGTCCCAGAAGGAGGTGTCCGCCTGGTCGATCGAGCCGTCGGCGACCGCCTGGATAGTGGCCTCCATGGTGACCACCGACTGCCGGATCAGGTAGCCGTTGGACTTCTGGCCGAGTACATACGGTGCGTACTCGTGGTCGCTCATCCCGCGCATCTCGAACAGCAGCGTGGCGATGCCGTACTCGGCCGCCATGCCGTTACGGCCGATGGTGTTGGCCGAGCCCCCGTCGTACCGGCCGATGTGGCCCCAGCCGGTGCGGTTGACGTTGTGGTACACCACGGAGCCGAGCCGCTTGGACTTCTCGACCAGTTCGGGCGAGACGTCCGGGGTCGTCGGGTACAGGATCGAACCGGACACCAGATCACCGTTCACGCGGGACTGGGTGCCCTGGTGGTGCAGGTCGATCGCGTAGTCCACGTCGTAGGCGCGCAGCACGTTCTCGTGCAGGGCCTGCGTCTCGGGCTGCTCCTTGGCAACGTGGTCGCGGTTGAGGTCGACCTCGTTGGCGTTGTAGCGGGTCAGGTGGCGTTCGCCTTTGGCGAGGTAGCCGTCGAGGGGGAAGTTCACGTCGCCCATTGCGCCGTCGGCGTTGAACATCGGGATGAAGAGGATGTTCACCTTCTTGAGTAGCGAGGCCTTGGACGGCGAGCCGAGGGACTTGATGGTGTGCAGCATGGCCTCGGTGGTCAGCTGCTCGTTGCCGTGCTGCTGCGCCAGGTACAGGATCGTCGGGTTGTCCGGGTTGCTGACGTACTTGACCAGGTGGATGTCGCGGCCCTTGACGGTCTGCCCGATCACCTCGAGCTTCATGGCGTCCTGCTTGGCGTCCTGGGCCTTCAGGAAGCGGGCCACGTCGTCGTAGGTGGACAGGATCGAGGTGTTGATCGTCTCGTTGCCCCGGTAGTCGGGGCCTTCCCCGACCGCAGCGGCGTTGCCGGTGAACAGGGCACCGGTCAGCAGGATTGCGCCGGTGAGGGCGGCGGTAGTAGCACGGGCGGATCTGGCGAAAGCACTGGACCTACGCATGTGTTTCTCCCTGGTGCCGTGAGCAGCGTCTGACGGCGGGCGAGCCTATGATCTTGGTGAAAACCCGTCAATGCCTTTGTGGCTGAGCGGCGTTACTGCAGATGAGAGCATTTTGGCGGGAAAATGTCGCGAAGTGCACGGCCGTTACAGGCAGGACGGCCGCCCGCCGGGCCAGGTGCGTATGCGACAGGAGTAAGGCCCCGTTCACAGATGTCTCTTGAGCGCCTAGAGTGGCGCACACCCCCCTCGGAAGTGCCTTACGACACCTGAGGAGCAGTGAATGTCCGCTCGGAGTTGGGTCGCCACACTGGCGAGCACCGCCCTGATCGCCGGTCTCTCCACCGTTGCCGCCAACGCCACCGGCAACCCCACCGCCGGCGCGATCCCGCCGGTGTCCCACTGCGGCACCGAGGCCTCCGGATCCGGCAACAAAGGCTTCGTCGACTACGCGCAACTGACCACCGCTCTCCAGCAGCTGGAGACCAGCACCGGCGGCACCGTCGACGTGGAGGTGGCCGGGTACTCCAACCAGGGCCGCGCCATCCACACCGCGCGTGTCGGCGAGGGCGACAAGGTCGTGTACGTGCAGACGCAGATCCACGGCAATGAGATGCACGGCACCGAGGCGGCCCTGGAGCTGCTCAAGCAGTGGGGCTCCAACACCCCGGCGGCCAAGAAGCTGCGGGAGAACGTCACTGTGGTGGTCATCCCCCGGCTGAACGTCGACGGAGGCGAGCTCGACCAGCGGCAGAACGACATGACCTGGGACGAGGCCGTCGCCGACTTCCCGCAGCTGGCGGGTGCGTCTCCGGCGTGGAACTACAACTCCCGGGTCGGCGGTTTCGACATCAACCGCGACTTCCACCCGAACCTGGACTACGTTCCCTCCGCCAAGGACTTCCCGGGCGACAGCGCCGACACTGGCTGGTACATCACTCCCGAGGCGCAGACCTCCCGCGATGTCTACCGTTCGCTGGAGCAGGAGTTCGGCACCGTCGACTACTTCGTCGACCTGCACAACCAGTGGTCCTGCTACGCCACCGATGACATGGAGAGCATGTCGCCGCTGTCCATCTCGGCCAAGTTCATCGACAACCCGGCCGAGTTCGGCAGCTGGCCCAAGTTCGACATGGACGCCTCCAAGCGGGCCAACGTCGCCGTCTACCAGGCGCTCCAGAAGCGGGGCAAGTCCTCCTACGGCAAGCTGACCCTCTACCCCCAGTCCACCAACCTGCCGGGCACCGCGCTCGGTTCGTACCAGCTGCGCGGCTCTGCGGCGGTTCTCTTCGAGACGTCCTCGCAGACCCAGTACGACGGCATGAAGCGCAACGGCATGCTCACCAAGATGGTCGAGACTGGGCTCGGCGGCCTGGTCGACGCCGTCGCGGACGGCTCGGTGAACTCCCTCGACACGGGCGTCTACGACGCCATCCCGAAGCGCGTCACGCTGCCTTCCGACGGCCCCCGCGTCTGACGGAGCGGACGGCCCGCGGCACTTCCCGGCAGTCCGGCTCTCCCGTGGCTCCGCACCGACACTTCGGTCCGGAGCCAGGGGAACCGCCGCCCTGCCGGGAGGCGCCGCTTCACGCCTGCCGGGCCGCGGACCCGCCCTGCGCCGCGGCGAGCGCCGCGTCGGTATCGGCGGCGGCCAGGGTGGGCGTTGAGGTGGCCGTCGGCGAGAGCGGCGGCGGCGCAGGCGCCGACCTGGGCGGTGAGGTCGGTGGCGTTGCCGCCAACCCAATCGCCCGGGACGTCGGTGGTGCCGGCCATACCGGAGGCGAAGCGGAGGCCCGAGCCGTCCGGCAGGTGCTCCGTGGGCACCTGCAGGCCCTCTCATTGTGGTGTCTCAGGACGTTGGTGCCACCGCGTCCTCGAACGTCAGCTCCTGAGGGAGGGTGTCGAGCGGTTCCGGCGGCTGGTCGAAGGCGACGCGGTAGTCGCTGCCGGAGGTCTGGCTGATCGGCGGCTTCCCACCCACGACGATGTGTCGGTACCGAAGGACGGCCGGATGTCGGTCGCCGTTGCCCCGCAGTACTGCGGGGCCTTGGGCAAGCGGGCCAATTGCCAGGTCGCGGTCAGTGTCCACGCCGCGAGCGATTCCGCCTCCTGCCCACTGCAGTGGCGGCTGTTCCTGCCGAAGGCGTGGGCTGCGGACACCGAACGCCGGGACCTCACCCGCATCCCGCCCGCGGTCAGCCACCGCGAGAAGTGGCGGCTGGCTTTGGACATGCTCGACACGCTGGCCGGCTGGGGCATGACGCCGCCTGTTGTCGTGGCCGACGCCGCCTACGGCACCAATGCCCACCTACGGGCCGCCTGGCAGGCCGCGGAATCGACTATGTGCTGGCCGTCCGCGCGGACGTGACCGCCCACTCGTTCGATGCGAAGCCTGTGACCCCAGACCGCGACGGCCCCGTCGGCTGCTGGCCCCAGCCCCGCTACCGCCACCCCGCACCCTCGGTGGCAGCCCTGGCCGCCGGCCTCGGGCAGGAAGCATTCACCTCCCTCGCCTGGCGGCGGGGCTCACGAGGAGAGTTACGTTCCCGCTTCGCCGCCGTGCGGGTCCGCCCCGCGGGCAAGGCCGTCGAGCGACCGATCCGGGCCGCTGCCTCGGCCGGACAGGGCTGGTGGGACGGGGTCCTGCCCGACTGCCGGCTGCTGATCGAGTGGCCCGAAGACGCCGAGGCCCCCACCGATTACTGGCTGTCCAACCTGCCGGCCGACACCCCAATCGCCGACCTGGTCCGTCTGGCCAAGGTCCGCTGGCGCATCGAGCGGTGGGGCGCGCCCACGACCTCGTCACGGCGGCGACCGCGCTCAACTCCCTGCGCTGGACGGTCGGCGGGGTGGCGGGT
>NZ_JBSGBZ010000114.1:0-9996 GCF_053601495.1 Streptomyces sp. NPDC004721
GGCGATCTGGCACAACCACAAGACCGGACAGCCGGTCATGCGATCCCTGATCGCCTACGACCACTAATCACATCGGAATGACTCGTCTAGTGCTGTGGCCGGCGTCGTGTCTCTCCACGGCGAGTTCCGCCCGCGACAGCCCGTTGCGGCTGCTCCTCGCCCTCGGCACCCAGCGGCCTCGGGCGGCGCAGGCCGCCTCAGTCGCCCTGGCTTCGTCCCGGCGCCTGATCGTCGTGCCGGGCTTCGGCCTGCAGGTCGGCCACGCGTTGGAGAGCCGCTTTGAAAGCGGCGTACTCCTGTCTGCCCAGAGCCTTGGCGTGGCGTTCCTCGATCGTGCGGATGATGGAGGCGGCGGCCTCCATCTGGAGCAGACCGCGTTCGGTGGGGCAGATCAGCTTGGCCCGGCGGTCCGCGGGGTCGGGCCTGCGTTCGACGTAGCCCAGGCGTTCCAAGTCGTCGACGAGGGAGCCGATGACCTGCTTGTGCCGTCCGGAGGCGCGGGCGAGTTCGCTGGCGCGAACGCCATCGGCACGCAGGTACGCGAGGACGGCGCCGGCGCGGGGCTGGATGTCGTCGAAGCCCTGCTCGGCAAGCGCGGCGAACAGCTCGCGCTGCACGGAGAAGAGGATCCGGGCGGCGAGCACGGCGAGGTCCGGTTCCGCAGCCTGGTGCCCGGTCAAGGTCTCTCCCGCCTCGGCGGCCGTACGCCGCCGTGCTGTGCACCAGCGAGGTACACTCGCAAATGGTCACGAAAATTGACTATCCAATTTAGTGACCAACAAGCTGTGGCTCAACCCCCGAAGGAGCGGAAGATGAGCGAGCGCAGCACGTTCCTGGAGCCGATCACCCGAGAGAACGCCGCCGTGGTCCTGGTCGACCACCAGGTGGGTCTTCTGTCGGGCGTCCGGGACATCCCCGTCGGAGAGCTGAAGCACAACGTGGTGGCGCTGGCACGGGCGGCGACCGTGCTGGGCATGCCGCTGGTCGTCACCACCACCGCGGCCGACAGCATGTGGGGGCCGACCACCCCCGAGCTGGTCCAGGCACTGCCGGCCGGACAGAAGATCATCGACCGCAGCACGGTCAACGCCTGGCACGACGACCGCGTGCGCGGCGCCATCGAGGCCACCGGGCGGCAGAAGCTGATCTTCGCCGGGGTGTCGCTCGAGGTGTGCGCGGCGCTGCCCGCGCTCTCCGCGACAGCGGCCGGGCACGATGCGTACGTCGCCGTGGACGCCTCCGGCACCTTCAGCCAGGCCAAGAGGGAGACCGGCCTGCTGCGTATGCACCAGGCCGGCGTCGTCGTCAGCGACTACGCCACCCTCATGGTCGAGGCCCTGGCCGACAACGCCTCCCCCGAAGCAGGCGCCTTGTACGCCGCCCTCGACATGCCCTTCGCCGTCCTGGTCGGCCAGATCTCCACGGCCTATCGAGCCTAGAGCTCCACGGCGCCACCACTGAGAGAAGCAGTGTCCTATGATGCTCGGGTGATGAACCTCTCCTCGTACGGAATGGGGGAATCGTTCGCGCAAGGTGAGTGCTGATGGCACATCACCTCGCGAACGGGATTCCGACCCGCCTGTTGATGTGGCAGCGCGTGCGTGAGTACGCCGTGCCACCGTCCATGATCGAGACCGCGACCGCACGGCGTGCGGTCGGTGACTGGGCGGGGGCTTGCGCCGCCGCCCGAGTCGACGTCGATTTCGATCTGCGCGCCGTGCGCTACCGCCACGGCACCGATCTCGTCACCCGTCTCCGCGCGGATCTGCGTCGACTGGCGCCTGATCTGCTCCGCTGGCACATGCCCCGGATCGCCCCCGACGGGCGGCTGCGGCCCGGCCTCACCATCTCCCTCGCGCATTACCGGAGTTCCGGCCCCACGCCACTGCAGCTGGTGGTGCGGACACCGCCGGCCTGGGCGGACGCCGGACAGTGGATGTCCCTGGCCCTGTGGGAGGGGTCCGGGAACGAAGCCTCCGGGCAGCACCTTCCGCACCCGCACCCGCACCCCGACCGGCGTTTCCGGCTCGACCTGCACCGCCATCTCTGGGACTCCGGGCGGAGTGGGGAACTGGCACGGCGGTGCGGCGCATCCTCCATGGCGCCGCCCGGCCTGCCCACCGTCTACGATTCCCCGTGGGCGGAGGCGAGTTGGGCTGCCGAGGCTGAGTTGCTGTTGCGGGCCGAAGGGCGCCGTCGCGGGAGCTTCACCGTGCGGCTCGGTGCGCGGAGCCGCACCGTGCTCGAACTCGCCGCCCCCGACGACAGCCATGCCCCGACGTTCCGGCCACTGCGGGAGGCGCTGCCGCCACAGGAGGTCGCGGCGCTTCCGGTGTTGCCGGAGGCGGCGGCCCGGGTCCTTCCGGATCTGGAGCTGCTGCGCGCCGGGCTGATCGCGCCCGAGCGACTGCATCCGCTCGTCGCCGCGGCACTGACGGCGTGCGGCTCGGTACCGGTGGCCGGTCCTGGCCCCGAGCCCGCCGATCCGCACCGGGTGGAATGCCGCGGTGAGGTCCACCGGATCGCACTGCGGGACGGGGCGCTGACGGCGATCGACCACGACCCGGCCCAACTCCGCCGGGAGGAGCTGCTGGTGGCGCTCGGCGGACCTGCGCTGCCGTGCCTGCGGGCGATCGACGCGGTGTACCGCAGTCCGGAGGCACTGCCGGCGGTCCGGGAACGGCTCGGCCACGGTGACGTCGCCGGGGCGCTGGCCGTGGTCGAAGGGCTGCTCGGTCCCGCCGCGGTCCTGCGCGACGGGCCGCTCCGGGAGGAACTGGAGTCGGCCGCGGCCCGTCGCATCGACCACGGGCTCTTCCGCTCGGGGCTGTTCACCGCGCACCCCGGTGCCGGTGCGGTGGGGGACGAGAACGCCTCGGGCGCGGGTCGCGCGGAGACAGGCCACCGCCCCCGGCTCGACCGTCGTACGCCTCCCGCCGTGCGCCACAAGCGGACTAGCCGGGCCCGGCCCCGCACAGGCCTGGCCCGCTGACCCACCGCACCAGCCCAACCGCCTGCACAGGCGAGGTCCCTTTCCTCAACCGCGCGTTGCTCGCGCACGCCCCACGACACCACGACATCTCCGGGGACGGGTCGTCCCGTTCCCTTGTCCCACCCCAGGTGATGCCCATGACGTCCAGCACGCTTCTGCCCACATCCGCACCCGCCGCCAACACCGGCGGTTCCGGAACCTTCACCCAACTCACCCTCGCCGACGACCTCTTGACCCTCCTGCGGTCGACCACAACCGAACCGCGGCCCGACGATCAGCTCGAAGCGCTCACCCTGGCCGTCGCGTCCGACCTGCCCGTGCTGCTCTGGGGCGAGCCGGGCATCGGCAAGACCGCGGCCCTGACCCAACTCGCCACCTCCCTCGACCTGCCGCTGACCACCGTGATCGCCAGCGTCCACGAGCCGTCCGACTTCTCCGGACTGCCCATCGTGGGCGACGATCCGGCGGTGCAGGGGGTGCCGATGGCACCCCCGCAGTGGGCCGTCGAACTCGTGCGGGCCGGGCGGGGGTTGCTCTTCCTGGACGAACTCTCCACCGCCACCCCGGCGGTCCAGGCCGCACTGCTCCGGGTCGTCCTGGAGCGGAGGGTCGGTGCGCTGCAACTGCCGCCGGGCGTACGGATCGTGGCCGCCGCCAATCCGCGCGCGTCGGCGGCGGACGGGTGGGAGCTGAGCCCGCCGCTCGCCAACCGGTTCGTGCATCTGCACTGGGTGCACGACCGGGACGTGGTGGTGCGCGGGCTGGCCGGGGTCTGGCCCCGGGCGGAGCTGCCCCGACTGGTGCCGGAGCGGCTGCCGGAGGCGGTGGCCTTCGCCCGGCATGCGGTCTGCGGCTTCCTGGAAGCCCGGCCGACGCTGATCCACCGGCTGCCGAGCACCGAGACGCGGCGCGGCGGTGCCTGGCCCTCACCCCGGAGCTGGGAGGCCGCGTTGACCCTGCTGGCCTTCGGTACAGCGGCCTCCGTCTCCCGGGAGGTGCTGGCGCTGCTGGTGCGGGGCGCGGTGGGCGACGGGCCCGGGCTCGAACTCCTCGCCCATCTGGACCGGATGGACCTGCCGGACCCGGAGTCGCTGCTGGCCGATCCGCCCTCCGCCGAGCTGCCGGTGCGGGGCGATCTGCGTCAGGCGGCGCTGGAGGCGGTGGTGGCCGCCGTCGGGGCGCGGCCGGAGCGGGAGCGGTGGGAGGCGGGCTGGGCGGTGCTGGTACGGGCGCTGGAGACCGGCGCCCCGGACCTGCTGGTCGCCCCGGCGACGACACTGGCCGCGCTGCGGCGCGACGACTGGGAGGTACCGGAGGCCGTGGAGCGGCTGGCCGGGGTGGTCGGTCTCGCCCGGCGGGCGGACCGGTCGGTGGGACGGGCCGCGGCGTCGACCGACGCCGGGCGTGCGGCGGGGGCGAGCCGATGACGGGGGCCGCGAAGCGCCCGGCGCCGCGCCCACTGCCGCGCCCGGTGTCCCGGCCCGCGCCGCCGCGCCCCGTACAAGCCACCGTGCCGGAGCCGCCGGCCGGCTCCGGCGGTCGGGCCGGCCGGCCCGGACTTCGGCTGGACATGGAGAAGTTGCTGGCCGCCCGGCTGCACGCGGTGACGGTCCGCCCCTACCTGGCCGCCGCGCTCTTCGCGCTGCACGTGTTGGAGGACCGGTCGGTGCCGACGATGGCGGTGGACGCTCACTGGCGCTGCTACGTCTCCCCCGGCTTCGTGGCGCGCACCCCGGTGGAGGAGTTGGCGGGCGTCTGGGTGCACGAGGTCTCCCATCTGCTGCGGGACCACCACGGGCGGGGCGAGCGGTATGCGCGGGAGCACGAGGAGCACGGGCCCGGCGAGCGAAGCGGGAGGGGGGTCCCCGCGGCCGAAGGCCGGGGGAGGCTCCGGCGGAACATCGCCGCCGACTTCGAGATCAACGACGACATCTACGGTGACGGTCTGCCCCTGCCCGCCGGTGCGGTGCTGCCGTCGCTGCTGCGGCTGCCCGACGGGCTGCTGATGGAGGAGTACCTGCGGACGGCGTCGATGTCCGGACTCACCGCGGACCTCGCCTGGCTGGACTGCGGAGGTGGCGCCGACGGGCAGGACCGGCCGTGGGAGCTGGGACCCGACGGGGCGCACGGACTGAGCAGACAGCAGCGGGACGCGGTCCGCTTCCGGGTCGCGGAGGGGATCAAGGGCCGGCCCGGCAACGCACCGGACGGGTGGCGCCGGTGGGCGGACGAGGCGTTCCATCCGCCGCAGCCATGGCGGCAGTTGCTGGGGGCGGCGGTCCGCTCGGCGGCGGGTGCGCCGGGGGTGGGCGAGAACCACAGCTACCGGCGTCCGTCCCGGCGCTCAGCCGCTGTCCCCGGGGTGCTGCTGCCGAGCCTGCGCCGTACGCCACCCCGGGTCTGCGTCGTGATCGACACCTCCGGGTCGGTGAGCGACGCCGAGTTGGGCAGTGCGCTGCTGGAGGTGGCGGCGATCTCACGGGCGGTGGGCGGACGCCGCGATCTGGTCTCGGTGATCTCCTGCGACGCGGCGGCGGGGATCGCCGTCCCGCTCTGCCGTGCCGAGAACATGGAACTGATCGGCGGCGGGGGAACGGATCTGCGCTCCGGTTTCGCCCGGGCGCTGCGCTCCCGGCCCCACCCGGACGTGATCGTCGCCCTGACGGACGGCCAGACGCCGTGGCCCTCCGCGCAGCCGCCCGGCCGCACCGTCGTAGGTCTCTTCCCCCGCCCCGCCCGCGCCGTGGACGAGGAGAGTCCCGCCTACGTCCCAAACTCCCTGCCGCGTTGGGCACATGTCGTCACCATCGGCTGAGCGAGCGGGACGAGTCGGGCGGGGGCACCCTCGTAGGTGCCCCCGCCTCGGTCAGCTCCAGGTCATGTTGATCTCGCGTTCGAAATTGACGTAGCCGCCGCGGTGGAAGGCGTGCGCCATGGGGGTGTTGCCGAGGTCCGTGGACGCTCGGATGCGGGGGACGTCCTGCTCGGCGAGCACACGGGTGCCCTCGGCGAGGATGTCGTCGATGTACCCCTTGCCGCGATGGGCGGGCAGGACCGCGATGTAGGCGATGATGGGGTTGTAGCCGTTGTGGGCCGGGATGACGAATCCCACCGGCTCTCCGTGGGGCAGGGTCGCGACGCGCCACCAGTCCCGCGGGCTGGTGTAGCGGGCGAGTTCGCCCTCGTAGTGCTTGACGGCCGCTTCGTGGGTGGACATCCGGGTCAGGTCGTCCCGGCCGTGTGCGTCCAGCGTCCCGTCCAGGACCGACGTCATCAGGGCAACGAGTTCCCCGGCGTCGTGGACGGGTCGGAACACGAGGCGCCCGCCGGGCTCGGGAACGGGCGATTCGGGACGCCATTCCAGACGCAGTCGTTCGACGAAGAGCCGCGCGCCGGTGCGTTCCAGCACCGTCATGCGCTCCTCGACGACTTGCCTGGTCACCGCGTTCTCATGCCAGTCCGGCGGGACGAAGCGGCTGTACTCGGGGAGACGCGTCCCGTTCGGGAGGGTGGCCGCCATCGCGGTGCGCAGCAGTCGCACCCCGGTGTCCACACGATCGGGGCCCGGGATGCCGTCGTCGAGGTCGAGGACGTCCAGGATGAGTGGTGCGTCACCGCCTGGCCGGCTCCACCAGGCCGCCCTGGCCAGCAGGCGGTCGCCGTGCATGGCGACCCACATCCATTCCGGGCGTCGGCGGCCGGCGGCGAGGTCGTCCGCCAGTTCCTCGTTGAGGCTGTAGGGCAGTCGGCGGAAGAGGTCGAGTTCTTCGCGTCCGGTGATCGGACGCATGGTCAGGTCGTTCTGAATCACGGTCAAGGCACGCTCCGGTGAAAGCGCCCGTCCGCTCCGGGGTCAGAGATGGTCGGCTCCCCGGGAGGACTCAAGCGCGGCGATCATGGCGATCATGGGCTTGTCCCTCCTTTCGCTGTCGCGGTCCCCCGCCCTCATGGTGGGAGGGGACGACTGTAGCGTGCAACCGCCCCTCGGCTCACCTCACTTGTTTCCTCCGTAGCACCCTCCCCAGCGCCCAGGCCTGGACGAGGCCCCCTGCCGTCAGGAGCAGCAGGTACGCCTTGGGACGCCCGGCGCCGGACGTCACTCCGGGGCGTCGGTGTAGCCGCGGGCCCGGACGAAGTCCTGGGTGAGGCGGATGAAGGCGCGGGCGGCGGCGCTCTGGTAGCTGCTGCCGCGCCGCAGCAGCGTGACGGTGCGTGCGGGCAGGGCCGGTTCGAGGGGAACGGGGCGCAGGTGCGGGTGGTCGTGGGTGATGGCGTCGGGAAGCACGGTGGCGATCGGGGTGCGTCGCACGATCTCGACGAGGGCTTGGACGGAGTTGGCCTCCACCGCGATGCGGGGCTGCACCTTGTGGGTCGCGAAGTGGGCGTCGATATGGCTCCGGGTGGCGAAGTCGCCGTTCAGCAGTGCGAGTTGCCGATTGCTCAGTTCGTCCACCGGTAGCGGCCGGGACGGGCCCGCCTCGGGGTCGGGGGCGCCGGTGACGAGGCTCAGGGTCTCGGTGAACAGGATCTGCGCCACGACGCCGGGAAGGTGGGAGCCGGAGAAGGCGATGCCGAGGTCGAGGTCGTCGGCGAGCAGGGCCGACTCGATGCGGTCCTGGGTCATCTCCTTGACGTCCAGGGTGATGCCGGGATGGCGGGCGTGCATTTCGGCGACCAGGGGGCCCACCAGATAGGAGGTGAACGTCGGCGTCGCGGCCAGGCGCAGGTGGCCGCGGGTCAGGTCCTGGACGTCCTGGACGGCGCGCTGGGCGGCCTCCAGGTCCCGCAGGGCGCGGCGGACGTGGCGCGCGTACGTCTCGCCCGCGTCGGTGAGTCGCACGCTGCGGCCGGTGCGGTCGAGGAGCGGCACCCCCACGGTCCGCTCCAGTTGCCGGACCTGCTGGGAGAGCGTGGGCTGGGAGATGCGCAGGTCTTCGGCAGCGCGGGTGAAGCTGCCGTGCTCGGCCACGGCGAGCAGGTAGCGCAGATGACGCAGTTCCAGAGCCATGGGAACGATTATAGATGCGGCCAATGGGAGACATGGGTATTGCGTCTTGGACTCTATAGACACAGGTCATGCATGGTGGATTCACCGAGTCCGGTAGGCCGGAACCCATCGAAGGGAGTGACTCATGCGCGACCTCGCCCAGGGCGTCACGCGTTTCCAGCGGGACGTCCACCCCGCCAAGGCGGACCTGTTCGCCCACCTCGCCGAGAACCACACGCCGCACACGCTGTTCATCGGCTGCTCCGACGCCCGCGTCGTCCCGGAGCTGATCACGGCCAGCGAACCGGGCGAGCTGTTCGTCGTCCGCACCGCGGGCAACCTCGTCCCGTCCCACGCGCCGGGCTCCGACGCCGTGGCGGCGGCCATCGAGTACGCCGTGGCGATCCTCGGCGTGTCCGACATCGTGGTGTGCGGGCACTCCGGCTGCGGCGCCATGACGGCCCTGGCCGAGGCCCACGACCTGCGCGGGGTGCCGGCGGTCGCCCAGTGGCTGCGGCACGCGGACGCCTCCCGCTCCCGTACCGCCGCCTGCGGGGACGTCGCCGCTCTGGTGCGCCAGAACGTGCTTGCCCAGCTGGCGAACCTGGTCACCCACCCCTCGGTCGCCCGCGGTCTGGCCGAAGGTGCCCTCACCCTGCACGGCTGGGTCTACGACATCGCCACCGGAGGCGTCGAGAACGTCGGCGCCGAAGCGCGGGCGACCGCGTCCGCGGCCTGACCACGGTCCGGCCCCACGGCCCACGCCCCCCATCGTCCCGGCCCTGCCGCCTCGCAGGGGACCGGGTGTCCCCCCACCCCCATGAACCCCGATCCTGAACCCTGAAAGGAACCCCCCATGCCGCACGCCCAGTTCGACCCCACCGCCCGGCAGACCCTCGCCATCACCGCCGTCGAGGCCAAGATCCGCAAGGACCTCACCTGGCAGCAGATCGCGGACGCGGCCGGCCTGTCGGTGGCCTTCACCACCGCCGCCGTGCTCGGCCAGCACGCCCTGCCCGAGGAGGCCGCCCAGGCCGTCGGCGAGCTGCTCGGCCTGGACGCCGACGCGGTCGCGCTGCTCCAGACGATCCCGACCCGGGGATCGATCCCCGGTGGCATCCCGACCGACCCGACCATCTACCGCTTCTACGAGATGCTCCAGGTGTACGGCACCACGCTCAAGGCCCTGGTGCACGAGCAGTTCGGTGACGGCATCATCTCCGCGATCAACTTCAAGCTGGACGTGAAGAAGGTCGCCGACCCCGAGGGCGGCGAGCGCGCGGTGATCACCCTGGACGGCAAGTACCTGCCCACCAAGCCCTTCTGATCCGCCCCCATCGGACCGGCTCCGGGGCGGTGCGGGCTCGCCCGGCCGCCCCGGCTTCCTCCTCTTACGGAAGGACACCCTTGATGGACTTCGCACAGCGCACCATCGACATCGCCCGCCGCAACGTCGCCGAGGGCGGCCGCCCGTTCGCGACCGTCATCGTCAAGGACGGCGAGATCCTGGCCGAGAGCCCGAACCGGGTCGCCCAGACCAACGACCCCACGGCGCACGCCGAGATCCTCGCCGTCCGCGAGGCGTGCACCAAGCTGGGCACCGAGCACCTCGTCGGCGCCACGATCTACGTGCTCGCCCAGCCGTGCCCGATGTGCCTGGGGTCCCTGTACTACTGCTCACCGGACGAAGTGGTCTTCCTCACCACCCGGGACGCCTACGAGCCGCACTACGTGGACGACCGCAAGTACTTCGAACTGGACAACTTCTACGAGGAGTTCGCCAAGAACTGGGACGAGCGCCGGCTGCCGATGCGCTACGAGCCGCGCGACGCCGCGGTCGAGGTCTACCAACTCTGGCAGAAGCACAACGGCGGCGAGCGCCGTGTCCCCGGCGCCCCCACCGCCGCCTGAGGGAGCAGCCATGACCCTCATCGAACCGAACGCCGTCGAGCTGCGGCATCTGGAGCGCGCGGTCGAGCTGGCCGCCGAGGCGGTGCGGGCCGGGGACGAGCCGTTC
>NZ_JBSGBZ010000115.1:0-9356 GCF_053601495.1 Streptomyces sp. NPDC004721
TAGTTGACCCGCTCCTGCCGCGCCCACGCCTCGGTACGGGCCGCGAGCGCCATGTTGTAGACCTTGCGCACACAGCCGAACGTGCGCGACAGCTCAGCCGCCTGCGCATCGGTCGGATAGAAACGGTACTTGAACGCCCGCTTCACCTGAATGGCCGTCATACCTCACAAACTATCAAATCAGCCCGTGGCGATCTGCTGGAATCCGGGCGGTGGACAACGAACCACCCAGCGGCGATTCGCCACTCCCTGCCCTGCTCCGCAGGAGTCCGATTCCTCCCCAGCCTGAAAGCAGGGGTTTCCTCAGAGGTACCTCGATGATGGTCGACTGCGCCGCACCTGCGACCACAGTCAGGACCGTCGTTGCATCGTCCGGCTCTGGCGGGTCGCCTTCCTCTAGGTCGCACGCATTCACCGAATTGCCGTGCCAACGGCCGTCGGACATCGCCACGTAGACCTGACCCCTGCCGATTACGCTCGGGGGAAAAGGCTGGCAGGGCGGGTCAACCATCAGTATCAGTGCTTCTGGCTCGGCCGGTCTGGGCTCCGGGAGGTGCTGCTGGTCATGACCAGGACCGATGCTGGAATTCGAGAAGTAGTTCACCGGGGCATCGTCTCAGTCACCCCGTCTTTCAACGTTGACGGAGGGTGAAATCGAATCAGGCCTGCGGCCAGCGGGGGTGTGTGGGTTCCGGCCCGAGGAGGTCGATCAGGCGGAGTTGGATGCCGCGGGTGATGGCGATGACGGGTGGGTCGGTGGCGCCGCCGACCCGTAGTCCCGATCAGTGCGGCGACGTGCCTGTTGTCCAGCACGACGATGGGGGTGACGGCCAGGCGGCAGTGATCAGGTGGGCGCTGGAGGGGAAGGGTGGGTGGTCGCCGGGGAGCGTCCGGCCGTGGCACACGGGCCGGTCCCGAGGGACCGGCCCGTGTGGTCTTCACGCGGACAGGGTCACGAGCTCTTCTTCAGCGTGAAGTTGCCGATCGTCGTCTCTCCCTTCTTGAGCTTCACCGTGGTGGTCACCGGCTTGTAGTCGTCCTTTGTCACGATCACGGTGACCGGGTTGAGGCGGGTGTCGAACCACAGGGCGTAGGTGCCGTCCTTGGCCGTCCGCAGGGTGTAGCTCGACGTCGCGGCGTTGATCTGGACGGTCGCTCCGGCCAGCGGAGCGGTGCCGCCCTTGCCGTCCTCGCCGAGCACGGTGCCGGTGTACTTGCCCCAGTCCTTGGGCGGTTGCACGGTCATCGTCACGTCGATCGGTGCCACGGGCGGGGTGTCCGACTTGATGCCGAGCTGGGCGGTGTACTTGCCGGGCTGCTGCACGCCCGCCGCCGTGGAGGCCTCGAACGTCACGTTCACCGTGATGCTCTGCCCGGGCTGCAGCGTCGCCGAGGTCGGGGACACGGACAGCCACGGCACGTCGGTGACAGTGGCGCACTGGTCGAAACCGGGCAGCAGTTCGCTGTCCGGCGTCGGGGTGAAGCCGCCGGTCGAGCCACCGACCTTGACGAACCCGCACGCCGCACCCGCCCGGTAGCGGGCGAAGTTGGCGTTGGGCAGCGCCGACCAGGTGTTGGCCGCCGGGTCGTACGCCCAGCCCTGGTTGGTGACCGTGGTGGAGTTGTTGATGACACCGGTGGAGACCAACAGCAGGCCGTTCGCGCTGTCCGCGGCCACCCCCCAGAAGTCGACCGGCAGGTCGGCCATCTGGGTCCAGGCGTTCGCGCCCGGGTTGTAGGCGTACGTGCTCTTCAGCGTCGTCGACCCGTTGCCGCCGGCGCAGTAGAGCGTGCCGTCGATCCCGCCGCAGCCCTGCCACGCGACCGCGACCGGGTACGCGGCGACCGTGGTGAACGTGTCGGCCCCCGGGTTGTATCGGACGGTCACATTGGACTTGTTGCAGGTTCCGTCCACGCAGCCGCCGACCAGGTAGATCTGGCCGTCGACCACCCCGATGCCGGGCGCGGCCCGCGGGGCCGGGTTGGCGCTGGCCCGGGTCTCCCACGCGTTGGTACTGGGGTCGTAGGCGTAGACCTTCGCCGATGTGTTGCCCGACGGGTCCCAGCCTCCGAAGACGTAGAGCTTGCCGTCGACGAACGTTGCTGCCGGCTTCTCCAGGGCCGCCGGCATGTCGGCGATCTTCGTCCAGGTGTTCGCCGGCGGGTCGTACACGTAGCTGTTGGCGAGGTTGGCGGCGCCGTCGGTTCCGCCGACCGAGTACACCTTTCCGTCGTATGCGGCCACGGCGTTGTCCATGACCTTGATGGGGTAGTTGGCCGTGTTGATCCACGGCGGTGCGTACGGCGACGGCTCCAGGACGTCACCGGGCTGGCTGTCGCCCCGCCAGGCGGGCGATACGCCGCCCCCCTTGACCCGGAGGTTCTGCAGGCGCGCGCCATGCGTACCGAGGATGTCGGAGTTGCCGGCCCGTTCGGACAGCTCGAACGTGGCTGGTGCGGTGCCGTCGTTGCGGATTGTCGCCGTCGCCGTCTTGGTCTGGCCCAGCGTCAGGCTGCCCTCAACCGATGACGGGGTGATGGTCAGCCGGCCCGCCTTGAGTGCGAAGTCCGCCCGCGTGGCCTGGTCAGCCGCCACATCTACCGTGGATGTGACCGATTTGTACTGTGTTTTCGCCCCGGTGAACGGGTGGTTTCCGGTCAGGGTCGAGAACATCCAGTAGAAGCCGTCGCCGAGCTTGGTGTCGTCCGGAGTCGGCCCGGTCACCGCCTTCTCCGCCGGCTTGTCCTCACTGGTCACTGTCGCATCGTTGACCCCGGCGCTGGTGTTGCCGTCCAGCACCCGGCCGACCACCAGACCACCCGGGATCGGGTCGCAGGACCGGTTGACGATCGACACGTTGTCCAGCTCCCACCACCATGCGTAGGTGGCCTGGTAGTGGAACCGGATCCGCACGTCGGACTTCCCGGCCGCCTGCGGCACCGGGATCTCCTCCAGCACAGGACCACGCCGGCTGGTGCTGGTCCAGTGCGACACGTTCTTCCAGGTCGTGCCGTCGTCAACGCTCACGTCGACGTCGGCGAACCCGCCGAGTGCCCGGTAGTCGGTGTTGAACCGCAGTACCGGTGCCGGTACGGCGGACAGGTCCATCGCCGGGGTGATCAGCGCGGTGTCCATCGGCTTGCCGGAACCGGCGTTGTCGCTGTCCGCGATCGCGTACTTGCCGCTGCCACCGGTGAGGTTGCCCCGGTTCTTCGGGTCGGAGAAGTTCCAGCCGCCGTTGGGGGTGGTGTTCTCCACGCTCCAGCCGGCCGGAGTGTCCCCGGACTCGAACTGCTCGGTGACGACCGGTTCGCTGTAGCCGGTCTTGTACCCGGTGGCGTCGCAGGAGGTCTCGACCGCCAGGTCGAAGTTCCGCACCAGGTTGCTGTCACTGACGGTGACTTGTGCCGTGCCTTGCTGGTAAGACGGGTACATCGACTTGACCGTCAGGCCGTACGCGGCCCCCTGCGGCAGATCGACGCTGTACGCGCCGGTCGCCGGGTCGGTGAAGACCGGGCCGCCTGGCTTGCCGGCCACGTCGATGCGCGCGTAGAGCGGCCAGCCATGCCCGGAGCCGTCCTTCACCACGCCGCTGACCTTGCGCAGCGGAACCGGGTCGAGCGCGAAGCTCGCCGTCACCGCGCCACCGTCCGGCACGGTCACCGTCTCTGTCTTCGACGCGTAGCCGAATGCCGAAGCGGTCACCTCGTGCTGACCAGCCGGCAGGGTCAGCTTGTACTCGCCCTGGTCGTCGGTGATGGTGCCGCTACCGCCGACGCGTACGGTCGCACCAGCGATCGCTCCGCCGCCGGACTTGGTGACCTTGCCGGTCACCTCACCCCGCGGGCCGTTCACGCAGTTGGGGAACTTCATCGCACCGATGCGGGTCTGCCAGTTGGCGGAGCTGGTCTGGGACAGGTACTCGGAGGTGAACCAGAAGGTGCAGCCGTCCGCCGGGTCCACCGACATCGAGCTGTAGTCGCCCCAGCGGGACGCCGAGTGGGTCTGTGCGCCGGTCCCGGCGATCAGGGTCCGCTCGCTCTGCCCCAGTTCGCCCAGCGGGTCACCGGAGAGTCGCCCGGCCATCCGGATCGACGGGAAGGACGTGCTGCCCGATGACGAGTAGCCGATGGCCATGTTGCCGCTGACGTCCATGGCCGCGCTGCCCATCCACCGGTGCTCGCCGTCCGGCGCATAGGTGCCCTGCTGATGGATGGCCCAATTGGTGGGCGAGTTGCTGCGCAGTTCGTACCACCGTACGCCGGCGTGGTCGCCGCCGACATCCACGGTGTGGTTGAGCACCATGGAGGCGTGGTCGCCGAAGTTGCGGTAGGCCGCCCGGAACATCATCCGGTCGGAGATCGCGTCCAGCCGCGCCGAGGTGTCCTTCTGCGGAATGCAGGACCGGGCGCCGTTGCACATGTTCGAGTCGAACGGTGCGGTCTCCAGGAACCGGTTCGGGGCCAGGTTGTTGCCGAAGGTGGAGTTCGCCGGGTTGGTCCAGTCGACGTGGAAGTCCCACATCAGCAGCCGGTCGGTGGGCGAGGTGCCCCACGCGTCGTCGTCGAACATGACGAACGGGTTGGGTGCCCCGGCCGGCGGCGCCTGACCCTCTGCGTCTGCGGGCAGCAGGCCGCCGAAGTCCGGACCGAGGTGGTAGTACACCATCCGGGCCGGCTGGCCGGCGAGCATCTTCTCCCGTTCGAAGGCCACCGCTCCGGCGCCGACAAAGGACGGCGCGAACTCGTTGGTGGTCATGTAGTAGGCGTCCGGCCAGATCCCGTACTTCGGGTAGTCGTTCATCCGGGTCTGGTGGTAGAGGAAGTCGTACCGGTAGAAGGCCCCGGTCGGGTCCGGGGTCTGCGAGATCGCCATGCACTGGTGGTTGCCGGCGGATCCGCCCGGCAGGGCGAACTGGGTGATCATCCAACGATCGGCGGTCTCGTCGTAGAGGACCACCGGGTCGCCGTCGTTCCTGGTCTCGCACGGTCCGCCGAAGCCGGCGAAGACCGCATTGCCCGGTAGTGGCCCGAGCAGTTTGTTGCCGCTCTTGTCGAACACGGCGTAGTGCAGGTTGACCATCTGGACGTAGTGGTTGGGGCCGACATCGCCGTTGGTGTCCGGCGGAAGCACCCCGTCGACGTTGCCGACGCCCTCGAAGTTGGCCTTGAACTCGGGTACCTGGCTGGCGGTGAAGCCACGCTGGACCTTGCTGCTGCCCTCCTTCGCGGACGGGTTGACGGCGGCGCGCTCCAGTGAACGGGCCGGCTGTGCGGAGGGCTTGGTGCTGCTGCGCTTGGTGCCGCCAGGCTTCGCGGAGATGTCACGCAGCTTTGGGGAGAGGTCGTGTTGCAGTGCATCGCGTACGTCCGCCTTCGCGGCCGGCTTGGCTGCGGGTGCGGCGGGCGCCGTGTCGTCGGGCTTCGCCGTGGCTGGTAGGCCACCGACGAGCAGGGCCAACATGGCCAGGACTGCCACCAGTCCCGCTCGTAGCGTTCTTCGTCGTGTACGTCGCATGGGACATTTCCTCCTTGCCGAGGCAAACCAGGGATGTCTCAGACCACGTGGGGGGTTTGGGTTACTGGGGTTCGTATTCGTCGTCCGGGCTGGTCCCGGATGACGTGTCCGCAACAGTAAAGAGAACGTAACGTCTGCTGAGTAGAGTGATTTCCGGACATGCGTGGAGCCAGAGCGCGGCCTCATCTGCCTCAGTCGTTGACGGCCGCCACGCGGTGAGGGCGAGCCTGGCCCGCATCAGCCGGCACGGAATCGATCACCATGTCGCCGGCCTGCTCAGGGACCACGGTGACGATCAGATGCGGTGTGGTGCGAGCCGCCAGGGCGTCGACAAGGTCCTCTTCGGTATCGACGAGGCGCTGCTCACGCTCGGCGGCTGCGGTGAACCGTGCCCTGTAGGCGGTGGCGACGTCGGTTTCGGTCAGCCACTCGGTTCTGCCGCCGCCGCGCCTGGGGTAGCGCAGAACGTCTTTGGACGGCCTGCTCGCAGCAGCTGTCCAGTTCGTCGAGCCGTCGGCCGAACAAGCCCTTGATTCTGCCCAGTTGCGTCACCATGCGCAGACCTGGCTTTGTTCACGAGAGCCAGTTCTGGCACAACTTCTGTGGAGCCGGCTCTCGTGGCGACCTGCCGACGATGGGACAGCTGAGTCCTCACAGGTCAGCGGTGCCTGGAAGGGGCCGGTGAAGGCAGCCCATGCGGGAGGTACGGCTTCGGCCTCATGAACTGGCCCGGATGCGAGACCAGGGCCGACCTGCGAGAGCTGATGATGGTTGCGTGGCTTGAGCGCCAGGTCGGCGTGAGCGAGCGCTCTGCGGCCGAGTTCGCCCGGCGTGTCCAGTCCGCGAAGGCACCGCACGGGCGCCCGGATGCAGGAGTCCGCGCTCTTGGCACGTGAACAAGGCGTCACTCTCTGTGCTTGCTTCGTCGAACTGGTGGGCGGGGGTTCTGATAGCCTGCTGCGATCTTGGAAATGGGACCCCCGTCGGTGTGCGCCGGCGGTCCGGCTGCCGCACGGTCGCTGACCTTGACGGGGCGGTATCTCGTCGCGAGCGAGAAGAACCCTGGCGCTCACCGGCCTGGCAGGGTTCGGTCCTGGCAGTCCACATGGAGGGCGTTCGGCGTGCTGTTGGCGGCTCGGTACCAGCTCGAGGAGCTCCTCGGCCGAGGGGGGATGGGGGAGGTCTGGCGCGCGCGAGACGAGGTCCTTGGCCGTCCGGTCGCGGTCAAGCTGCTCCTGGCCGGCGGCATCGACCCGTCGGCCGCAGCCCGCTTCCGGCAGGAGGCGCAGACGACCGCTCGCCTGAACCACCCTAACATCGTCGCCATTTACGACTTCGGCCAGGCCGACGATCGTCTGTACCTGGTCATGGAAATGGTCCAGGGGTGCAGCCTGGCCGACCGGCTGGCCTCGGCGGGGGCGCTCACGCCCCGCGAGGTGGCCGCCATCGGGGGCCAGACCGCCTCAGGCCTGGCCGCCGCACACCGGCAGAACGTCATCCACCGCGACATCAAGCCCGGCAACCTTCTGATTGCCCCCGACGGCACGGTCAAGGTGGTGGACTTCGGTATCGCCCGCCTCGCCGACAACACGGCGGCCGGGCTCACCAGTGCCGGCATGATCGTGGGAACTGTCTCCTACCTCGCTCCGGAACGAGCCCTCGGAACCGACGCCGGCCCGGCCGCCGACATGTACGCGCTCGGCTGCGTCCTGTACGAGCTCCTTGTGGGGCACCCGCCCTTCCGCGCGGACACCCCGACCGCACTGCTCTACCAGCACGTCCAGGAGCTGCCCGCACCGCCGCGCAGTATGGGGGCAGAGCTTCCGGTGGAGCTCGAACAACTCGTCCTGGCGCTGCTCGCCAAGGAACCGGAAGCGCGCCCCGGTGCCGAACAGGTCGCGGACTGGCTGTCCGCTGCGGGAAGGTCGAGCGCGGCCGCGACGGCGCAGCCCACACCACCGCCGCCCTCACGACCGGCCGCCGCGGTGGGACGCACGGCCGTGCTGCCGGCTCCTGTCACACGACGATCCCGCAGGCGTGGCTCCCGCTCGCGCACGGCAGCGATCTCGGGACTCGCAGCGGCCGCCCTCGCGACCGTGGGATACCTCCTCTTCCAGCCGGACTCCGCTGCCGACTCCCCTTCCGCGACCCAGGGAGCAACGTCGTCAACCACCGCCCCTGCCTCCTCGTCGCCTTCTGCTTCGCCCTCGCCAAGCCCGTCCGCTGCCGTCGACACTCCCGCAGCGTTGTCGAACGACCCGGGGGTGCTGCTCGCCCAGGTGTCTCAGGAACTGAGCACTGCCGTCGGCGAAGGTCGGCTCGCCCCGCACCTCGCCGACGATCTGGAACACAAGGTCTCCCAAGCCCAGGACAAGCTGGCTGAGGGTGGACGGAAAGGGAAGGACAAGACCAAGGACGTACGCAAACGGGTCCGCGACATCCAGCACGAACTCGCCGAGGCCGAGGAGCACCAGGAGTTCACCAGTACCCCTGAGTTCGACCGGCTCCTCGATCACCTCGCGTCCCTGGTCGGGGAAACCGACTAGGCGATCAGGTCTGGGCGCGGCCCGAACGCTCTGCCGCACCGGTGCTGGAGATCGGCCAGCGGGCGGCGTCCTCGATCGTCCGCCGTGTGCGGGCGGCCCTGTCGGGGTCTCGGTGTCCGGTCCAGCCGCAATCTGCGCGGTCGAAGACCTCCACCATGTTGCACCCCGGCTTCGTCGTCGAGGTTGAGGACGAAGTCGGCGTTGTAGGCCACCGCCGACTTCGTCAGCGTCGCGGTCTTGGCCCACGCCCTGACCGGGCCTGCGACTTGCTCAAGCAGCACCTGCGCGGCGATGCGGTCACCGACATCCGCGGCGGTGACCATCACTCCCAGCAGCAGGCCGGGCATCGAGCATCGCCCGGTGACAGTACACCTCCGGCCGGCCACCCCGACCGCGCGTCCAGACCGGCATCGGCAGCAGCGGCCGGATGGCCGCCCACTCCGCGTCCGACATGTCCGTCGGGTAGCGCGGCCGCAGACACCCGTTGTCAGCAGCGTTTCCCAACCGGTGAGCCAGGCAGTCACACTCCAGGGCGACGGAACTGGACGGGCCGGCCATCGACACGGAACACTGCGGCGTCAGGGGTTCCTGATGTTGCTCGGTGATTCGGCACCAACGAGCTGTTCAGGAGGCCCCACCCGCATGCGTCAAGCGCCCCGCGACCACGCGAACGGGAGTGCCGTTCGACGCACCTCTCTCAAGGTCGGAAAGACACCAACAACTCAGCGCGTGCCTGTCGTCGCAGTGCTGTAGGCGTACAGGGCGACGACGCCGACCGCACAGGCGAGGATCGTCCAGGAGGCGAGACTCATCCGTTTCCTTTTCCGCCCGGGCCGTTTCGGCTCCTCGGACTGCTCGGTCCGGCCGGGAGCCGCCGGGGCGGGCGGTGCGGCGTCGGCGGCGGTCTCGGCGAGCAGGCGGCGGCAGGCCGTGGCGAGCTCGCCGGTGCCGGTACAGAGCGGGACGACAGTCTCCGAACGCGCCGGAGCGGTGGTGCCGCCGTCGAGGATACGGCCCGCACGGAGCAGGATTTCGTCCTTGCGACCCGAGGGGGCGAGACTGATCCAACGCTGCACATGCTCTCCCCGGATGACCACACCCCCGGCCCGCTCCCGGTACACGGTGTGCTGACGCCAGAGCATGTCTGCCAACTGCGCTGCGATGTCTCTCAGTTGGGCGCTCAAGGACCGTCCTCTCGGCTTGATTTTTATCCCCGCTGCTGTTTCAGGCGGACGTGTTCGGTGAGGGTTTCGGCTCGTTTCACGGTCTTCCCAGGTTCGTGCCGTGGTGCTG
>NZ_JBSGBZ010000116.1:0-9316 GCF_053601495.1 Streptomyces sp. NPDC004721
GGGGCCCTGTCTTCATGCGCGCACAACGGGAAGATCACCCCGTCGGGAAACCTGTTCGACCCGCACGTTCCATGATCGGTTGAGATACGGCTTCTCATTCAGATTCGCACACAGGCCAGCCGAAGACCCTGACGCCTGCTCTGCCGATCGCACCAGTCACCGGGCCGATCTGGCTTCCCTTATTCACCGCTCCACCGAGCTGCCCGGTGAGTAAGCGCCGATGAATCCCTTGAAGGACTCCCGGCTTCGTCGTGTGGCAGCCGCGAATGGTTCAGTACCGTAGATCGACTCGCCGGAGGCTTCCTGGGGGAGCGGCATCGACGAGCACGAGGGTGCGAGTTCACTCTGAGTACAGGCCGAAAGGGCCCGCCAGGGTTCTGGCGGGCCCTTTCGGCGGTTACCTCTGCTGTCGGCGTTGAGCGTTCTTCTCGAGCGTCTGACGCTTCACTTGTCTCCACGAGTACACCGTGAGGACGAGAGACACGCAGCCGACCGCCAGGAACATCAATCGCTTGGCGATGCCATCAAGATTGATGGCGCCTCCGAATCCTCCCACGAGGCCGCAAATGCCGAGGAAAAGAGATCGCTGGCCCAGCAGCTCATCAGCCAAGCCTCTGATGAATCCGCCGCCTTGCAGCGAGTTCCAGTATTCTCTCAGTGTCATCTCATCACCGCGTCAGGAGATCGGGGGCTGCGCAGGACGGTTGAACGGGCCGGGTTCGATGTAGCGGACCGGACCGCCCTGCGGGAGCAAATAGTCTACGACCGTCGCTCCGAGAGCCACCGGCACACCGAACACCTTGACCCCCGACCCTGCCGAACGCGCGCGACACCGGGCCGATCTGCATTCCCTTGCTGACTTTACCTCCGACGAGTCCAGTGAAGAAGGGGCCGATGAATCCCTTGATGGCCTCATTGGCCTCATCGTGGCGTCCGAGGATGTGCAGTATCAATCCGTCGATCGCGCCGCGATAGCTGAAGAAACCGACGACGTCTCGCACACCATCGGGAATTCCCGCATTGTCGTACATATCGAACTTGACGTCATCATTGGATGAATCGTCCTGCGGACGGTACCCGTTCGCCTCGTTCTGCTGGGCCTCCTCACGCACCTTCTTCGCCTTGGCCTTCTGCTCCTCCTGATCCTTCGCGATGTAGGCCGCATAGGCTTCCCGCGCCGCCTGGTTGGCGGCCGCGGCGTCCTTGCCCGCGGCGATCGCGGCCGCACGGGCCTTGTTCGCGGACGAGGCGGCGCTCGCGGCGGAGTTGCTGGCCTGGACCGCGGAGGCGGTGGCCTTCTTCGCCGAGTAGTTCGCGGCCCGGCTGGCCTTCTGCGCGGTCGCGGCAGCCGACTTGGCCTGCTGCGCTGAGGCGGCCGCCCGCTCCGCCGACTTGTCCGCAGCCTCCGAACTGGCGCGGGCGCGGTCCGCGTGCTCCCCGGCCGTCTTGGCCGAGGCCGCCGCCGCATCGGCGTAGCCCTTGGCCTCTTCGGCAGCGCCCCGTGCACGGGCGGCCGCTTCCGAGGCAATGTTGGCGTCCTCGTGCGCGGTGAACGCGGCCTTGGCAGCGAGGCTGACCTGCGCCTGGACGGCCGCCACGTGTGCGGCGGTGTCCTCGTCCGCCTGAGCCTGCTTGTACTGGATCCGGGTCACGAACACCGAGCGCATCCATGCAGGACCGGCCATGGAGTTACGCGCGGCAGCGTGTCGTCGTCGTCCGGGGCGCCGGTGCCGTAGGTGCGCCGAGTGCAGTCGGGCGCTGTGCAGCGCCCGACCTCCTCGCTCTCGACCTCGATTCGCTCCGTAGCGGTCGAACAGTCCGGACACGGCGGCGTGAGGTACATCACACACCCGCCGAAAGAGTGGGCGCCGGGGCCGCGGCGGGGGTCGGGGCGACAGCGTGGGCGACGAGCTGCTGGGGGTGAAGAACTTCTCGGTCACTTCGAGTCTCCGTCCGTGGTTGGGATGGCGTGCTGCTGCAGGAATGCGCCCGCCATCGCGGCGACCTCCTCCTTGGTGTCGTACGTGGTGTCCTCTCCGGCCTCACCCGGGTGCCGTCGGCTCCCTGGCCGATCCACCACCAGCCGCCCTCGGCGCCGTGCCACGACAGGTCGGCGGTGCCGCCGATCGCCTCGATCGTGGTCCTGGCCTCCCGACCGGCCGGGGCGCGGACATGGCGCTGACGGCGTCCGCCCACTTCTTCCGGGCTCCCTGGCGGGTGATGGCCCAGGCGTCACCCAAATTTGGGTGACCTGCCGAAGGGCTTGTTATCAACGCGAGGCGGCGCGGGCGCCCGTTTCCCGTTTTGCGGCTTCACCAACTACCCCCTGGACCGGCTCACCGACCAGCTCACCGGCTGGGTCGGACAGGGCATTCCCTGTGTGAAGCTCAAGACCTCGCGGCAGCCCGAGCGCGACGCCGAACGCCTCACCGCCGTACGCGAGGCGGTCGGCACCGGACCGGAGCTGTTCACCGACGCCAACGGCGCCCTCGGCCGCAAGGAGGCCCTGTACTGGGCACACCGCTTCCACGACGAGTGGGACGTGCGCTGGTTCGAGGAGCCGGTCAGCTCCGTGGACTTCGAAGGGCTGCGGATGCTGCGTGAGCGGGGCCCGGCACGGCTGGAGATCACCGCGGGGAAGTACGCCTTCACCGCCCAGGACTTCGCCAACCTCGTCGACGGCCCCGCCGGACCGGCCGTCGACTGCCTCCAGGCCGACGTCACCCGCTGCGTCGGCATCACCGGCGTACTGAAGATCGCCGGTCTGTCGGGCGTCCGGCACCTCGACCTGTCCGCGCACTGCGCCCCGGCGATCTCCGCGCACGCCTTCTGCGCCGTGCGCCGGCTGCGGCACCTGGAGTACTTCCACGACCACGTGCGCGTCGAGCACCTGCTGTTCGACGGCACCCTGTCGCCCGAGGGCGGCGCCCTGCGCCCGGACACCGGTCGACCCGGACTCGGTCTCGACGTCAAGTGGGCCGACGCGGAGCCACACCGCGTCCACGGCACGCGACCGTCCTGACCGGACCCCCGTACCACGAGGAGATCCGACCCCCGACGGCAAAGGCGACGCGCGACGTACCCACCAAGACCCGCCCCGAGATCGCGGGACCGCCTCGTCAACCGGCCCACCCGCGAACAGGGCCCGGTCTCCGGCAGCGGCACCGGGGCCCGGCACAGGGTCCGGGCCCCGGCGCGCGTCAGACCACGGCGGCGATGGAGCGGCCCGCCCAGTCCGGAGCCGGCTCGGTCAGCTCCGTGAAGCGGTGCCGGACCGGCTCCGGGAACTCGGCGGCCCGGCCCGCCTGCTGGTCGACGTGGACCGCGAGCAGCTCGGTCGTCGCCACCGGCGCCGCGTCGGGCGCCGGGTCCGACTCCGGTTCGGGCACCACGTACATCTCGTGCACGAAACGCGCCTTGCGGGCCGCCGCACCCAACACGCGGGTGCGGATGGCCAGATGCGCGGCCTCGGGCACGTCCCTCAGGTAGCGGATGTGGGACTCGACCGTGTAGAGGGAGCAGCCCGTGGACGCGCGGTAGCCGGAGTCCAGGCCTGTCTCGATCATCAGCGCGTCCGTGGCGTGGCCGAAGACGAGGACGTAGAAGGCCTCGCTCATGTGGCCGTTGTAGTCGATCCACTCCGGGCGGACGGTGCCGCGGAACAGCGGGAGGTTCGTCATCGGGCGCCCTCCCCGCGGTCCAGGCGGCCGGTGGCGCGCAGTACGTCGATGACGCCCCGGTCGCGTTCGGCCACCAGGTCCGCGATGGAGCGGCCGTCCGCCGCCTCGTCGCAGCCGGCCACCACGGCGTCGTACAACTCCTTGTCCAGCTCCGGAGCTTCCAGGCGCGTCCACGGCGACTTCAGCGACGGGCCGAAGTGGTCCAGCATGTGCGCCATGCCGCCCTCGCCGCCCGCCAGTGCGAACGTCAGCATCGGCCCCATCACCGCCCAGCGCAGCCCGGGGCCCTCGGTGATCGACAGGTCGATGTCCCGGACCGTCGCCTCGCCGCTCGCGACCATGTGCAGCGCCTCCCGCCACAGGGCCTCCTGGAGGCGGTTCGCGATGAAGCCCGGCACCTCGTTGTCCATCGTGATGACGGACTTGCCCGCCACCTCGTAGAAGCGGGCGGCCCAGGCGACCGCCGCCGCGTCGGTGCGCTCGCCGCCGACCACCTCGACGAGCGGAATGAGGTAGGGCGGGTTGAACGGGTGGCCGACGACCAGGCGCGACGGGTCCGCGGCCGCGGTCTGCATGTCGGTCATCGGATAGCCGGAGGTGGAGGAGGCGATGACGACGCCGGGCGGTGTCGCCGCGTCCAGGCGAGCCAGCAGATCGCGCTTGAGGTCGAGCTTCTCGGGCGCGCTCTCCTGGACGAACTCGACGCCGGCCACAGCCTGTTCGAGGGTGCCGGCCACGGTCAGCCGGTCGGCCGAGGCGCCCTCGGCGAGGCCCAGCGAGGTGAGGGCCGGCCACGCCGCGTCGACCAGGCGGCGCAGTTTGTCCTCGGCGTCGGGTGCGGGGTCCCAGGCGGTCACCTTGTAGCCGCGCGCCAGGAAGTGGGCGACCCAGCCGCCGCCGATGACTCCGGCGCCGACACAGGCGACACGGCGGACGTTCTCGGGTGCGGTCGTCCCGGGTGTGTTCATGAGGGGGATCCTTCGTCGTCGCGGCGGGCTACTTGCGCGGCTTGAGGCCGAGGGTGGCGCGGGCCTCGTCCGGTGTCGCGACGCGTGCGCCGATCGACTCGGTGATGCTCACGGCCCGCTCGACGAGCTGGGCGTTGGTCGCCTTGTTGCCCTTGCCGAGGTATAGGTTGTCCTCCAGGCCCACCCGGACGTGCCCGCCGAGCAGGATCGACTGCGCGACCCACGGCATCTGCATCCGCCCGAGCGCGAAGCTCGCCCAACGCGCGCCGTCCGGCAGCATGTTGACCATGGACTGGAGCACCCCGGGGTCCGCGGGCGCGCCCCACGGGATGCCCATGCACAGCTGGAACACGGTCGGGTCGTCGAGCAGGCCCTCGGCGAGCAACTGCTTGGCGAACCAGAGCTGACCCGTGTCGAAGATCTCCAGCTCGGGCCGCACGCCCAGCTCCTGGATGCGCCGCGCGCCCGCGCGGAGCATGTCGGGCGTCGAGACGTAGAGGTTCGAGCCGTCGCCGAAGTTGAGTGAGCCGCAGTCCAGCGTGCAGATGTCGGGCAGCAGGTCCTCGACGTGCGGGAGGCGGTCCAGGCCGCTGACGAGGTCGGTGCCAGGGAGGTGGGTGAGCGGGTCGTCCGGGTCGATGACCAGGTCGCCGCCCATGCCGGCGGTGAGGTTGATGACGACGTCGGTGCCGGTCTCCTTGACGCACTCGACGACCTCCCGGTACAGCTTCGGGTCGCGGGACGGGTCGCCGGTCTCCGGATCGCGTACGTGGATGTGGACGACGGCCGCTCCGGCGGCGGCCGCCTCCACGGCGTTCCTCGCTATCTGCTCCGGGGTGACGGGCACGTGGGGGCTCTTGCGGACGGTGTCGCCCGCGCCGGTGAGCGCGCAGGTGATGATGACGTTCTCGGTGATGGGCATGTGGGGGCCTCCCGAATTGTTGCCGCTCAGGGCTACGGAGCCAGGATCGTGTGGGTGACGTGGGTGGTGAGCGCCGCGTGCATCGCGTCCGCGGCACGGTCGGCCGACGGGCCGCTCACCGAGAGGACGTGCGTCGCCAGGCCGTCGATCAGCGCGGTCAGCGTCAGCGCCGCCGCCTGCGGGTCGGCCCCGGCGCGGAACACGCCCTGTGCGACACCCCGGCGTACGACGTCGGCGACGGTCTCCCGCCACTGCCGGTAGTACTCGGAGTGCAGCCGGCCCACCGCCGTGGAGCGCGCGGCCTCGGACCACAGGTCGAGCCACACCGCCCACTGGCGGCGCTGCTGCGCGGTGCGCGGCGTCTGCAGGGCGATGAGCTGGCGCAGCTCCGCCGCCGCGTCGTCCGCCTCGGCGAGGAGGGCGGCGCGGCCCGCGGTGTCCTCGTCCATGCACCAGCGCACGGCCGCCTCGAGGAGTTCGGCGCGGCCGGGGAAGTGGTAGTGGATCGCGGCGCTGCTGGCGGCGCAGGCGCGGGCGATGTCGGCGACCCGCACCGCGTGGAAGCCGTGCTCCGCGATCAGCCGGACCGTCTCGCGGACGATCTGCAGCGGTCGCCCGCCCTCGACCTCGGCGGCCGGCGCCGGGGCCTTCTCGCGGGGACGGGTGCCGAGCAGCCAGCCCGCGTCGACCCGGCCCTCGTCGGCGATCCGCGCCAGCTCCGCGGCCGTGAAGCGGCGGGTGCCACTCAGCGAACGCGAGAGCTTGGACGGATCCATGACGACCCGGCGCGCGAACTCGCGCTGGCTGACGGCCGCGGCCGCGATGACCTTGCGGACGCGGGCGGCGGTGTCGGCGTTCGGTGCGCCGTCGAGGAGGTCGTCGGTTTCCACGGGGCACGACCCTAGGCATGTGTTGCGGAAAACTCAACATACGGTTGAGTAGACCTACCGGCAACCAGCCATAACCAGGCCGTTGCGGTCCTGACTGGCGTGGCAGTCAGGACCGCAACGACCTGTGACCCCGGACGCCCGGGTCGCCGCGGGCCCCCTTGCATCACGGTTGAGTACCGAGCCGGAATTGTGGCTTCATCACGGCCGACGTGATCTTGCCCTGGTGAGATCGCCGGATGCTCGGCTTCCTCGTCCGTCTCCTGCCCTTTTGGGTCCGCGAGCCCCTGCTCGTCGTGGTCGGGTCGGTGTTCGGCGTCCGCATCATGTATCTCGCCGCGGTCGAGAGGGAATGGGTCCCGGCCGGGATCGGCACCGTGTGGTGGGGGTGAACACGGTGTGGCCGCTGGGCCGGTCCCCTGTCGGCACACGGCGGGCCTGGCGCAAGCGCGAGGAACTGCAGCGATGGGTGAACGGGAAACAGGGGCCGAAGTGGTGGGAGATCGCGCCCGCGTTCGCGGCGGTCCTCACCGTGATCGGGTTACCCCTGGTCGGTCTCGGCTGGCTGTGGTCCCGGGTCGGCTGGTGGGCGGCGCTGCTCGCGGCAGCAGCCCTCGCGTACGCAGTCCGGGCCGCGGTGCGCCAGCGGCGGGCCGTGCTCACGCGGCGCCAGCGGCAGAGGAGATGGAGCTGGACGCCGCGGCTGATGACGATGGTGGGTGGGTCGGTGGCAGGACCGACTCGAAGCCGTAGGCCGGAGAGGTGGTAGAGGATCATGCGGCCGGTGGGGCGGACCATCTGGTTGCCGGGATACAGCCTGGGCAGGCGTTGTCACGTTGGCTGACCGGCGTGGGATGATCTTCGCGGAGGTCGTATCGGAGAGGGGACTGCTCGTGTCGTCCGTGTCGCCGTCGTACCGGGGGCACCGGTACCCCGTCGAGATCATCTCCCACTGCGTGTGGCTGTACCACCGGTTCCCGCCGTCGTTCCGGGAGGTCGAGGAACTGATGCTCGAGCGTGGCGTGGTCGTCTCCTACGAAACCGTCCGGCGGTGGTGCCTGAAGTTCGGTCAGGCCTACGCCAACGCGCTGCGTCGTCGGCGTCCCTGTCCCGGCGACAAATGGCACCTGGACGAGGTCTTCATCAAGATTAACGGTGAGCTGAAGTACCTGTGGCGCGCGGTGGACCAGGACGGCAACGTGCTGGACATCCTCGTGCAGAACAGACGCGACAAGGCCGCGGCCAGGCGTTTCTTCCGCAAAACTCCTCAAGAAGACCCGCTCGGTGCCGCGGGTGGTGGTCACGGACAAGCTCCGCAGTTACGGGGCCGCCCACCGCGAGGTGATGCCTTCCGTCGAGCACCGCTCCCATAAGGGCCTCAACAACCGGGCCGAGAACTCCCACCAGCCGACCCGGCAACGAGAACGTGCCATGAAGGGCTTCCGCAGCGTCGGCGGAGCCCAGCGGTTCCTGTCCGCGTTCAGCGGCATCTCACCCCACTTCCGGCCCCGACGCCACCTGATGACCGCCACCAACCACCGCGCCGAAATGACCGTCCGCTTCGCGATCTGGGAACAGATCGCCAACACCGCCGGCTTGCCCGCCACGGCCTGAGCACGGAGCCGGAACCGACCCCAGCACGCCCCGACGTCCCGCCAAGCGCCAACACCCTCGACAACGTGACAACGCCAGGCAGCGGGGCCCGAAGACCCCGGCTGCGTGCCCGCCGGGATGGTGTGTCAAACCATGGCGAGCCGGTCCACCAGCAGCTCCCCCCTCGGCTCGGTGTCCTCCGGCGGCAGCCGTCCCGCCCGGGCCAGGGGCGCCAGCCCGTGCAGGGCCGCCCAGAACACCTCGGTGAACAGCGCCGGGTGGACGCCGTCCCCGGAGACCTCTCCGAGGCTCTCCAGCAGGGCGGCGAAGGCGTCCTTCAGGGGTTCTGGGGTGTCCTCGTTCGCGAACGCCAGACCGCCGTCGAGCTCGAACATGGCGTCGTAGACCGCCGGGTTGCGTGCGGCGAAGTCGAGGTAGGAGCGGGCGAGGCCCGACCACAGCTGGTCACAGCGGTGCGCAGCCAGTTGAGCCCTTGTGGTGCCGGTTAGTGGCCCAGGCGGCAGGTGTTCCAGCCGCGGCCGTCTCGTATCAGCGCGCCGGACCGTTCCAGGTTGGCCAGGTGGTAGGCGACCGAGGCCGTGCTGCGCATCCCGACGGCGTGGGCGAGCTGCCGCACCGACGGGCCCTCGCCCTTGTCTTCGATCCACCGGCGAATGCAGCGCAGGATCTCCTCCTCCCGCTCGGTCGGGTGCTCCGGGCGCCGGTTCACCGCTGCTCCTGCCAGGTACGGACCTGGTCGCGCAGCTCGGCCCGGGCGGCCGGCATGCGGCCCGGCCACTCCAGTAGGGATGCCACCACAGCCGGACGGACAGCCACTGCAGCCGGCGGCGCAGCACGGTGGTCCGGGCCGGGTCCGGCGCAGCCAGGGCCTCGTAGGTGCGGTGCCAGTCCGCTTGGAGCTGCATCAGGTCTGGGGGGAAGGTCGCATGCTCCATGCCCACCATTAGACTGTGTGTTCGATTTTTGGGCCAAGTGACGGGCAGCTTCACTCCTCCTGGTGACCCTTCATCTTCGCCTCGTGCACATGCGCCGGCTCGCGCGACGCCCAGCGGTGCGGCTGCTCCGGTCCGGGGCACGGGGCCGGTACCGGTCGAGTCCCCAGTGGCCGACGAGTCATGAGCCAGCATCACGCGCGGCCCGTGCCCGTTCGCCCTAGACGAGTCATTCCGATGTGATTAGTGGTCGTAGGCGATCAGGGATCGCATGACCGGCTGTCCGGTCTTGTGGTTGTGCCAGATCGCCGCG
>NZ_JBSGBZ010000117.1:0-8817 GCF_053601495.1 Streptomyces sp. NPDC004721
CGACAACACGATGAGCCACCACTCCCACGCTGCCGCTACCTCCACGCCTGACCAGGCGAAACGCAGTCCTCAAGCTCGGAAAAACAACAGCTTCTCAAGGTCATGGGCCGCCCTCCACCAGTGAAGGCGGCGCCTCGTCTCGGAGATCGTTTGTGCCTCAGCGGACGAAAGTGAGCCACGGTGGCGGGTGCGCCGACCGATCAGGCGCGCGTGTGCCTCGCTGAGCCCCACCTGTCGGCGTTCGCGTGAAAGTACCCAGCCGGGTATACGGAAACGTCCCCAGCAGGCTGGGCTCCGGAGTTCCCGGTCCATCCGATGGCCAGACGACCCGGGACAGCGGCTGTTGTCCCGGGGTCTGAAGACGCGGGTAGCCTTAGCGCCTCGCCAGTGCAAGTCCGTGGTGGAGCCCACGGTCAGCGAGGGATCAGCGAGCCCTCTTCCGTGACCGTCAGGCGCGCCTGGTTGCCCTCCGCCGGGCAGTCGCGGCCGTTGGGATAGGTGGGCTGCGGGGTTATGCTGATCTGTCGGTTGAGTACGGTGGCGCCGCGCTTGTTCTTGAATACCAGCGTGACGTGTATCGGCTTGCTTGGCAGGTCGGTTATGACTGCGAAGCCAGGCATGGAGGGCTCGCGGGTTTGGGGGGTCCGGGCTGCCGGGCTTTCTTCGGCGGTAGCGGATTCCGTGGTCATCACGGGGTTCCCTGGGGTTGCCGGTTCTTCCGGCGAGGTCTCCTGTAGCTGCAGCGTACGCTTCCGGCATGTGCCGTCCCAGCAGGCTGTGAGGGTTGCGTCGGCCACCCTGTTCGCCAGTTCCGGGGAAACCTCGACCCGGATCCCGACGAGCGCGCCTATCAGGGTGCAGGAATGGGTGTCTCCCGCGTAAACCCCGCACGCGGTCAGCAGCGCAAGAGCCGCCAGGGGTACTGCTAATCCGATGTTGTGTCGCACGCTGGCTCCTCGGCAACCATCTGCGTTTTGATCATCGCCACTCATGCTCGCACGGCAACTTCACCATGTCGCTCGCCTTGAACCGTCGAGTGCCATCCCCAGCTTGTTGCTGAACCATGGCCGCGGGAACGGGGCCCTTTGGCGGGCCGCAGCGAAGTGGAAGCCATAGCCCCGCGTGGCCGGGACGTGAGCCCGCTCGGCCGCAGCCCGCGCGTCGCCCGCCGAGGCTGGGTTGCTGCGGTATTCTCTTGTGGTTAAGAGCCGGGCGCCGTAGCCAGCCACGCGGCTCCATGCTGCACTCGGGGACGCTGATCTCGACCCGCGGACACGGCGCCTTGCAGTCCGGTAGATGGATGGAACGTCAGCAGTTCGGCACGGCATCGCCGTTGGGGCAGCGTTTCCCGTTCATTCGCACATTCTTGAGGTTGACGTGCTCCGCATTTTTCATGATGAGCGGGTTTTCGACATCATTGATGGTTACGTTCCTCACCAAGACATCTCGGATCGGCTGACCTTCGATTCCAACGGCGCGGATTCCAGTCCTAGCCGTTTCGGCTGTCACCTTTTCGACGTTGAAGTTCCGGTATCGTGAGGGGTATCTGCCGCTGCCCTCGTTCTTGTAGTTGGTGTCAAAGTCGAGCACTGTGTCAGCGTTCCCGACCTTGATATTGCGCGCCCAGATATCTTCGATGCTGCCGCCTCGGTCCGTGTTTGACTTGAAGTAGAGCGCGGACCTCACGTCGCCGAGGATGTTGTTCTCCATGAACACGTAACGCACTCCGCCGGACATTTCGCTCCCGATTGTCAAACCGTTATGGCCTCGCATGTCGTTGTCCCGGATGATGATGTTTTCGCTTGCGCGTCCAACGCGCCAGCCGTCTTGGTCACGACCTGATTTCACAACTACGCTGTCGTCGCCGGTGATGAAAGTATTGCCTTCGATCATCACATTGGTGCTGGAGTCTACGTCCACGCCGTCATTGTTCAATGACTTGCTGTCGACCGTCACGTTGCGGAGCGTGGAGTTGTGCGTGTAGACGAAATGGTTGACCCAGAAGGGGGAATTGATGGCTGTAAAATCCTTCAGCAGCACGTTTTCTGATTCATAGAACTGAATCATGCTCGGCCGAAGGTAGTCACCTTCCCCGAACACCCTCTCCTCGACCGGCACCCCAGTGGTGCCCATCGTGCGAAGGCGCGACTGTGCGGGATCCTGCTTCGGCCTGAACGTGCCAAACCCCTCCTTGTCAGAGGGCTGGGTGTTCCCGTCGATAACACCGCCGCCTGTAACCGCGACGTTCGTCGTTCGGAAGGCGTAGATCAGCGGGGAATAGTTGTAGAGGTCTGTGCCCTCCCAGCGAGTCAGCACCTGAGGAAGGTAGTCAGTGGCGTCGTGGCTGAAACGCAGCACCGCGCCATCGGAGACGTGCAGGTCGACGTTGCTCATCAGATGTATCGGACCTTTGCTGAACCAGGCACCTGCCGGCAGTACGACGCGGCCGCCACCGGCGCTGTTGGCTGCATGGATCGCGGCCGTGATAGCTGGCCTCGCATCGGTCGTCCCGTCTGCCACGGCCCCGAACTCGGTTACGGTGTAATCGCGGTCCGGGAATGTGGGCACCATGATCGACTTTTCGATCTGCGGCACACGCCCCCATCCGGGTGCTCCCCACTGGGCGCCAGCACCGTTGCCAGACGTGTCAGACGCAGCGGTGGCCGCCGCTGGAAGACTTGAAAGAACGAGCCCGAGCAAGGTCGACATCACCATGATGCGCCCCCCGCTTCTACCATGGCCCTTCATCTCCACACTCTCCTCACCGATCTCCAGTGTCGGTCGCGTCCGCACGGTTCTCGGGGTCTTCCACACCGAAGTTCCCCTCCCGTAACCGTCTTCTGCGGGTCTTGGCCGGTAGCGACCCGGTTCGACCACCTTGCCGCCAACCTTGGGGAGCCCCGTAAGTCCACTGCGGAACCGTCGTCCTCTCCCTCCGGCGCTCAGTCATCCATGGCGGTCCTGAGCACCCTCGAGCTCCATATCCGCGATCGGACGCGCGTGCAGCGTGAACAAGCCCCTCACGGCGCGGGGCACGAAGGCCGGTGCATCGGTGGCCTTCTACGCCATGCAGTAGTGGGTCCTGTGTATGACCTACTTCGTCAAGCACGAACGCACGACGCTGATCGTCCTCGAGGAAGGCGGCCATGTCAGGTCGACCTCGTCCCGGGCGCCACTGGCCAGCCAACCTGTCAGGAACGTCCGCAGTGGGCTGCAGCCGACCGTGTTGGCCGCCGCGAACCGAAGAGTCCATGTCGGATGGCGACAGGATGCGCGTTGCATTGACAGGTCGCATGGTCCCTCCTTTGGGATCAGCCGGCCTGCCGCACTAGAAACCGCTTGTGGTCGTCATGACCAGATCATGCACGCCATCGGCTGTCAAGGACTTCAGTTACTGAAACAAGTTTCATCTAGCCCTCCGTGGATTGACCGACGTCGGCGTGTGGCGAGCCACTCGGTCGAGCTCCATAGGCTGTTGATCCTGCGAGGGCAGCAGAACTGCCAAGGTCCGCAGGTCTGTTGGGTCGTCACCGATTATGACCACGTCATGCTTCGCCAGGACCTGGTCATATCGCAACACGTCAAGTCACAACGGTCTTGGTTTGGTTCACCACGCCGAAATACCGCACACCAGAAGTTTTCGGCACAACTCCCGGCGAGTGACGATCATGTCAGGCCCGCTTCCCTGCCCTGAGCCATGGAAGGAAGCTCTTGAGTCCGCCTTTGCCCCGTGTTAGGTTCTGCCGACTCAAAAGCCTTTGCAGTTTGGTGGTTTGATGCAAGGGGGACACTGCCAAACGTTGAAGGACTCGTCCTCAAGGGCGTGCGGATGAACGGCGGGCAACTGCCCGAGCAACCATAAGACCATGTGCGACGGAAAGGACGGAGTGAGTCGAGATGCCGAGTGAGGGAACGCGCGCGAGAGGGATCGCACGACGAAGCCTCGTGCTGGGAGCAGGTGCCGCCGCCTCCACAGTCGCGCTGGGGCAAAACGACGCCTCAGCATTTGAGCGACCCGCGCAGCCACCAAAGGCAGGCAAGTCGCGCAGAATTCTCAATGCCTACTACCTGGCAGCGAACGCCTATACCGTCGTACCACGCCGCGTCCGCGAGGACATGAAGTGGATGGCCAGTATTGGGACCAACGCGGTCTCGATCAGTGTGCTGGAGCAAGATTTTGACAGCGCCAACTACAACGTCCACATAGCAGTAGAAGAAGCGAAGCGGGCAGGCATAACCCCGTATGCCGTTCCCTCACGTTGGGGAAGCCTGGTGGCAGGCGCACCGAGTGTGCCCAGCAATTTCACCGAGACTCACCCGGAGACCTGGGTGATGAAGTCCGGCGGCACTCCGTACACGAACAGCAGAGGCCATCAAAGTGACCCGACCCACCCAGCAACGATCGAGTTCTTCCTGAAGACGACTGAGAAGTTGCTGACCCAGTGGCCCTTCGAAGGGATCGTCTGAGACGAGCCGAAGCAGAACAACGCCTATGACCTGTTCCGTCAGGCAAGCGAGCACGCCAAGACGATCAAACCTGACGCGACAGTCACGTTGTTCCTCGACCTCGCCTCCTTCCGGGGAGGCTCCTCGGCCGACGCGGCCGAACGGTTCGCCCAGATCGAGGCTCTTGACTATTTCGGTTGCGACGGCAGGCCCTGGGGACCCGACGACCCGGGTGAGCAGAACAAGGTCCTGCTCGGTGGCGACGGGGAACGTTTCATCTCGATGGCCAAGAGGAACGGCAAAGGTAGCTTCCTCCTGGCGGAGACCTACGCCTTGCCCAAATCGGTCTACCCTCTCGTCGATCGGCGCTTTCCGGAGGTCGTCGACCTGGGCTGCGACCAACTGTACTACTACTACTTCCCGCGCAACGTCGAGGATCCAGACCTGCTCATGCAGATCACCCAGAAACATGTGCGCAACTACGCCGGAAGGTGAAGCTCGGGTTGGTCAGGCTCTCACCGGCCTATAACCCGGTGAGAGCCTGAACGCTGGCTACGGTCCGGCCGTGCCGGTGGAATTAGGGCCACTCGACCTCGTGCGGCCCCGTGTTCGCCGAGTACGGCCAGCACCATGCCGACGACCTGTCGGCTGCGTCCGGCCGCCCGCTGGGCCCGTTCGCAGTGCCGCGTACGCCACCACAACACGGCCTGCAGCACTCGACCCCCTTCCAGTGGTGCGTCGGGCAGCCTGTTGAAGACGCTCAGCAGCAGGTTCGTGCCCCCCAGCCAGCCCAGTACGGCAACCGGTACCCGCCAGCCGAGCGTCGCGTCCACCGCGGCCGAGCCCCCTATCGCAGCCCCGCCGAGCAGAAGGCTGGCGACCGGCCCGCTGACGGCGACTGCGAACCTTGCCCGCGCCGTCGTCCGCCGGTCCATCCGGGTCAGTCCACCGAGCGCCCACAATGTCATGTCTCGGACGGGTATCCCGGCCCTGCGGGCCGTCAGTGCGTGCGCCGCCTCGTGCACCACCAAGCTCACCAGCAGCAGAGCGCCAGCCACTCCGGCGACCGCGTACGCGGCGGGTGCCACGCTGGCGTGTAACTGGGCAGCGTCCGGCTGGCCAGACCGTATGCGAAAAGCAGCATGATCAACGGCACACTCCAGTGCGCCGACACCGCCACCCCGCGCACACTCCCGATCCGGATCGAACCCTTCATCGCTATCACCACCGACAGATGCACGGGGCGCAGCCGAGAACGCGCTCCAGGCCCCCCTTCCATGGTCCGTCCGGCGCCTCACGATCGAAAGCAGGCCTATGACACCAGGCCGGCGCGATCCGGAACCGTGCCTGGATCCTCCGCAGCGCCGCGATCGCCGCCGAGGCAGAAGCAGTGTTTTGGACCTACGGTGGTCTGACAGGGGCCGACAAGCCGAACCGGCGTTGCGGAGGAGGCTGCGATGGAGGAGCACTTCGTCTGGGTAACGACACGCCGGCTTCAGCCGGGCACCTTGGAGGAGTTCGAGAGGGCATGGCGTCCCGCCCCATACCCGCAGGGTCTGCGCCGCGCTTTTGCGTACTGGTCCGAGGACGGACGGGAGATCACCGGGGTGTCGTTCTGGGACTCCAAGGAGGTATGCGACTCCTGGCGGGCCTCCGAGCCGGAGGCGCAGCGGCGTACGGCCATGGCGCCGTACGTCGTCGAGGAGCGGGAAGGTTTCTACCGCGGCCGTGAACTGGCCATCCCCCAGAAGTAGCCGTTCGCGAGCGGGTGCCGCTGCAGGCCGCAGTGGTCCCTCCGGCGACGCAGCGACGGCGGGGCAGTCGGTCACGGCCGTCAGGTGGTCATCACGGCATCGCAGTCGGGGCAGACCACGGACGCGTACTTTGCGGGATACCAAGGCGCCCCAGGGTGCTCGGATGGCTGCTGGCAGGCCGTCTCCATGGCGAAGGTGTCCTTGCCGCAGAGAGTCCGCGGTCCAGTCGCGGTGGGCGTCCCCGGGGCGGTGGGCGCCGCATGCACCCGGCGGACGGTCCGTGCCTCACCAGGCGCCCCGCCCCAGGAGGTGCGCGTGCCCACCGGCTTGTCGAGCTCGTACACGACGACGATCGCGCCCATACCTCTACGGTAGACGGCCCCACCGCCGGTCCGCGGTGGGCTATCGTGCTCAGTCTGGGTCGGTCTGGCGGTCTCTGGGGGCCCCTATGTCTTTGGTCAAGCTGGCCGGGCGGGGTTCGGGGCGTCTGGAACGATGTGTCCGTGCATGCTGATGATCAGGTTGGCGAGGGTGTCCCCGCAGAGCTTGCGGCGTTCCTGCGGGGTGTGGTCGACGGCCGCCCGGTGAAGATCGCTCCTTCCGTCTGCGAGGGATGCGGCGGCCGTGTGTTCTTCGCTTTGGTCAATGCGTCCGGTTCGGAACGGGAGTGTTCTGGCTGCGGGAGCCGTGTGTTCATCGCGGACAGCGAGGAGTACTGGAACGAGGAGTCCTGGGAGGACGACGAGCCTGGTGCGGCCGGCTGCCCGTGCGGGAGCGAGGAGTTCGAGGCTGCGGTCGCGTTCTCGCTCGGCGATGACGGATCGGTCCGCTGGGTGACCGTGGGCCTGTGGTGCATCAAGGACGGACTCTGTGGGGTCTATGCCGACTGGAAGATCGACTACAGCCCCACGGATCACCTCCTGACGATGGTCTAGGTCTGCCGGACGACGGCCCGGACCGGCTGCGGTTCGTAGAAGGTCCCGTCGCGAAGCAGCGCGAAGAGGACGTCAGCCCGGCGTCGGGCAAGGCAGAGCAGGGCTTGGGTGTGGTGCTTGCCCTGGGCGATCTTGTCGTAGTAGGCCCGGGAAGCCGGGTCTCCCAGGGCGGCGAACGCGGAGAGGAAGAAAGCCCGTTTGAGCTGCTTGTTTCCCCTCTTGGAGGGCTGTTCTCCGCGGATTGAAGACCCGGAACTGCGGGTCGCCGGGGCGCGACCCGCGTAGGCCGCGAGGTGGCCGGCTGTCGGGAACGTACTGCCGTCGCCGACCTCGATCAGAATCCGGGCCCCGGTCCTGACGCCGACTCCCGGCATGGACGTCAGGACCTTTGAAAGAGGGTGGGCCTCCAAGAGTTCCTCGATCCGCCCAGCCAGCAGCTTGCGCTGGTCAAGCACGGCCGTCAGCGAGGCGGCCAGGCTCGGGACAATCAGCGCGGCCGCCTCGGTTCCCGGGACCGTCACGGTCTGCTCGTCCAACGCGGCGAAGATCTCCTCGACCAGCCGCTCGGCCATCCGCGGTGCCTTCGGTCGCAGCAGGGCGATCAGCCGCCGCCGGCCAGCCTTGCGGATCTGGGCCGGGGATCCGAACCGTTCCAGCAGCGTGAGGACGGCCGGGTGCTGCAAACGGCCCCAGGACCCGTTCCAGCGACGGATGGATCTGAGTCAGCAGTCCGTGAAGCCGGTTCGCAACCCGGGTGGCCTCGCCGGCCAGGTCGTCGTCGAACCCGACGATCATCTCCAGCTCGGCGATCGTCTCGTCCTCGCCGTCGATGGCCCGCAGCGTGTGGGGCATTGCGCGGGCCGCGTCGGCGATGATGAACGCGTCCCTCGCGTCCGTCCTGGCCTCGCCTGGGTAGAGGTCGGCGATCCGCCGCATCGTCAGCCCCGGTAAGTAGGCGACCGGACAGCCCATGTTCCTCGCGACCGCCAGCGGCAGGGCGCCGATTGAGGCCGGCTGGTCGACCACGACCAGCACCGTTCCGTGCTTGGCCTGGAGTTTCGCGAACAGTTCGCGGAGCTTGGGTTCGGTGTTGGGCAGGCGCTTGTCGAACGCCTTCTTCCCGGTCGGGGTGACGGCGGTGGCGTGGTGTTCGCCCTTGCCGACGTCCAGGCCGAGGAAGACGTCGATGTCGCCGGTGTCGATCACGTGCAGGTCCCTCCATCACGCTTTCGTCCGGCCTTGCCAGGGCACCGAGCTGCCACATCCACGTTACGGAGAGCTCTTCCGGCCGGGTGAAGCCGGTGCTCAAGCCCCTCATCAGCGGTCCGTCGATGCCTCCGGACCCGGTGACACCACCCCCCGGATCATGAACAACAAGGGGGGGAAGTCATGCCGGACCCGAAGGCCGGAGGCCCCATTGCGGAGCCACGAAAAAGGTAACGGGGGGGCAACCCGGTCGCGGGTGCTGGCTGCTGGCTGCGGGGAAGTTATGGGGCGAGCAGATGGGCGTCGAGGCTGCGTGCGCTGGTGTGTTTGAGTAACTCGGCCGGGTCACCCTCGGTCGCATGGGCGGTCCGTGCCAGGCAGAGTCGCCACGGGGTCGATAAGGTCCGGGCCGACAGCCGCGTCGGATGACGCTCCAAGGCACGCAGCAGGGCGTGCCAGCCCGGAGCGAGCGCCTG
>NZ_JBSGBZ010000118.1:0-8708 GCF_053601495.1 Streptomyces sp. NPDC004721
CGCCTCACGCTGTTCCATCAACCCCAGCACCGACGGCATCGCACCCTCCTCGATCCACAACAAGCCGTCCGCTGCCTGCCCCTACCCCGCCGCGACCATGCCCCGCACACGAAGAAGCCCCTGCTCATCGAACAGGGACTCCCTTTGCCACAACGCACTCAGATGACGACGTCCAACTGACGCTCTCCCGCAGACCGGCACGCCCGCCGCCGTACCGCCCTTCCCCTCAGCCGCACATACCGTCCGTGCGGCTGCCGGGCGGGGCGAGGGCCTTCTCCCCCTTCGACATACCACGGCCCGCCAGCTCGCATACCCGGTCCATCCAGACCTCGGGCCGCAACGACATCAGTCGGCCGTCCGACCCGTCGATCAGGCCCATCTCCGTGCCACCCCGGGTCACAGCCGCCGTGAACCCGTATCCCAGTGTGAAGTGATAGCCCTCGGCTCTGCTGCGCACATCCCATACCGAGTACTCGTTCCGAGCGCTGATCGTGCTCAACGACGACTCCGACGAGAATGCCCCAAGCCAGAACGCCCCTTCGTACGTCAGAGGTTTGAACCACTTCTTCTCGTCCATGTCCCACACCCGCACCCCGCCGTCATAGTCCAGGACGGCGAGCATCCGTCCGGTCGGGTCGAAGCCGAACTGCTTGACGGTCCCGACCTCGGCCTCGACCGTCGCTGCCTCCTCTCCCCGGGCGAAGTCCCAGATCACGATCTCGGCCCCTGCCGCCGTGCGCACTGCCGCCTGCCCGTGTCCGGGACGTGCCGCCCCCCAGGTGCGGGACGCGGCCCGGGACACCTCGCGCGGGTCCTGCTCGCGCGGACGGTAGATCTCGCCCGCCTGCTTCCCTCGCGCCAGGTCCCAGCGCATGACGTAGGACACTGCCGAGATCACCGCGTGGTCGTCGTCGTCAAATGTCAGCGCGGTCCAGGCCGGCGTGAGTCCGGTGCGACGGTCCGCGTCCGTGGGGTCGATCCCCGGCGGTCGCGGCAGCACGATCGGGTCGGTCTCCTCGAGGGCGGGGCCGTCGGGTCCGGCCAGTTTCCAGGTGAGTACGGCCCGGCCATCCTCCGTCGCGCTCAGCAGCCGACGGCCGTCCGGACTGTACGCCGCGTAGAGCGCAGCCAGCGGGCGGGAGGGCTGGACCGCCGCGAGCAGCTGGTGCGAGCGAAGGTCCCACAGCCGGATGCCCCGCCCGTCCGCGTCGACGCTGACGACGCGCCCGTGATCGGCGTCCACCGTCCTGATGCGGCTGGTCAGCATGGCGCTGTCGAAGGGAGACGGCCTGGGGATCCGTGCCACCAGGACCGTCGATCCGACGCTGATGGCGGCCCGCATCCGGTCGGGCGGCCCAGCGAGCGACACGGCGGGCAACTGGGCCTCACCGGTGACGGCCGCGTCCTGCTGCGTGGGTGCGGGCAGGTCCAGGGTGGCCGGGCGCCCCTTCGCCAGGTCAAGCACCAGGAAGCGGTAGCGGCCGAGCTCGGCGCCGAACCGCTGCGCGGGGTCGAGGAGATAACGGCCGGTCCGGTCCAGTCGGGGCACATCCAGGGGGCAGACCAGGCCTAACTGCCGCGTGCTGTACTGATTGCGTATCTGCGGCTTTCCCGCCAGGTCCCAGGCCTGCAGGAGACCTTCTGGAGTGCACCGTACGAGAGTCCGGCCGTCGCCGCTGACCGTGACGGCTCCCGTCCTGTCATCGCCCCACGTCCTGTCGTCCCGCTGGCCGTTGTCGAGAGTCCACCGGACGAGGCGCCCGTCGGTCCCCTCAGCGCTGTCCTGCGGAGCGATCCGGCCGATCACGGTGCCCTCCGGGCCGAACCATGCCTGCGTCGTCTCCCAGCCGTCCGGTGCGCGCAGCGTCCGACCCGTGCGCTGCCCGTGCTGCGTCTCCCAGACCATGACCCCTTCGCGGGGCACTGCGGCCAGTACCTTGCGCCCCGTACCGTCGAACCGGAGGTCCTTCGCCGCGCGGGTGTTCTCTCGCAAGGTGTCGCCGTCGCGTAGGACGACCGTGCGCTCGAAGCCCTTGCCGTCAGCAGCGATGCCCAGCGACACCATGCCCCGGGTGGCGGCCCGGGCGGAGATGCGGCCGTCCGGCGAGAGCGCCAGCAGCCTCGACGAGTCGGGTAGGCCGAAGCTGCGGACTTTCTCCATGCCGAGTTCGAGACCGACGCCGTCGGCCGTGCCCAGGCTCACGTTGATCCGCTTGCCGTCCTCGCTCATGTGGACGTCTTCGACCGCGCCGTGGTTGTCCCACACGATGCGCTCGACGTGCCGCATCCGCAGATACTGACCGGCCAGGGCGCTGCGGGCCTCGGGCTCCTGTGCCGTGCGATAGGCGGCGGCCGCGAACAGTCCCGAGGTGACCAGGGAGACGTCATCGAGCTGCTCGGCGCGCGCGGCCAGCTGCTCGGAGGCCGCTCGGCGCAGCTGGCCGTCGAGTACCTCGTTCTGCTTGAAGATCATCAGCACGGCGGTGAGTGCCATGACGGTCACGACGGCCAGGACCGTGATGCCCGCCCGCATGATCCGGTACATGCGTCGGTCGTGCAGCCGCCTTCGCTCTTGAACCTCTTGATCCGCGGCCCGCCTGCGCTCTTCCGCCTCCTGCTGCTCAGTCCGTCTGCGCACCCCCGTTTCGATGAACTCCCGCTCCTGCGCACTGAGTTCACCGGAACGCTCGAGCAGCCACTCCTCGGCCTCCTCGAGCCGCCTCCCCACGAGGAGCTGCTGCTCTTCCCACCCTGTCTCACGCCAGTTGTCCATGGCATGCCGCAGTCTCGCCCGCCAGGCCAGGAACCGCTCGTCCTGTTCCACCTGATCCTTGAGCCTCGGCCAGGCGCCGATCAGTGCCTCGTGGGCGAGTTCGGCCGTCCGGCCGTGCTCCGAGTCCGCGCCGATGACGAGGATGCGGCCCCGGGCGAACGCCTCGGCGATGCGCCACCGGTCCGGCCCCGCCTCGGCCCGGGTGAGGACGGCCCGCAGCGGGTCGCCTCCTCCGGGCCTGACCCGCACCAGTGCGGTCAGCAGCCGCTGCGCCTCGTCCCGGTCGGCTTCGCCGACTGATGCCGCCCATACGTTCTCCGCGTGCCGCCCCAGCGCACCGCTGACGCCGCCGATGTCCTCGTACGTGGCGAACCGGAGCCGCCCGGCGGCCTGATCGTCCCAGAGCCGGTCTAGGGCGAAGCCCAGCAGGGGGAGCACGCCGGGCTGGGCGTCGGCATCGTCGAGGATGCGCTGGACGAGCCCTGGGTCGTAGCCGACGCCCGGGGCCGAGTCGAGCGGACGCTGCATCACCTCTGCGAGCTGATCGCGGGACATCGGGGTGAGTGATCTCAGGGCGCCCTTGCCGAGGGCCGACCCGAGGGCCGGGTGGGAGAGCGCCTGATTCATGAAATCAGCCCTAAGCGTCACCAACACCCGTAATCCGGAAGGACGCTGCTGCGTGAACAGCAGGTGTGCCGTCTGTTCGGCGGCAGCGTCCCGGTCCCGGCCGGCGAGCAGCGCCTCCGCCTGGTCGAGGACCACCAGGACGCGATCGGCCCGAGCGCCGAGCACAAGCCGCAACGTCTGCGCCAGGCCGCGCTCCGCCAGCAGCTCCTCTACGGTCATGATCTGCCGGGCCAGTTCCGTACCGCTGGAGTCGGGGTGCACCGCGCGTGCCACCTCGGCGGAGAGCGCCATCCGCGGCGAGGCACCTTCGTCGGGGCGCAGCACGAACACCTCGTATCCGCGCGCCCGGAGCCTGGGCACCACCCCTGCCAGGGCAAGCGAGGACTTGCCGCAGCCGGAGGAGCCGATGATCGTGACGGCCGGATACCCCGCATCGCCGGTTAGCAGCGCGGTGATGTCGTCGGCCTCGGCGTCCCGTCCGAAGTAGACGGCGGCGTCCGCCTCCTGGAAGGCGGCGAGCCCACGGAAGGGTGAGGCGGGGCGGATGACGTCCGCGAGGTCGGGAATCTCCTCGACCAGGGTCCGCGGGGGGATGAGGAAGCTCTGCCGGGCACCAGCGGGGTGGGTTGCCACGACCATGCCGACGACAGCCCCGGCCTGTTTGTCCCATACGGGGCTGCCGCTGAACCCCTCCTCGATCGGCGCGTCCCCGAAGTCCGGGCCGGACAGCTGCACCCACCCTTCGGCAGTCCTGCCGCGCAGCCTCCCAGTGAACCAGATCCCGCCCGGGTCGCGGTCCGTGAAGCCCGGTACCCGTACATCGTGGTCCATGGCGCCGTCCGGCTCGGCCATGGGGACCGGCTGCGCCCCGGCGAGCGTGTCTCGCAGGCGCAACACGGCGATGTCGCCGGTCCCGTCGGCCCTGATCGGCACCCAGCGCTCGACCACGGCCTCCGCCCTGGCGCCCCCGGCGAGGGGCAGCTCGACAACCACTCGCGCGTCGGCTTCCAGGGCCTCGCCCAGCGTGCGTCCGAGCGCGTCCGAGACGACATGGGCGCAGGTCAGCGCCTGTCGGGGGGTGAGCAGGAAGCCGGAGCCACCGACAGCCCCGGTGGGACCGACGATCCGGACGAGGGCGGCGGCGAGCAAGGCCTCCATGTCTCGTGAATCCGCTACCTCACCGAATGCCATCGTGACCCCCGTGCCGCCATGGCCTCATAGCCCCCGACCAGTTCAACTGCCTATGCAGTATCCCCTGTTGGGACCGACCGGTCGCTCCTGTTCCATGTGAGGGAAACGGAGAAATTGGCCTCGGTTGCGGTGCTGGCGATCACGACGTCGGCCTCCGCCGAGAGTGAGACACCGAACTCGAGGGTGATCTCATCCGGGGCGTTCGCCAGGCCGCTCAGCCTCCCGACGAAGCCCTCGGCCACAGGCCGTACGGTGTCCAGCATCTCCCCGAACGTCCGCGTGGCCCGTGTCACACCTCGCCCGCCCCGGCCGACCCGCACCAGTGATTCGTCCACCTCGCGGATCTGTACGCGGACGAAGTCGTCGCCGCGCCCCAGGGGAACTTCGACGGTGTGCACAGTGGTACTCATGTACGCCCCTCCCTAACTCTCGTGGGGAGGAGCGTAACCAGTGAGTGATCAGTGAACACCTTCAGACGGATCGAGTGTTGTCTCACGAGAGATCAGCAGGCAGAGATCAGAACGGCTCGAAGTCGTCGTGCTCCCGCTCCGTCTCGTCCCGCTCCGCCTGCCGGTCGCGGCGGCACTGCGCGGCAGGCCGAGGTGCCTTGAACCGGTCGTCCTCGCCGGCGCGCCGCTCGGCGTGCGCGTCCCGGTCGAACCGTCGCCGTGCCCGCTGTTTCGGCTCCGCGCCCCGGCCGGTCTGGTCCGCACCGTGGTCAACACCGAGGACTTCGATCTTCGGCAGGTCGCCGCGGACCGGCTGATCGCCGCCGCGGACTCGCCCGAACGGACCCTTGCCGCCGTCCGGTCCACTTTCCATGGCGCCGGGAGCGTCGAGCTGCTCAGCACCCGACTCGGAGTGCGCCCGATGCCGGCCGACGGTGAGCCGATCGCCGGCCCGGTCGCCGAGGTCCCCGGCCTCTACTTGGCAGTGATGCACTCGGCGGTCACGCTCGCCGCGGCCGTGGGCCGCCTGGTCGCGCGGGAGTTGGTCGACGGAACCGTTGAGTCGGCTCTGTCAGGTTGCCGCCCGGATCGCTTCTAACGATCCCGATGTGGTGGGCGACTCTCACAAACGGTCATTTGCGCGAGCAAGATCAATCACGGGATGCCCGAACCCCCGCCGAACCCGGATCGGCTCTCAGAACCTGTTCGCACTCAAAAGCGGGACGGACCCTCTTCTGAGACTTGCATTGTGCGAAATTCGGGCCCATGACGGAAGCTCATCACCTTTCCCCGGCCGAACGGTCGGACGCGGACGACGTCGAGCAGCACGCCGTCCGAAGTGTGACGCACAGCCCGGCTCGCCCTGCCGCTCGCGCGGCGGCGCGGTCGCTTCCGCCTAAGTCCCTGGGCCCCTCCTCACTCTCCCTGACCGAGCGTCACTCTGATTACAGAGAGCTACTTGTCACTTCGCCGTAGTTTCGGGAGAACATGGCCGTCACGGACGAAGAGCTGCGGGCCATGCCGCTGCCCACGACCCGTGCCATCGAGCTGATCACGTTTATCCCGGCCTCCGCCGTCGACCCGCTCCGCATCGGCCCCGGCTACTACCTCCAGCCGCAGGGCGCCGTCGCCGCCAAGCCTTACCTGGTGCTCCGGCACGCCCTGGAGCCCGCCTCGCGGGTCGCACTCGCGCGGTACACGTGGCACGGCCGCGAGCGGGGCTCGGTCTGCTGCGGGTCCGGGACGACGTGATCGCATTACACGGGCTGCTCTGACCGGACCACATCCGCGACCCCGCCGCCGTGGCTCCCCCGCCGGTCCAGCTGGACGAAGACGAGGTCGATGAAGCCGTGGCACTGATCAAGGCCATGACCCGCGACGACCTCACCGGCCCCGAGTTCACCGACCGCTACACCGAGGCCCTTCACACGGTAATCGAGGCCAAGCAGGAAGACCGCCAGCTGCCGCAGGCCCCGAGCCGACGGCCCGGCCAGAGCAGCTGGTGGACCGGATGGCCGCGCTGCAGGAGTCCATCGGCAAGGCCCGGGCAGCGCGCGGCGAGACGGATGTGCCCAAGGCGCCGGCCAAGCCCGCGAAGAAGGCGCCCTCATGGAGTGCTTCCTCAAGGACCGCCGGGCGCGCGGGCGGTCGGCGAGGTACGTCAGCGCGCTGACCTGCCGTGGTCGGGCTCATGGTCGGGGCTACGGTCAGTCAGAGCGTGTCGCCGGAGTGGTAGAGACGGCACGCGACGCCGGGACCGGGCGTGCGCGCTTCGCCGGGGCGCGGGTCGTACAGGGCGCGGCCGCCGGGAACTGCCCGAGCTCGGTGGGCAGGGCCACGCCGTCGTCGACTTCCTCCGGCCGCCAGCCCGTGATGTCCAGCAGCAGGCCGTCCAGCGGGCCGCCCATGAGCATGGCGTACGTCCGGTACGGAAGCGGACCAGGATTGGCTTCGGCGACTGAGGCGCTCCCCTCCGCGTGAGCGGCCGGCAACACCTTGGCCCTCCCCTCCCCCGCTCAACGAAAGACCGCCACTTCGTGACCGTCTCCTTACCTGAGGTCCAGCCGGGTGGCCGGCACGCTGCCCTCCCCGCGGGCAGCCTGTTCCGGCGGGCTACGCACCCCGCGCCTGCGACGCGTCGGGCCTTTGGCGCCTCTGTCACCGCTCACGCCGATGACGGCGGTCGCGGTATCGGTAAGCGCGGCTCCACCGCGGCCGCCGCCAAGGCGGCTGGGATCGCGAACGGGATCCTCGGGTGTGAGCGGCGGGAGCTGATGCGCAGCGGTGCCGGGTGCTGCGCAATCTTCGGCCGGTTGGGCTGCGCTACGCGCTGGCCTGCGGTGGTCGGGTTTGTGGTGGGGGTCCCTGGCCGTCGTGGTCGGGGTGACAGGTGCTCTGTGGTCGGGCCTGCGCGACCGCCGCGGTTGACGCAGGCCCGTCTCGGCTTGCGATCAGGGGGCGGGTGCGTTGGATGGAAGCAGGCGGCATCTGCAGGCAGCGCCACGCACCCGGGCAGCCTTGCAACGCGTCGCTGGGGGTTCCTTGTGCCGTCCCAAGCCGCGAGGGTTGGTCATGCGAACGACCATCGTCTGCACCGAGGACATCGCCGTCAGCTGCGACCAGGTGAACGGCTGGACCGTTGTTGAGGTCGACGGCGAGGTTGATGTCCGTACTCATTCCAGGATCCGTGAAGCAGTGATCACGCTGCTTGGTGACGGCCACCGGCACTTCGTCCTGGACCTGTGCTTCGTGCCGTTCCTCGACTCGATGGGGCTCGGCACGGTCGTAGCGGTCACTAGGCTCATCCGGCAGTACGAGGGATCGCTGCGGATCACGTGCCCCTCCGCCCGGATGCTCAAGGTCTTTCAACACGGCGGCCTGGGCGACGCGTACGAGTTCTACGACTCGCCACAGGATGCGACGTGCCAGGCGCCGACGGCTGACGGCCTGGCGCACTGGCCCGGCACCCACGGCTGAGCACAGCAACGGGCACGGCGCAGCGATGCGCTACATCGCGGCCCCTTGTGTCTCCACGGCTACTGGTCAACTGAACGGTTCCATGGCCATACCAAAGAGGACTTGGTCAGAAAATCGAACACCTGACCTAATGGTGTGCATGGAGCACGTCCCCTTCTTCCCCCCTGACCTGATCCAGCTCCAAGCGGACTGGTGTCGCGTCGACGAAGCGCTGGCCGCGCCAGGCCCCGCCTGCTACGCGCTGGCGGCGCCATCGGCCGGGCCGACAGATGTCCACCAGGCGATCACCCGCGCCGCCATCACATCGGGCCGCAAGCCCAAAGGATCGAGACCGAAGTGAGGGCGAGCATGCAGTCGTACTCGTCCTGCACGAGGTCAGCGACGCCGATCGGATCCCACTCATTGAGCAGATGTCGCAGCTCGTTCTCGGTGGAGGTGCTCCAGGGTTTCATCGCTTCAGACTGCCACCCGAGAACGACCGCCATGTCTCGCCCCCGTCTTGATCCAAACGAAACCCCCTAGCTAGACGAGTCTGTCCAAATGGCTGCGGGCACGAAGAGAGGGTGTCCATGATCGTTTGTGACGACGAACCTGAACACCCTCGTGACCGCACTGTACGTGAAGATCGATGACGAGTGGGCTGACTTGGCACGGCTGCCCGGACGGCCGCCGAAGCTCAGTCACTCGGAGTT
>NZ_JBSGBZ010000119.1:0-8612 GCF_053601495.1 Streptomyces sp. NPDC004721
GCGACAACGCGGCGTGGGGGTACCCCCGGCCGAAGGCTGGGGGAGTGCCGTGCCGGGCGTCGCGAGCCGGTGAACCTTTCCGGTCGCAGCACTAGTCGCAGAGGGTGGCGCCGCTCAGGTTCTGGCCCGGCGCGGGGGGTTGCGGCATTCCCGCTGCCCCGTCCGCTCCGGGAACGACCGCGTCATGCCTGCCACAACCCGCCAGTGCGCCGACGGCCACGACCGCTGCGCACACCCACCGCTTGGACGCTCCGATCCGCAGGTTCCTGCTCACTCTTCCCCCGTTTCAGCACACCATCAGATCAATAGGCGGATCACTCTAGGGGGTGCTTCTGACAAGCGTCAGCAGGTTAGTTGTGTGGTGTGCTGGGGCGGAGCACATGCTCGCGATGACCACCAGGCACCGCCCCTCACACGAATCCGGTGATCCGCCATGGCCCCACAGGTCCGCCACCCCGTCTTCGCCCGCTTCTACGCCCGTGTCGCCGGTCCCGGCCTGGAGAGGGCCGGCATCACGCGGTACCGGAAGCGCCTGGTGGCCGGTCTGTCCGGCCGGGTCATCGAGATCGGCGCGGGCAATGGACTGAACTTCCCGCACTACCCGGCCGAGGTGAGACGCGTCCTGGCCGTCGAGCCGGAGCCCCGACTGCGTGCCCTGGCCGCGGAAGCGGCCCGCGCCGTGCCCGCGGAGGTGGAGGTCGTGGACGGCCGGGCCGAGCAACTGCCGGTGCCCGACGCCTCGTTCGACGCGGCCGTCGTGTGCCTCACCCTGTGCTCGGTGGCAGACCCGGCGGCGGCCCTGGCCGAGATCCACCGCGTCCTGCGGCCCGGAGGCCGCATGCGGTTCTTCGAGCACGTCCAGGCGGACACGCCGGGCATGCGCCGCGTCCAGCGTGCCGTGGACGCGACCTTCTGGCCACTGCTGTGCGGAGGCTGCCACACCGGCCGCGACACCCAGTCCGCCATCACCGCGGCCGGGTTCACTCTCACTGAGGAGGAGAGGTTCGCCTTCCCCGAAACCCGCCTCCCCCTGCCGGCCGCCACCCACATCCTCGGCACGGCCGAGCGCCCCCGCGAGGCAGAGCACTGAACGCGCGCTGCCGCTCATCCGGTGTCGGGCAGGCGCCCGGGACAGCCTGCGGCATCGGCCTTCTGCCGGGCCCGTCGCGCGTTCTCATCGCGGACCGAGGCCAGCCACCGCCACGGTTCGATCTCGTCCGGAGTCAGGCCTGGGCACGCCAGTTGATGGGGGATGCGGCAGGTGGTGCCGGGTGAGGGTTCCTCCAGGCCGCCGTTCCACGCGGCGCCGTCGGTGTCGACGTGCCAGCGGTGGCCGCCGAGGGACCAGCCATCCGGGGAGCGTAGCCCGGCCGTGCACCGCGGGGACCCGGAGCCGGAGGCGACGTGATTCCGTCAGCGTTCCGCCGATTGGTGACCGGCCCGGTAGACGAACGCCGGCGGCAGATTGGGCCACACCACCGCGGTGCGTTCCACCGTGGCGAAATGGCTGCGCAGTTCCGAGGCGAAGCGGCGGGCGGGCGGGGTCCAGGCCGCGTGGCAGTAGGCGAAGGTGGTGAAGCGGCCGCGCGGCCTCAGCACCTGGGCGACGGCTTCGAGAGTGCGGTGTCGCTGCCGTTCGGGCATGACGGTCCACGGCAGCCCGGAGACCACCGCGTGCACCGGCTCCCGGGTCACGGTGGCGACCTCGGATGCCGCGCCCCGGACGACGGTGAGCCGGTCGTCCCGGTGAGCGGCTTCGAGGCGGGCGGCGAACCCGGGATTGATCTCGATGGCGACCAGGCGGGTGCCCGGCGCCATCAGACGAAGGATCGACCGGGTGATCGCGCCTGTGCCGGGGCCGAGTTCGACGACGAGGGAGGCGGTCTCCAGCCCGATCCCACGGGTCATGGCGCGGGCCAGCCCCGGTGAACTGGCGGCGATCGCGCCCGTCGTCAGCGGGTGTTTGAGGAATTGCGTGGTGATCGACACGCCGCTCATGCTCGGCACCCGCGGCGTAGCCGTACGTCGTGTCCGAGGGCCGGGTGTGTAGTCCTCGGGGAGGATCCCACTGCCCCCCACGGGACGACGTGCCGGGCTGCGGGGCGGCATAGCTTGAGGCGGTGCTTCGTCTCATGGAGAGCCTGTCGCACTGGCGGCGGCGTCATCCCTGGCTGCCGGACGCGGTGTTGGTGGTCCTGGTGGGCGTACCGCCCGTGATCCGCGAACAGGCCGGCTGGCGGCCGGTGTGGGTGCAGGCGGTGGTCCACGCCGCACTGGTCCTGCCGCTGCTGTGGCGGCGCCGGTACCCCCACGCCGTCGCCGTGGTGGTCACGGCCGCGTTCTGGGCGCAGTACCTGGGCCACGTGTGGGGGCAGGAAGTGGGCCGGGGCGCCCTCGCCATGGCGGCGCTGCTCTACACGCTCGTGGTCCGCGGTCTGCGCCGCCCCGCCGCCGCGGCGGCCGCGTGCGCGGCCGGGTGCGTGCTGCTGTGGGTTCCGGACTGGCTGCGGTCGTACGAACAGGGGGCTCAAGGGGGGCACGGCGCCTGGTGGACGCCCGCCTCCGTGACGTTCTGGCTGGCCGGGTCGTGGGTGTGGGGCGAGTACGTCCGGGCCCGGCGCGCCCATCTCGCCGAGTTCGCGCGCCGCACCGAACTGGCGGAGTCCCAGCGTGCCGTCCTGGCCCGCGCCGCCGTCGCCGACGAACGCGCACGGATCGCTCGTGAGATCCACGACATCCTCGCCCACGGCGTGAGCGTCATGGTCGTCAACGCCGAGGGCGGCAGGCTGGCCGGACACGCCGACCCGGCGGCCGCGCACCGGGCGCTCGAGACGATCAGTGCCACCGGTCGCGACGCGCTTGTCGAACTGCGTCGCCTGCTGGACGTGCTGCGTCCTCAGGGGGACGGGGAGGACGGGCACCCGCGCACCGGGCCGGACGGGCCGCAGCCGGGCCTGGACGAGCTGCGCTCCCTCGTCGCCCGCTTCCCCGGTGCGGCCACCCTGGAACTGCGCGGGGACCGGCGCGGCCTGCCCGCGGGCGCCGCTCTGCAGACCTACCGGATCGTGCAGGAGGCGCTGACGAACGTCGTCAAACACGCCGCACCGAACGCCGCGGTCCGGGTCCTGGTCGAGGTCGGTTCTCCGGGACCGGAGCGCCGCATCCGCATCCGCGTCGACAACTCGCCGGGCGTGGGAGCCGCACCCAAGGTCGCCTTGCCCTCGGCCGGGCGGGGCGTCGAGGGGATGAGGCAGCGCTCGGCCCTCTACGGCGGCACCGTCTGCGCCGGTCCCACCCCGGAGGGCGGCTACCGCGTGGACGCGACGCTGCGGCCGGGGCCGCCCGCATCTGCCGGGGCGGTGCGGTGAGCGGGGCCGCGGCGCCGCACCGTCCGTACCGTGTGCTGCTCTGCGACGACCAGGAGCTGATCCGGATGGGGCTGCGCATGGTGATCGGCGGCCAGCCCGACCTCACCGTCGTCGGGGAGGCCGCGGACGGGCACACCGCCGTCGCCCTCAGCGCCGAACTGGAACCCGACCTCGTCCTCATGGACGTACGCATGCCGGACCTGGACGGCCTGGCCGCCACCCGGCACATCCGCGCCCGGCCGTCCGCTCCGAAGGTCCTGGTGGTGACCACCTTCGACCTCGACGAGTACGCCTACGGAGCGCTGCGCGCGGGCGCCAGCGGGTTCCTGGTCAAGGACGCGCTGGGGGAGGAGATCCTGGTCACCGTACGGGCCGTGCTGCGGGGCGAGGTGATGATGGCGCCCTCCGTCATCCGCCGCCTCGTGGAGCGCTTCGTCCTGCCCGAGGCCCGCCCCGCCGAGCGTGAGCGGCTGTCGCGGCTGACCGAGCGCGAACGTGAGGTGCTGGCCCTGGTCGCCCGGGGACTGAGCAACGCGGACATCGCCACGCGCCTCTTCCTCGGCGAGAGCACCGTCAAGACCCACCTCGGCCGCCTGCTGTCCAAGCTGGGCCTGCGGGACCGCGTCCACGCGGTCGTCTTCGCCTACGAGAGCGGCCTGGTCCGGGTGGGCGCCTGACCCCCGGCCGCCTGCTCCGGGCCCCCGGCCCGCCGGGGCGGGGCGCACACTGGAGGCAGAAGGACGTGCGACGTGAGCCGAGCCGTGGAGGTCGCCATGAGCACCCTCGAAGAACACATCGACGTCGGAGTCCCCATCGACAGCGCCTGGGACAGCCTTCACCGGGTGGAGAACTATCCCCGCTTCATGGACGGCGTGCGGGACGCCCGTGCGGAGGCCGATGGCCGTGCCCAGTTGGACGTCGAGGCGGGCGGACGGTCCCGGCAGATGGAGGCCGAGGTCTCCGACCGCGCAGGGGACCGCGTGATGGAATGGCACACCACGGGAGCCCCGGAACTGAAGTGCTCCCTCACCCTGCACCCCATCGACCAGGGAAACACCCGGGTCCAGGCACGACTGGAGTACGACCCCGACACCGTCCGGGAGGCATTCGGCGGCCCCAGGGGATTCGCCCAGGCCAACGCGATCGAACGGCTCGTCCGCAGCGATCTGGAACACTTCCGGGAGTACGCCGAACACAGCCGGTGAGTGACGGGAAGACCCAGGGAAGACCCAGGGAAGACCCGCGAGCGAGCCGGCCGTGCTCGTCAGGGCAGTAGGCGCTGTTCCTTGGCGACGGCCACGGCGCCGGCGCGGGTGTCGACGCCGAGCTTGTCGTAGATGCGCCCCAGGTGCGTCTTGACGGTGGCCTCGCTCAGGAAGAGGGCCTTGGCGATGTCCCGGTTGGTCAGCCCGCGGGCCAGCTGGCCGAGGATGTCGCGCTCGCGGTCGGTGAGTTTGGGGCGCGGGCTGCGCATGCGGGTCATGACCCGTTGGGCGACGGGAGCGGACAGGGCGGTGCGGCCGGCGGCGGCGCTGTGGATGGCCGTGAACAGCTCATCGGGGCGCTCGGCCTTGAGTAGGTAGCCGGTGGCGCCCGCCTCGATGGCACGGGTGATGTCGGCGTCGGTGTCGTAGGTCGTCAGGACCAGCACATGGACCGAGCCGCCGGAGTCGGCGGTGATGCGGCGCGTGGCCTCCACACCGTCCATCCCGTCGCCGAGTTGCAGGTCCATGAGAACCACGTCGGGGACGAGCTTCGAGGCGAGCGCGACGGCCTCCGCGCCGCTGTCCGCCTCGCCCACCACATCGATCCCCGGGGCGCTGCCGAGCAGGGCGCGCAGCCCGGCGCGGACCACGGCGTGGTCGTCGCACAGGACGAGCCGTACGGTCGCCGGTTCGGTGCCTTCGGTGGGTTCGGTCCGGTTCATGGAGTGGGGACCTCCGCGGTAGTGGGACGGTGTGGGACGGCCGCGGAGACGACGGTGCCGTCACCTGGCGCGGACTCGATGGTGAGGGTGCCACCCAACTGGCCGACCCTGGCCCGGATCGCGGGCAGGCCGTGCCCGCGGACCCCGACGGCGCGCTCCGGCAGTGCGGCGGTGTCGAAGCCGCGGCCGTTGTCGGCGATGTCCAGCCGGACCTGGTCCTCCAGGTGGGTGAGGGTGAGGGCGGCCCGGGTGGCACCGGAGTGCTCCCGGACGTTGGCGAGGGCGCCCTGGGCGATGCGCAGCAGCGCGGACTGCACCCGGTCCGGCAGCCCGGACGGTCCCGGCGTGCCGTCGACGAGGCAGGTCACGGTGAGTTCGGGCGTGGTCTCGCGGGTGGCCAGGACCCGCAGGGCCGACTCCAGGCCGCCGCCCTCGGCGAGGTCGGCGGGCGCCAGGTCGTGCACGAATCGGCGGGCCTCGGCCAGGCTGCTCTCGGCGATCGACCCGGCGGTGCGCAGATGGGCGCGGGCCCGCGCCGGTTCGGTTTCCCACAGCCGGTCGGCGGCCTGGAGGAGCATCCGCTGGCTGGACAGGCTCTGCGCGAGGGTGTCGTGGATCTCCATGGCCAGCCGCTGGCGCTCGGCGAGAGTGCCCTCGCGGCGCTCGGTGGCGGCGAGTTCGCGACGGGTGCGCACCAGGTCGCGGATCAGGGCGGCCTGCCGGGTCGCCTGCCGGTCCATGTAGGTGAAGACCGCGGTCGCCAGGGCGGCGACGGCCGGGGGACCGATCACCAGGTCCACGTCGAGACGGTCGGCCAGCCGCAGCTGCGCGACGACGACGAAGGCGGTGAAGAACGTCACCAGGGTGTACGCGGCGGGCGTCGGCAGGGTGCGCAGCGCGGTGTAGAACAGCGGCACCGCGCACCAGGCGAAGCTGGGCGCCAGGGCGACCAGTACGGCCCACACGCCGACGAGCGCGCCCAGCCACAGCAGCCCGGTGAGGGGAGGCCGCCCGCGGCTCGCGGAGGCCGAGCCCAGGGAGGAGGGCGAATCCGTCCCGGGGACGGCCGCCGTGCCCGCGCCGGCCGCGGCGACCGCCGTGCGGTGGCCGACGACGTACAGCAGGGCGAGGACGCCGGACAGGGCCAGGACAGCCGGCACCTGGGGCTGGGCGTTGTGCCGCTGGACGTACCGGAACAGGGCGGAGCCGAGCAGCAGGAAGAACGCCAGATGGATGACGAACGCCAGCCTGCGGGATTCGCTGTCGGCGGTGCTCGGGCCGGCCGGGGAGGGCCGGTTCCTGGACGGCATGGGCTGTTCCTCCCCGGCCGGGACGTACGGACATGGCGGTGGCTCGGCGGCGGGCAGGCCTTGGCGCGGCCTCGGCGGAAGGGCCCCGAGCTCGGCAAACACTGCCATTGTCGCCCGGTCGGCACGGCAGGCGGTCAACCGATCGGATGACCCCGACGTCCGCCGTTCCGCGCGCCGGAAGCAGCCGGTACGTCGACGGTCGGGCGTGCTGAGCGGGTCGAGGGTTGAGGCACGGCGCAGCAAGCGCCGAGTTCTCCGACACCCGCTCAGGTACGGCCGATCCGGCGGTCCGGGTGCCGGGGAACGTGACACGACTGGAGAGGTACCCGTGATGCAGCACAAGGCCAAGAAGTTCTCCGCCCGCGCCAAGGCCATCACCTCCGTGGCGGCCGTGGCAGCGGTCGGTGCCGGTGTGGTCGGAGCGGTGTCCGCCTCCGCCGACACCCCGGCCACCGCTCCGGTCGCGGCCGTGGCCGCGGTGAAGAGCAAGGCCACGACCACCAGCACCCACCTGACGGCCGACGCCGCCGCCGACGCCGCGCTGGCGGCGCTGAAGGCCGCCCAGAAGGAGGGCCAGCGGGTGACCGTCGCGGTCGTGGACCGCAACGGCAACACGATCGTCACCCTGCGCGGCGACGGTGCCGGCCCCCAGTCCTACGACTCGGCGATCAAGAAGGCGTACACCGCCGTCTCCTGGAACGCGCCCACCTCCGAGCTGGTCAAGCGCCTGGACTCGGCACCGACCCTGAAGGACATCCCGGGCACGCTGTTCCTGGCGGGCGGCGCCCCGGTCGCGTACAACAACGGCCCGATCGCGGGCGTCGGCGTCGCGGGCGCCCCGTCCGGCGACCTGGACGAGAAGTTCGCCCAGGCCGGTGTCGCGGCGATCAGCAACGGGGGCTGACCCCATCCTGTAGCACCACCCGAGTGACCGGCGTCCCGAAGTGAGCGACGTCCCCGAACCGGCGAGCACTCGGCCACCGCGGCGCGCGGGGGCATTCGCCCCGCGCGCCGCGGGTTCCGGCTTCTCCCGCCCTCCCGGCTTCCCGCCGGCCACCCTTTTCCGCTCCTCTGCTTTGCTTGTCGTCCTTGCTTTGTTTGTCGCTTTGCTTGTCGTCCTTGCCGCCGACGCCGTTGTCGTCCCGTTGTCCGTTGCCACCCTGTGGAGGAGTTCCGTCGTGGCCAAGAAGTCGCTTTCCCCGACCGACCGCGCCCTGCTGGACGCCGCACACCACGGCGACGTCGCCGCCGTCCGCGAGGCGCTCGCAGCCGGTGCCGACCGTGAGGCACGTGACGAGCAGGGCCGTACGCCCCTGCTGCGAGCGGCCCTCGCCGACGAGGTGGAGGCGGCCCGGGTACTGGTCGACGCGGGTGCGGACGTGAACGCGCAGGACGATCGCCTGGACAGCGCCTGGCTGGTGACCGGCGTCACCGGAAGTGTGGCGATGATGCGCGCACTGCTGCCCGGTGGGCCCGACCTGAGGCTGACCAACCGGTTCGGCGGGGTGTCGGTGATCCCGGCGAGCGAGCGCGGTCACGTGGCCTACGTACGGGCCGTACTGGCCGAGACCGGCATCGACGTCGACCACGTCAACCGGCTTGGCTGGACGGCGCTGCTGGAGGCGGTGATCCTCGGTGACGGCGGGCGCACGCATCAGGAGATCGTGGAGGTGCTGCTCGGGGCGGGCGCCGACCCGCTGCTGCCGGACGCCGACGGGACGACGGCCCGCGCCCACGCCGAACGCCGCGGCTTCCGCGGGATCGCGGCCCTGCTGCGCGAGGCCGAAGCGCAGGCGGACCCGGAACGCGGCACGGCCGAGCGGCGGTGACCGGACGCGCGCCAGGCGTCGACACCCCGGCCGCGCCCTCCCATCCCGCTGTCAGGAGGCGGCCGTGCCCGGCCGGCCGACGCGGAAGTCGCGGTGCAGTTCGCGCAGGCGGTCGGTCAGGGCCGGGACGGGGCCCTGCACCGTCAGGCCGGGTACCACGTCCTGGATCGGCAGGCAG
>NZ_JBSGBZ010000120.1:0-8006 GCF_053601495.1 Streptomyces sp. NPDC004721
GACTTGACCTCGTCCTTGCTCGGCTTCGCGCTCGGGGCGGCGTTCGCGGCCTGGGCACTGACGGCTACGGCCGCTGCCGCCACGGTGGTGAGCACGCTCACGCGCGCACGGCTCGGCTGCTTGGGTCGACGGTGGGACGCCACGGGGGCGAGCTCCTTCTTCCTCCAGCCGCCAACCGATACACCGGTGGGCGGTGCCCTCCGCCGTCACTCACCCGCTGCGAGTGATCACCTGTGCGGAGTTCGACCTAGACCTTAGTGATTTTCATGTAGTCAGTTCAAACCGTGGAGCTAAAAAGCTCAGAAGTCATCTCATTTGGTTCGGTAGGCTGTTGGCCGTGGTGGGGATCGTTGAGCGGCTGGTGCCGGATGAGTTGTGGGAGCTGTTCCAGCACGTGGTGCCGGAGGCGCCATCGCGGCCTCAGGGCGGTGGCCGGCGCCGGCATGGTGACCGTGAAGTGCTGGCCGCGATCGTGTTCGTTGCCACGTCCGGCTGCACGTGGCAGCAACTGCCCTCGGCGTCGTTCGGGCCGTCCGGGGCAACGGCCCACCGCAGATTCGCCGAGTGGACGAAGGCCCGTGTGTGGGGCAAGCTGCACCGCCTGGTCCTCGACGAACCGGGCTCGCGCGGTGACCTGGATTGGTCGAGGTGCGCGATCGACTCGGTGAACATGCGGGCCCTGAAAACTGGGATCTGACAGGTCCGGATCCTGTGGACCGGGGCAAGGACGGCCGAAGATCCACTTGATCACCGAGCGGACCGGCCTGCCCCTGTCCGTCGGAATCCCGGGCGCCAACGTCCATGACGGCCAGGCCCTGATCCCGCTCGTGAAGGGAATACCGCCGGTCCGCTCCCGGCGAGGCCCCCGGCCGCGCAAGCCTGGCAAACTCCACGCCGACAAAGGTTACGACTACAACCACCTCCGGCGATGGTTAGCCAAGCGGGGCATCCGGCACCGCATCGCCCTCAAGGGCGTCGAGACCTCGCAGCGACTCGGACGACACCGTTGGACCATCGAACGCACCATGGCCTGGCTCGCCGGCTGCCGCCGCCTCCACCGCCGCTACGAGCACAAAGCCGAGCACTTCCTGGCCTTCACCAGCATCGCCTGCACCCTGATCTGCTACCGCAGATTCGCCAAATGAGATGACCTCTTACGAGTTGGTGCGTGATAGCGGGTGAGGGTGTGCCGCTGGGTGGCATGATCCGGCTGAGGCGATCATGGTCAATAGGGCGATCCTTGCGCATCGGCTGTCCACGAGGATCTCCAGGCGTCATCTGGCCTTGCTGGCGGAGGAGTTGGTTCAGCGGTGGCAGGCGGCGGTTGAAGGGCGTCGTTACTCAGCGCGAGGCGGGGCGAGAATGCGAGCCGCAGGAGCCGGTGCCCGGCACCAGTTGATCCTCGTCGACCGGCTGGTGGCCACGCTCATCCACCTGCGGCACGACCTGCCGCACTTGGTGCTGGGGCGAGCCCGCTACCCGCCTCTGGGGGTAGAGAGTCGGGCGTACCGCACTGTTAGATTCGGGCGTGCCGAAGAACGATGGCTACGGGAGAACCAGTACTCGACTGATCGTCTGGGGCTGCCTTGCCGGGTTGGCCGTGGCCCTGGCCATTCCGGTGTACATACTGGTGACGGTCCTCCTCTTTGGGATGCCAACCCCGTAACCGACCACACCGACCACACCGACCTTCAGGCCTTCTACACCCGGGCCGTCCCCACGGGGCACGCCGTCGTCAAGGCCTTCTGGAAGTGATGGCCCGAGCCTCTCAGGCGCGGCGGCTCACCACAGCTGCCCCCTGTGACCTGCATGGATGCCGGGACTGGTTGTCATCATCTGTCAACACCGGTTCGCCTCTGACGGCCCAGAGACGGCCCCGGGCGGTTGTTGAGAGACACCATAGATCCCCAGGGTGGGCAACGGCTGCTGCCACGTACCGGCCAGTTCGGTGAGTGCCTCGCGTGCCAACTGGCGCACCTTGAGCCACCCTGCGTCGGCCGTCAGCGCCTCATACGTCCACCTGGAAGCCTGCTCCGCCCCGCTCATTGCGTCGAGGATCGCGTCAATGCGTGCGAGGCGCGACTCCATGGCGACGTCGATACGACCAGCCTCGGCGAGGATCGCGATGGCGCTCTGCGCGTTCTCGTAGTCCAACGCCAAGTCGTCGCTTTCGAGTCGGTACTTGTCGAGCCATGTTGTCTGATCACTCGCGGCCACGGCGAGCATCGTGAGTGTCTCGATGAGGTACTTCCACGCGCTTGCTTCGGACAGCCTCTGCTCGCTCATTCCGCCCCCTCAGCGCCCATTGGACCACGCGGTCGGTGGAGTCTTAATGGGCGTGGCAAGCGCCGGCAACTGCGGTCAGTAGCTGGTCTACTGATCACCGGTCCGGCTGACCAGCGAGGCTGAGGAAGCCTACGGCTCTGACCAGTTCAGATGCCGTGGGCTTCTGTCGTTGTTGGTCGGCGTCGGGTGACCTTGCACGGCCCGGAGACGGCCCGGACACCGCACCGGGCCTCCGCTGTGGGCTGGGTCCGCGGGGGGTCCTGCCCGGCACCTCCGCACGCTTCGACGGCATCCTCACCCACCGCCTCAAGGACAGAGGGCTGGCCTTCGCTTTCGAGGCCGCACTCGACAGCCTCGAAAGCGAATGAGCTCAGTCACCGGCCCACCGACTACGAACACCGCCGCCGGGTCCTGAAGGACTGGGCCATACCATCGGAAACCTGGCAGACATAGATCGTCCACCCCGGGCTCATCCGGGTTGCGGGTTCAGGGAGGACACGAACCCCACCACGATCCCGAACCAGCACCGGCCCACGTCAGGGGCAGACAGAAGCATTCTTGGCGCGCGCCACGGGATTTACCACGCCCCCGGTGCGCACCGAAGGTGCGCTGGATCGCTGACCAGCAAGTATGTGCAGACAGCCCCAGATAACACCTGGGACGACGTCCAGGCGGAACTGTGCGATGTGCTGATCACGTCCCTGGTGGCCCTGCGCACAACTGACCCCTCAGGCACGGGACGTCTTCACCCGGCACCTGCCGGAGGTCACGCGGCGCTCGCTGGGGGCGGGCGGGGAGGCCTGAGGGCCGGCGAGCCCGCCCGGCGAACGGCTCACCCAGCGGCCGTGCCTCGAAGCGCCGGTGTCGGCAAGGCTGATGGCAGGGGAAGGTCCAGCAGACCGCGTATCTGGCGGACGTGCGGGTCCGGGTTGTGCTGCTCCAGGGATCGCAGATGCCCTTCGAAGGTGTTCGCGTCGCGTGCCTCGGCCGCCTGCCGCAGGAGCGGCAGCCCCGCTTCGAGCTCCGCCACGAGCTGCTCGGTCGGCCGCTCGGCCCCCGGCAGCTCGGCATCCTTGAGCAGCTGGATCGTCTCGGCCTGCGCCTCGGCCACCTGGCCGGCCCAGGCCTTGGCGCCGTCGAGGTCCTGCCGGAGGTCCGTCACCGGCCGGAGTGCGGATGCGAGGGTCAGCGGCTTCATGGCCGAGACGAAGGCCAGTTGGTCGGTGCTCAGGTCGGACGCACCGCGCCGTACCGAGGTGTCCAGTTCGGTCCCGTCGAAAAGCGCCGCCCAGCACTGCACGGTGCGCTTCCCGGAAGCCCAGCCGTGCTCGTCCGGATAGTAGTAATAGGTCTGCAAATAGCCGAAGGCCACCGGATCCACCGAGTAGTCGAAGAGGAGCATCTTGCACTGCGGCCCCGCGATCGCTTCGATCGCGTCATGGCCCGGGAAGTCCCGCTGCTCGGAGAGTGCGAAGGTGGCATACACCTCTCCTCGATGCGACTCGTCGCACGGGACCCTTTTCACGATCGCGTTACCCAGCGGCGGTCTGTCCCGCTTCGGCAACTCCGCGCCCGGGGTGAAGCAGTCACCGACCTTCAGCAAGTGGACCGTGCTCCACCCCCGCCCCGGGACCGCACCGTCGTCCCTGGCGGAAATCGTCCACACCCTGAAGTTGAGTACCCCCGCCACGACGGCGGCGGCCAGCAGGAGAACCGCACCGGAAACGGAGATCCCGGCGATCGCGAGGCCCTTGCCCCGCTGTCCCTTCTTAGATATCTGCACCAGCGCGACAACGCCGAGGATCAGCCCCAGCGGGGCAAGACACAGCAGCGACGTCACCAGGGCCGCGACTGCGAAGCCGTTCAGCACCGGCCGCACCGGCGACTGCGTCAAACCCCACTGCTGTCCGGGTCCGGGCGGCGGCACGGGCGGCTGGTATGGGTACGACGGCTGGGGTGGGGGCGGAGGAATCGACACGGAATCTCTGCCTTCCTGGCCGTCTCGCTGCTCGAGCGGCCGAAAATCAGTGGGAGCAGACAAAGATCACGCCTGATCGAGCCGAACGCAAGGCTGCGGGCACTTGTCCAGCTTGCTGAAGCCGAACAGGGTGGCCGATGCGGCTTCTCAGTCGACGAGCGGACGGCGTCCGTTGCATGCCCGGCGTCAAGGCCGGTTGAGGTAGAGGAGCACGGCCAGTACGCGGCGGTGGTCCTCCACCTGATCACCTGGGACCTGAACGTCGACTCCACGGTCGTCCGGGCCCACCAACATGCCGCCGGAGCACGGAAAGGGGGGATTTGCAGAAGGAGCCGCCCGGAGGCGTTACGGTCGAACCGGCCGACCACGGACTCGGCCGCTCGCGCGGCGGCCTGACCACCAAGCTGCACCTGGCCGTGGAGCAGCGGCAAATGCCCATGTCGGTCGTCGTAACGGCCGGGCAGCGGGGTGACTCTCCGCAGTTCGAGGTCGTCCTGGGCCGCGTCCGGGTTCCACGCCCCGGTCCTGGCAGGCCCCGCACCCGGCCGAGACGGGTCCGCGCGGACAGGGCGTACGCCTCCCGCGCGAACCTGGCCTAACTGCGGCGGCGGGGCATCCGCTGCACCATCCCGGACAAGGCCGACCAGGCGCGCAACCGCAAGAAGCGGGGCTCTCAGGGTGGTCGGCGGCCGAAGCTCGACCCGATCGACTACCGCGAGCGGCACGCGGTCGAGTGCGGCATCAATCGCCTCAAAAGGCACCGGGCCGTGGCCGCTCGACCTCATCAACGATGTCCTGAACGTGGGTCTGCTGCCCAGCCAGCACGCCTTGCTTCTCGGCGAGACCGGACCGCGGGTGGACGCCATGGCCAGCCGCACCCAGATACGGCACCACGCCCCAGGTCAGATGCACTCCCTACTTGATCAGCCATCGGACAGCCCACCTCAAGAAAGCGCGAGGTTAACTACTGGCCGACGAGCAGACGGGCGATCTCGTCCTCCTCAGCCCGCTGCCTGGCGAACCGCTCCCTGAGCCTGTCCTCATTACGAGGCACCGGTGGCTCCTGCTTCCGCTGAGGTGTGAAAGCGACCGCATACGCTTCGAAACCCTCACTCGCGCCCCACTCTTCCCGGTCCATTGCTTCCTCGTGCCGCTCCCGCGAGTCTTCTCGCCCACGCGCCCAGACCTGGACGCGGTACACACGCGATGAGTCCAGATCAATGGCCGGCTCACCCGGCTTGATGCGCTGACCGAACACCTCAACCGGTTCGGGCGCAGGTGAGGCGGGGCCGTTCATGGTGTCGCACGCGAACATCCGACCTGCATAAACGGGTGCATAGGACTTGGTAGCCACCATCTGCCAGCCATCGCCTGGCACGGGCTCCTCGCCTTCTGCTGCGGCCGCCAGCACGACGGGCGCCCGGTGCGTCTGAACGCGCGAGACCACGACGATCTGGCCCGGTACCACAATGACGGGCTCAGGGGTGGAGAAATTCACCTGCGTCTCCACCGGCTCGAAACCGGGGTCCTGCATCTCGCCGATGCTGAAATACCGGTATTCAATTTCCGCGATTCCCGCACGGCCGATCTCCACGAAGCTCATCCCTCCACCCGACGCGCCATACATCATGACTTTCCCGGCCAGGGCCCAGACATGTTCACGGACGTGGGCGCAGGCCTGGCCGATCGCGGTCAGCGCGCGTCTCACTCATGGCAAGCGTGCTGACCAGGCGAGAGACGGTTGGGCTGGAGGCCAATGGCCCGAATACCGCCGGCTCGGCCCTCAGCATGGCGACATCGGAGAGGCAGTCCCCGCCCAGCGCGACCGCGAACGCCGCATCGAGCAGGACCTTGCCCGGATGGTGCACCGCCCGCTGCTTGCGCCACGGCGCCAACGCCGCCGACATCGCGGTATCCAGACCGGTCTTGCGGACCGTCTCCATCAACAGCGCACCTCCGGCCTGCGAAACCACTCCGCGGCCACCGCCCTCGACACGGAAACGGGGGTATGACCCGGTACTCCTCTTCACCTGAGGAGTGCAGGTTTCCTGAGGCGAACAGGTTCCGCCGCCGCGAGACCGAACCGGTGGACGAGGACTGTCTGATGTGGGCGCACGTGTCGCACCGGGACGCGCTGTGCGGTTCGACTTCGCAGCCGCGCGGAAGCCAAAGCACTGGGACACCACGAATGTCACACTGCTCGGCGACGCCATTCACTTATGCCGCCGGTCGGCGGGCTCGGTGGCAACGCCGCTCTGCACGACGCGCACCTGCTGCGCGACGCCCTGGTCCGGTGCGCAGCGGGGAACTCGCGCTGTCTGTCGCGGTGCGCGAGTACGAGAGCCGGATGCTGGTGGACGGATTCGCGTCCGTCGGCACCGCGTTGCGCTACCTCACCCTGGCCACGGCCAGGAGCAGGGCGCTGCGGGGCACGGCTCGCAGCTTCTTCCGCACCTGCGGCGCGATCGGCCCGCTCGTCCTGATCAGCACGTCCTCCGCTGTGCCCGGCAATCGCGAGCTTCCTGCGCCGACCGAGGAGTTCATTGTCCCTGTGCGACACGTCTTGGCCCCATAGCGCAAAATGAGACACAGGGTCGTTCCGAACAACGGCCCTCGCAGGCCGGGGCACCCCGGTACCCCGGCTCTCTGCGCGCGGCTCGAGGGCAGTACCGCCCGTCCTTGGCCACGCCGCTTGCCATGCCGCGAAGGACTGCCTTGATCGATGACCTCATCCACTTTCTGCGGGCCCGATACGCCGAAGAACGCCAGACAGCCATGGAACTCCGCATGCAGAACTGGCAGGCGGTTATCGCTGACGTCAATGCCAAGCAGGCCATCGTGGACGCATGCGAAAGGGCGACCATCCTGGCCGCTGGCGCCACACGGAAGATCACGGACATGACGACGGCGGGCGTCACTGTGCCGACGGCCGAGCTCGTCGACGCTGCCCGGCTGGAAGGCCAGGCCACCGCTCTGAGCCGCGCGCTGTCCGTGCTTGCACAGCCACATGCCCGGCATCCCGAATACCGACAGGAGTGGCGCCCACGAGGCTGACGGTGGACGGCCGTGGAGGTCTGACGTAACAGCCTCGGCCGGCGCGATGCCGTAGCCACGGAGCCGAGCCGGCAATCGACGGGCGGAAGACCCGGGCGCCATGTCAGGTTGAACGCCCAAGCCGGCTGGCCGTTTCTTATGGCTCTATCGATGGCTTTGCAGCCTTTTGTGAGGCGGCGGGATGGCGCGGAGCAGCTCCCATACGGGTTCTGAGCCGGATGCCCACGCTCCGAGGGTGTGGCGGTCGACCACGAGGAGGCGCTGCTGCTTGGCGAAGGTCACGGCCGGTGCGGTCACCCGCCCGTTGGTCACGATCACCGCGACGTCGGCGCCGTGGACCTGGCGGGCGGTGCCGTTGAGGACCTGCAGGTCCGGCGTGCCCACGGCGGAGCCGGCCAGGCCGTTGCGCCGGTGTTTGCACTGGATCCCCAGCGCCGCCCGTAGGGGTCGGTGGCCCTCACGTCGGTGCCCAGGTCGCCGCCGCCCCCGACGCGGACCGCGTCCTGGCAGCCGTCGCGGCGCATGAGGTCCCGCACCGTGTCCTCGAACCGGGTGTGGTGCAGGGCGTCCAGTTGGGCCGGCCCGTACCGCAGTGAACCGCCCCGGTTCGAATGGAGACTCGATTCCATGAAAGGATCGAGTCATGGCACGACCTTCCCGTTACCCGCTTGAGCTCCGCCGCCGCGCG
>NZ_JBSGBZ010000121.1:0-7312 GCF_053601495.1 Streptomyces sp. NPDC004721
TCTCTTGCGCAAGGAGAAGGGCAGCAGGAACAGGGACAAGGCCCGGCTGAAGGTCGCCCGCGCGCATGCGCGGGTGGCCGACGCGCGCCGCGAGTCCTCACGGACGAACGCGGATGATCGTCTTCCCCTGGCGTCGCTCGGTCGGGTTGAGGGCGGCGACGGCATCGTCGAGGGTCGCGACATTGGCGATGTTCGTGCGCAGCCGTCCGTCCCGCACCCGCTGGACGATCTCACCCAGCTGGGCACGATCGGACTCGACAACGAAGTCGATCGCCAGGCCGTGGGCGGGCCGCGCCTCAGGCGGCCCGACGACGGTTACCAGTGTTCCTCCGGCCCGGATCAGGCCTGCGGATCGCTTCTGGATGTCGCCGCCGATGACGTCGAAGACCAGGTCGACGCCGCCGACGTCTTCCAGGGTGTCGTGGTCGAGGTCGACGAACTCCATCGCGCCGAAGTCGAGTGCCTTGTGACGGTCAGCGGCACGTCCGGTGCCGATGACGTAGGCGCCGGCCTCTTGTGCGAGCTGCGTCACCATCGTCCCGACTGCGCCGGCCGCGCCGTGCGCGAGGACGCTCTGCCCCGCCTGGAGGTGGCCGTGCTGGAACAGTCCCTGCCACGCGGTGAGGCCTGAGATCGGAAGGCTGGCGCCCACGGTGAAATCGACGTCGCCCGGCAGCGGCGCGAGGTTGCGGGCCTCGACGGCCGCGTACTCGGCGAGGGTGCCGTCGCGATGCCAGTCGGTGAGGCCGAACACGCGCTGTCCCACCGAGAGGCCCGTCGTGCCGTAGCCGAGGGCGGTGACCACTCCGGCCAGCTCATGTCCGGGGATCGACGGTGTTCGGTCGCGGTCGAGGCGATCGGTCCAGGTCGAGGGCCACGCCATCTCGGTCGGGACGAATCCCGACGCATGAATCTGAACGACGACATCGTTTATGGCCGGCTCCGGCTCGGGCCGCTCCGTCAGCGTCATCCCGGCCGTTCCTGCGGCCTGGTCCGTCACCACGATCGCCTTCATGGGAGTTGTCTCCTTGGTCATGTGTCTCTTTGGTGGTTGCGGGGATGGCCACGTGTCGCTCACGGACGAACGCGGATGATCGTCTGCCCGCTGATCCGCTCGGTCGGATTGAAGGCGGCGACGGCATCGTCGAGGGTCGCGACGTTGCCGATGTTCGTGCGCAGCCGTCCGTCCCGCACCCGCTGGACGATCTCACCCAGCTGGGCGCGATCGGGCAGGACGACGAAGTCGATCGCCAGGCCGTGGGCGGGCCGCGCCTCAGGCGGCCCGGCGATGGTCACCAGTGTTCCTCCGGCCCGGATCAGGCCTGCGGATCGCTTCTGGATGTCTCCGCCGATGACGTCGAAGACCAGGCCGACGCCGCCGACGTCTTCCAGGGTGTCGTGGTCGAGGTCGACGAACTCCATCGCGCCGAAGTCGAGTGCCTTGTGACAGTCGGCAGCGCGTCCGGTGCCGATGACGTAGGCGCCGAACTCACGGGCGAGCTGCGTCACCATCGACCCGACTGAGCCGGCCGCACCGTGCACGAGGACGCTCTGCCCCGCCTGGAGGTGGCCGTGCTGGAACAGTCCCTGCCACGCGGTCAGACCCGGCATCGGAAGGCTGGCGCCCACGGTGAAGTCGACGTCGCCCGGCAGCGGCGCGAGGTTGCGTGCCTCGACGGCCACATACTCCGCCAGCCCGCCGCCGCGATACGAGTCCGTCATGCCGAACACGCGCTGTCCCACCGAGAGGCCCGTCGTGCCGTAGCCGAGGACGGTGACCACTCCGGCCAGCTCTTGCCCGGGAATCGACGGTGTTCGGTCACGGCCGAGGCGATCGGTCCAGGTCGAGGGCCACGTCAGCTCACCCGAGGTGAATCCCGACGCATGAACCTGAACGACGACATCGTTTATCGCCGGCTCCGGCTCGGGCCGCTCCGTCAGCGTCATCCCGGCCGTTCCTGCGGCCTGGTCCGTCACCACGATCGCTTTCATCTGATCTCCTGTGAGGAAACCTCGTCCTTCAGGGCGGGAGGAATCGGACCCCTGCGGAGCAGGGCAGGGAAAGAGGAATCGCCGTCAGGGCGATTCGTCGTCGACCATCCGCGGCCTCCGGGTGGGGTGATAGGTTTCGGGTGTCCGGTCGGCGATAACCAAGCTGGCCGGGCCTACCGCCGGGCTGGCGGGATGTCAGGTCTGTGGAGCTGGCGTAAGACCGATGACTGGCACACCAGTCCTCGCCGTTGATTCGGTTCGGCTGCTGTCGATGAAACAGAAAGATCAACCCGTGAGGGTTGAATCCCCCTGCTTCAGCTGGGGGAGATGTCAATTGGACGCCTCTCTGTATCAGTCCTCGCCCTCACGGCGCCTGCGGTTCATGAGTGTTAGTGGTGTCAGGCCTCGGCGTCTTACCCCGCTGACCGGCACAGGTGCGGAGCGAGGACATCGTTGTCAAGCGCCGCTTCGAACCGGCTCACCGCTTCCCCGGCACAGGCGCACCACTGCCGCATCTGCTCCGCCCATCGCGGAAGAGTCGGTGATCGCGTTGTTCGTGCCGGTTGGAGGGGGCAGCTGTCATCCGGTTCCGGTCGATGCTGGTCAAGTCGCGTGTGCACACTGGCATGGTCACTGCTCCTCGGCTTGATCGCACGGCGTCAGGCCGGTTGCTCCTGCCGCTTCGGAAGCCGCCGGTGTGGCCGACGGTCCCGGCTTTCGGTGATCCCGCCATGACCGCACCGCGCAACGAAGCCGCGCTCACAGGGATCAGCAATGGGTAGACGGCTCCCCCGGCGCCCACCCCTTCCAGCGCCCGCGCGGGGCTCGATTCCCTGAGAGGGTCGAGCCTCCACCAGACCCGGAGCTTCAGGGTGCACAGTCGGCCCCCGGGCCCGTCAGCGGAGCCCCGTCACATCCTCACTGTCAGGTGTGACGGTTTGTTCGGCCCAGATCGTCTTGCCGGTGGGGGTATGGCGGGTGCCCCAGCGGTCGGCGAGTTGGGCGACGAGGAGGAGGCCGCGTCCGCCTTCGTCGTAGACGCGGGCGCGGCGCATGTGGGGGGTGGTGCTGCTGGTGTCGGAGACTTCGCAGATGAGGGTGGTGTTGTGGTGGATCATGCGGAGCTGGACGGGGGGTTTGCCGTAGCGGATGGCGTTGGTGACGAGTTCGCTGACGATGAGTTCGGTGATGAAGGCGGCGTGGGTCAGTCCCCACGTGGTGAGCTGGGTGGTGGCGTTTTGGCGGGCGTGGGCGACGATGGCGGGGTGGGGTTGCAGGTCCCAGGCGGCGACGCGGTCGGCGCTGAGGGCGTGGGTGCGGGCGATGAGCAGGACGATGTCGTCGTCGGGGCGGTGGGTGAGGGTGGCGGTGAGGACGTGGTCGCAGACGGTGTCGAGGGTGTGGGCGGGGCGGACGAGGGCGGCGAACATGTTGTCGAGGGCTTCGTCGATGTCGTGGTCTCGGGGTTCGAGGAGGCCGTCGGTGTAGAGGGCGAGCAGGCTGCCTTCGGGGAGTTCGGTCTCGGTGGTCTCGAACGGCAGGCCGCCCAGGCCGAGCGGGGGGCCGGCGGGGACGTCGAGGAGGTAGGCGGCGGCGTCGGGAGTGACGACGGCGGGTGGGGGGTGGCCGGCCCGTGCGAGGGTGCAGCGGCGGGTGACGGGGTCGTAGACGGCGTAGAGGCAGGTGACGCCGATGCCGCCGGCGCCTTCGGGGGCGCCTTCGGGGGTGGCTTCGTCGGCGGAGAGGCGGATGACGAGGTCGTCGAGGTGGGTGAGCAGTTCGTCGGGCGGCAGGTCGACGTCGGCCAGGGTGCTTACCGCGGTGCGCAGCCGGCCCATGGTGGCCGAGGCGCGGATGCCGTGGCCGACGACGTCGCCGACGACGAGGGCGACGCGTGCGCCTGACAGCGGGATCACGTCGAACCAGTCGCCGCTGACGCCGGTCAGGGGGTCGGCGGGCAGGTAGCGGGAGGCGATCTCGAGGGCGGCCTGCTCGGGCAGGGTCCGCGGGAGCAGGCTGCGCTGCAGGGTCATGGCGGTGGTGCGTTGGCGGGTGTGGCGCCGGGCGTTGTGGATGCTCAGGGCGGCCCGGGCGGTGAGTTCCTCGGCCAGCTGCAGGTCCTGGGGGGTGAAGGGGGCGGGGTTGTGGTGGCGGCTGAAGAGGGCGGCGCCCAGGGTGGTGTCTCGGGCGCGCAGGGGCACCACCATGAGCGAGTGTGTGCCCCACTCGCTCATCCGGGCCGCTGTTGGGTCCTGGCCGGCCCACCGGGCAAGGGTGGGGCCGGTCATCTCGTAGAGCGCGCCGCGGTCCTTTGCCAGGCATTGGGCCACCGGGGACAGCGCCGGGTAGGTGCTGGACTCGCCGACGGCGACCGGGGACTCGGGGCTTGTTTCCAGGACCGAGCGCACGGCGGCGCGGCGCATGGTGACCGGCCCGGCCAATGCGGTGGCGTCCGCCTCCTCACCGGGCGCGGGGAGCAGGTCGAGGGCGGCGAAGTCCGCGAGGCGGGGGACGGCGACGTCGGTGAGTTCCTGGGCTGTACGGGCGATGTCCAGGGTGGTGCCGATACGGGCGTCGGCCTCGTTCAGCAGCATCCGCTCCCTTTCCGTGTGTTCCTCGTGCCCCTGGTAGGCGGTCAGGCACACGCCCTGCAGCCGGCCCGCTCCGTTGCGCAGCGCGGTCAGCGACACCGGCCGGCCGCTTTCTGGGCCGTCGGCGGATCCGGCATGGACGGCGGGGAGGAAGGCCTCGGTCCACTGCGGCTCGCCGTCCTGAAGCACCTGGTGCATCCGCGCGTGGATCTCCTCGCCCACGGGGTGCGACGTGATGTCCACCAGGCGCAGCCCGCGCATCTCGGCCTCGGTGAGCGAGAGGGCGCGCTCCATGCCGGTGTTCGCCGCGATGAGCCGCAGATCCGTGCCGAAGACGGCCAGGATGCAGGGGGACTGGGCGAACGCCCACTCCTTCAGCTCCCTCAGCCCGCCCGGCTCCTCCTCCTGTCCCCGCTCGCCCGGTGCGCCCGGTGTGTCTTGCGGGGGGTTTTCGGGGTGCGGCGGCGGGCTGGTCACGGCGCAGAGAAGGAGCCACTCGGTGGCCGCACCGCCGGTGGGGGTGCGGCGGTGGGCGAGCAGGTGTTGTTCGAGGCGGCGGCCGTCCTGGTGGCGCAGCACCACGGTGCCGTTCCACCGGTCCTTGCCGGCCGCCTGGTGCCCGGCCGCCCGGCGGGCGGCCTCGCCGGTGTCGTCGGCGAGCAGGCGGGTGGCGGGGCGGCCGATGATCTGTGAGGGCTCGTAGCCGAGCAGGCGCTGGGCGCCCTCGCCCCACCCCGTCACGATGCCGTGTGCGTCGACGGTGGCCGTGGCTGTGACGGTGGCGGTGCGGGGCGGCTCGAGCGGGGCGTCCGCCTCGCCCGGCCGTTCACCAGGAGGAGTGGGAAGGTGCTCCATAGGCGCTCATCTCGCCTCGCTCGTTCCTCGACCGCTGTTCCCGGGGGAACCTCCGCGGCCAGGGCCCTACTGACAAGCATGATCCTGCGGGGCAGGAAGCACCAGCACGGTGCTCGGTGAGGTGCCCGGGCCAGGCGGGGGCGCAAACCGCCCGCGGTGGGCGGTGCGCTGTGTGCGAGGCGGGGTGCCGAGGGTGGTTCTACACGTCACCGACATGGGTAGATAACGGAAATTTCAGGAAATGTGCGACGGCGTGGAACCGGCCTGGGTCTGCCTGTGTCCGTTAGGGGCAAATGCTCACATTTCGGCATACGTGTACTGCTCCGAAGATGTGGGCCGGGACGACCGGAAGTGCGCCGAAGGATAGCCGCCATGAGCCTCGCACCCACCCCCACCCCCGCCTCTGCCTTCGCGTGCGGGCCGGCTGCGCTGGCCCCGCGTGAGCGGGAGGCGCTGCAGCACATCGCCGCCGGGCTCACCTACATGCAGACGGCCCGGCGCATGGGGCTCTCGAAACACACCGTCGATGCGTATCTGCGCCGGATCCGGGCCAAGCTCGGCATCAGCAACACCGCCGAGCTCACGCGCCTGGCCGTCTCCCTGGGCCTTTGACATCCTCCCCTCCTTGAAGGGAGGGGGATTCCTGGCTCAGGCGGCCTCCGGGAGCAGCGCCCCCAGAGGTCTTGCGCCCTCAGCACCAGCCGGGATGAGACCAGCCCGGACCAGCATCACGCGGGCGGAGTTCTTGTCCCTGGGGGACGCGACTGCGCACGCGGTGCAGGTGTAGGTGCGTTCCGAAAGCGGAAGTGCGTGCCTGGTTCTCGCTCCGCACGATGCGCAATCCATAGTGGTATGCGCGGGGTGTACGAGGCGGACGTCCCGCCCGTGCTTGCGGCCCCTCTCGATCAGGGCCGTCTTGGTGGCGCCCATGGTGGCGTCGGCCGCCTTGCGGGCCATGGTGGTCTTGGCGAGGAACTTCGGCCGGAAGTCCTCGACGGCGATGGCGTCGTGGTCGCGGACGACGCGTTTGGCCCACTTGCGGGCGGTGTCCTGCCGCTGCCGTGCAACCTTCTTGGAGACCTGCGCGGCCTGCCGCTGCGCCTTCCTGTAGCCCTTGGACGCGGCCTGCCCCTTGGCGGGCCGGCGGCGGGCCATCATCCACTGATACCGGGCCAGACGCTGCGCGGCCCGCTTGCCGTGTTCGGCGTGCGGGAGGTCGTGCGCGTCCGATGTGGTGGTGGCGGTCTCCTTGACGCCCCAGTCGATGCCGAGAACGGCGCCGGTTTCGGGGATCGGTTGCACCTCGGTGGCGACGACGAACGACGCGTACCAGTGGCCGAGGCTGTCCCGGTACACCCACACCGACGACGGAGCGGACGGCAGTTCACGCGACCACACCACTGTCACGGCGACGCCGCCCGCAAGGTGCAGGCGGCCGTCCTTCAGCCAAAACCCTCGGGTGGTGTAGTTCAGCGTCGGCTCGGCATCGCGCTTCCGTTTATGCCGGGGCATGCCCGCGCGCTGCCTCACCGGCAGACGGTGCTCAACGTCCTTCAGCGCTTTAGAGCGGGACTTGGCGAAATCCCGGATCATCTGCTGCTGCGGGACGCTCGCGCCGCCCCGCAGCCACGGCAGCTTGCTGCTCCCGATTGTGTGCGTGCACCTGCCGGGACTTGGCGACGCATTCGTTCCACACCCATCGGCACCGGTCCCACTCGGCAAGGAGCACGGTGCGGGCGGTTGACGACACGCGAAGCCGGTAGGTGTACCGGGCTAGCTGCAAGGCCGTGAAGTTTGCGGCTGGGGCATGTCGTCAAGGGCATGCGGCCGCAAGGATTTCGATGCTGGTGGTGGCTTTGTAGCTGGTGCGGTCG
>NZ_JBSGBZ010000122.1:0-6925 GCF_053601495.1 Streptomyces sp. NPDC004721
GGGTATTTACGTGGTGATGGCACTGCTCGTGGTTCTCCTTCGAGCCAGGATCATAAGCCTGGCTTCAGGGGCTCCACGAAACCGGGGTCAGCTCACGGCGGGGGTGAAGGACCAGCGTGACCGCATCTTCGCGGCGGGGAGTTCGACGACCGAGATGTCGTGTGTGTCGGCGGCGGGGCCCGGGTAACCGGGGTGACTGTGGGCCGCGCCCTGGACGGCGACGGCTGTCGCCTGGGCGGCAGGATCACCGAGGTACTTCTTCGCGGCGGCGTCCAGCCCGGCCTGGACGTCCTGGTCGAGAGAGACGTAGAAATGTACGTTGTCCGGCCAGTCCGTGGTGCAGTGAGCGGCCGTCAGGAATGTGTCGGCGTCGATCATCGTGCCGGAGCAGACCCAGTCGACGCGGTCAGGGGTAGCCGGATCGCCGTCGTCGTCCCAGGTGGCCACGAGGGCGCCGACCTCGGTGCGTTCGGGGGCGGGGGACGCGTTGTAGGAACTGATCGCGGATGAGGGCGACGCGATGGCAAGCACGGCGGCGCAGGCTGGCCGCGGTGACGGCGGTGGCGCGTGTGGCGGTCAAGAAGAACCCCTTCGCTGGGTATGAATCGGGTGTCCTCCTGTAGGGGGGTGGGTGCATTGAAGCGCCTGTGATCGTCTGCGGCAGAGCTCTGGGAGGCCGTGGAGGCCGACCTGCGCACCCTGCAGCAGCACCTCGCCCATGCGGTCGCACGCCGAACCAGTACCCGCCGCGCCGCCGGTGCCGCCGTCGCCGCCCCGGAGGCCTCGCCGACGGCGGCGGCCACCCCGGCCCTGGCCCCGGCGTCCGCCTTGCAGGTACCACCGGCGCTGACGCCCGCCGCGTCGCCGGTGCCTGCGCCGACGGAAGTCGCCACCGGTCTCCGGTGAGCAGACGGACACCCCTGACCCGCAGCAGCAGGTCGAGGCGGTGAACATCGCCCTGCGGGGGCCGACACGCAGGCCGAAGCGCTCAAGGACCTGCCGGAGTGGCAGCGGCTCCAGACAGTCCGCGGGGCGTGGACGCACCTCTGGAAGGTCATCAAGGAACGGGCCGGGGAGCACTTGGACTGCCTGAAGAGCGACAACCGCGTGGGCGAGTTCTTCCGGAAGGTCTCGCTGAAGGTCTGCGAGAAGGTTGCCGAGTGGGCGCAGGCGGGCGCCGACAAGTTCTGGCGGCCCGACGAGCGTGACGCCGAGGCTACGACCGAGCTGCCCAGCGCCGAGGCGCTGCTCAGGGGTCGGCGACGCGGCCTTCACCTACAGCTCCCCGCGCCGGGGTCCCGGCGGCGGCACCCTGCCCGCCTCCTCCGGTCCCGCCGGCCGGGAGGTCCGGGCCCAGGGCGACGCCGGGGCGGGAAAGCCGTGTATCGACCTCGGCCGCACGCGGCCGCTCGACCACCACCAAGCGCAAGCCGAAGGGGACCACCGCCGAGGGCACAGAGCAGGCCGGACACCTGCGGTGCGGCAGCAGCGAAGAGTAGCAGGCCCGCAAGGGAAGCCAGAAGTAGGCGCAACGCGGGCCGGAGCCTGCGGGACTGGAATCCGGAGCCGCCACCCTCGGCAGAGGGCGGCGGCTCGGCGGCCTGACGCGGCTGTCCCGGCCTCGGGGCTGGTGGGCTCGCATGTTGAGGCGCCGCGTATTCGGCGCGCGGGTTCGGCGGCTGATTACTGACTGTCGCCGGTAACGGTGGTCCAGCGCGGGTCGATGCGGCCTAGCCATGCGTCTTGATCGTCGGCCAGTGGTTGCTTCAGGGGAAGTGGGAGGAACCGGCAGGCGAAGGTGAGGCCCGCGTCGTCTCCGTCGCCGTGGACGTGGTGCTCCCAGGCCTCGGGGAGGTCTGCGGGTGCCTGGAGGTGGAAGAAGCTGGTTCGTCGTGGCTGTCCAGTGTCGGGGTGAGGCTTGTCCTCCACGGCGAGCTGCCGGACCACTGTGGCTGTCAGCAGACCGGTTTCCTCAGTGACCTCTCGAAGAACCGCTTCTTCCAGTCCTTCACCTGATTTGGCTCCTCCCGCAGGGACCTGGGTGCCGGCCTCCGGCATACCGATGTGGTCGAACACCAGCAGTTCGGGGACGGCACGGTGCCGGACCACGTATGCAGCGACACGGATTCTGGGTCGGGTCATCCCGGCATTGTCCTCATATGCGACATCCCGCGGGTTCGTCCTCGCTGTCATCTCCCGTTGCCACAGGTCAGCCCGGCAGACGGGAGAAATTCGGATCCGCATAGATCATGATGGACCTTCGGGATTCCTGGAGAACCATCATGATCCCTACACAGACGCACAGGCCGACGGCGACGAGGTGCCTGGTCAGGCCCCATGCCGAGGAACCGAGGGGCACAGCGAACTCGCGGGATGTTGCACATCCGCTGTGTGTCCGAAGAGCCTGTCCACCGGTGCCTTGCTGACGCTGATGTCCGCCCCGAGGCCGGCTGGCCGCGACCGTCTCGGCTCCGTCGCGAACACCGTCGCCTACGCCGGCGCCCGCGCCTCCGCACCGACCTCCCCGGCCTTCCTCCTCGCGATGGCCTGCATCACGGTCCCGGCCCTGCGCTGGGCACGGCGGTCTCCTGGCACAAGCAGAGGGTGCCCCTGCCGCCGGAGGACCTTCGGGTCGTCCTGACCTCGGTCGACCTGGTGTGGGCACAGCTGGAGCGTCCGGCCAGCCGCCGCCTGGTGGAGGCTGTCGCTTGCAGCGAGCTCGCCCGGGTGGTCGGGTTCGCAGTCGCGCGGATGCGCCGCAGGTCCTCGCCGACCGGCTCGCCCGCCGCCTGGCCGACCAGATGGGTCGGCCTGGCCGATCCAGGACCCGGTGGGCTGGATCGGCCTGGGCCTGCCGCAGCGCCAGGAGTGCGGTGACGTGCGGTGTGACGACCGGGCGCGGCTCGACTCCGGCCGGGACTGCCCCCGGTGCGAGGACCGGCAAGCCGGCCGACGTGCCCAGCGCAGCGCGGTCGTGGCCAAGGTCGACGCCGCGATCCCGTTCTCGGGCTCTGCCTCAACTTCTGTGGCGCAGTCACTTTGAGTGACGCCCCAGCAGGCGGCGCACGAAGTCGCCCGAAAATGAGCCGTGCGCGTGACGGTTGGGCTGACAGTTCGGGGCCGTGGAAGAGATTCAGCTCCGGCTGAAGGAGCTGTTGTTCCCGTCGATCGCGGACGTCGCGGTGCAATCGGTGGGTGTGAACGTCGAGGTAGCACGTGTCGACGCGAGATGCACCGCGGCGGGAGCCGCATGTCCGGGGTGCGGGACATGGTCCAGTCGCGTTCGGGGGTCCTACCTGTGGTTTCCCGCGCTGCTCGCGGCGGCTGCCCTGGCGTACGACGTGCGGGCTGCGGTGCGCCAGCGCCGGGGCGTGCTCGCGCAGCGCCGGCGGCAAGCGAGGTGCTTCTCCATCGCCGAGATCGACGACTCGGACGACCGAGGATTCCGCTCGATCGTCGGGCGGCTGTTGCAGCGCGAAGGCTGGGCATAGGCCGGGCATAGGCCGGCGGGGTGCGTATCAGCCGGAAGGTGGTGCACCTCGTCGGCAACGGGCCCTACGGGCGCCAGCTCGGCGTCGCCTTCGAGCGCGGCCTTGAGCGCGCGGGGCAGGGCAGCGGCGGCCGGGCGGCGCTGCACCCGGTGGGCGGCGCTCCCCAGCTGCCGACTGCTACCGCGCCGGGCATCCGGCCGCTGTTCCTCGTGGTCAGCTCCGGCACCTTCGCCCGTGAGCGCGTGGTGTGGGCGGCCCGGCACGGGGTGCGGCTCGTCGACCGGACTCTGCTCCAGCGGTGGGCGGCCGGTGAGGACCTTGCGGTGCATCTCGACCTTGGCCTGAGCGGCGTTCGGTAGATCTGCCGGATGCCGTAGGCGAGGGTGGCGGCAGCGACCAGGGCGCCAACCTGCCACACGGTCACGGTGACGGTGGCTACGGCGGTCAGGGGCAGTGCCCACTTCGCGCGGCGTTGCTGTGCGGCGCGCTCGGCTGCGCGCTGTAACCGCCCGCGAGCGGGATTCGGCCGCCTCCTGGGGTGTCGTGCGTCCCGGTGGACCTGCCGGTGTGCAGACACACTTCCCGTGCGGCGGGGGACCGAGTGGTCGGCCTGGTCCGGAGGAGGGCAGGAACGAGCGGCCCGGCAGGGGCGGATCGACCACGCGCACGCGATCCGGCGGACGGGTCGTTCAGCCTCGCGCCGTGCCCTTCACGTATGCCTCATAGCCTTCGTCCTCCAGCCGGTCGGCGAGTTCGGGGCCGCCGGAGTCGGCGATGCGACCGTCGGCGAAGACGTGGACGTGGTCGGGGTGGACGTAGCGCAGGATGCGTGTGTAGTGCGTGATCAGCAGGGTGGCGACCTGTCCCGTGACGCGGACGCGGTTGACGCCCTCGGCGACGACGCGCAGCGCGTCGACGTCCAGACCGGAGTCGGTCTCGTCCAGGATCGCGATCTTCGGCTTGAGCAGTTCGAGCTGGAGGATCTCGTGGCGTTTCTTCTCCCCTCCGGAGAAGCCCTCGTTGACGTTGCGCTCGGCGAAGGCTGGATCGATCTGGAGGCGTTCCATCGCTTCGCGTACCTCCTTGAGCCAGGTGCGCAGCCTGGGGGCATCACCGCGGACCGCGGTGGCGGCGGTGCGCAGGAAGTTGGACATCGATACGCCGGGAACCTCGACGGGGTACTGCATGGCGAGGAAGATCCCGGCCCGCGCCCGCTCGTCGACCTTCATCGCGAGCACGTCCTCGCCGTCCAGGGCGACGCTGCCGGAGGTGACCAGATATTTCGGGTGCCCGGCGAGCGCGTAGGCGAGGGTGGTCTTGCCGGAGCCGTTGGGGCCCATGATGGCGTGGGTCTCGCCCTGCCGTACGGTCAGGTCGACCCCATGAAGGATCTCGCGAGGCCCGGCGTCGGTGTGGACCGAACAGTGCAGGTCGCGGATGTCGAGGGTGGCCATGGGCACCTCACCTACCTCACCTTGTTCACCACTGGAATGGCATGGGCGCCGCGCAGCCCACTCATCCACCGTGGCGCAGTCGCGGCTGTCCGGTACAGCGCGGCTGGGCCGCGTGCCATATGCAGGTAATGCCCGCAGAAGCTCGTGCCTACGTCGGCTCAGCGGGAGGATGTGCGCATGGCGACGACCGCCTGCCGGGACCAGACTCGGCCTTTGGGGAGTACTGGACCGGGAATTAGCGGTAACGGCGGTCGCACTGCCTGGGTGGTCTCAGTGTGGCGGGCACCAGTTGAGAACGCCGCGGCCTGAGGAAAGTTCCCCGGGCTGCTCGACGTTGTCGCCGTTCACCACGAGTCCGGTGTCGCCGGTGTTGCCGGTCCAGCCGACGCCGCTGCCGCGGTCGGCGCGCCAGATCCACATGTGGTCGCCGATGACGTTGGCGCTGTTGACGACGAGGCTGGTGGTCGCCTTGCCGACGCCCGCGCCGCCGACGCGGAAGTACACGTCGCACAAGCTCAAGCGCCGTCCGTAGCTGCCCTCCGCCGAGTTGCCAGCCCGCCACGGCTGCCCGCCACCGGGCTCGGGGCGTGATCGCTAATGGCCCGTCGTGCGGAGCCACCGCAGCGTTGCGACGAGCTCTTCGCCGAAGTCCTGGCAAAGCGCGAGCAACTCGCGTCCCGCGGACGAGTCGAGCAGCCCATCGGAATCGGGAAAGGTCCGGAGGGCGCCGTGGCAGGCGAACTCGACAACGAAGTTGCGTGAGTCGAAGTAGCCCTCGCCGCTCGTCCGGTCTGCCAGGTTGGCGAGGTAGTGGTGGTGCGCTTCCTCCGAGGGATGGGAGTAGAACGAGCCCTCGACGAGACTGTCCAGGTAGCCCGCCAGGCCGGACGACAACTCGACTACTCGTTTGGCCTCCTCCAGGCCTGGTTTGTCGAGCAGCTCGCCGAAGGCCCACAAGCCCCCGAAGATTTCCAATTGGAAGAGCTGGACCGTGTCCGGGTCGACTTCGGACTCGAAGATCGGGGCCGTGCACAGCTCGGCGAATGCCTGGCCGTAGGCGTGGTTCGACTGTTCCCCAGGAGGTTCCGTTGCCAGTCGGAACAGCGACTCCAGCACACGCGGGTCGACTCCCCAGTCCGCATCCAGTACCGGCGCACGCCACCGCCACAGCGCCAGAGCGGCGGCCTGACGCTGGCGAACGGGCTTCAGGTCAGCCAACCGCTCGTTCTGTGCCACGTCGGTGCGTCAACCCTTCTGATCGCCGTGCCCCCGGCCCCTTCGTCTCGGGACACTGTAGAAGCTGCCGAAGGGACCGCGTGATCTTCCGAGCCGTGGCAAACTCAAGCCCGCATCCGAAGCGGGCATACCGGCTCAGAACGGCCTCTGAGGGCAAAAACAGTCCCCGGTAGTGCTGCACGTGTCCTGAAGCTTCAGTCGTCACTGTCGCCTCGGTATCGCGCCGGCTTGCCGGGGGCTTAAACCACATCCTGTCGAAGTCACTCCGCCGACTAGGCGTCCTCATCGACTTTGTAACCTTTTCGGTGTTATGGCCTAAGAACCACCATCCACGCTTTATGTTCATAGTCAATGGGTTTTAGGTAAATTTTCGGCGGCTGGTGGCGCAGACGCCCTAGCGTCCTGCGCCTGAAATCCGTCGGCAGAAGTGGGCGAGGGACTCGAGGATCTCTTCGGCGGTCTTGGTCCAGACGAACGGCTTGGGGTCTGCGTTCCAGTCCTTGATCCAGGCGCGGATGTCGGCTTCGAGGCTCTGGACGTTCTTGTGTGCGCCGCGGCGGATCTTCTGGTCGGCCAGGAACCCGAACCACCGCTCGACCTGGTTGATCCACGAGGAGCCGGTCGGGGTGAAGTGCATATGGAAGCGGGAGTGTTTGGCCAGCCACGTCCTGATGGCGGGCGTCTTGTGGGTGCCGTAGTTGTCGCAGATCAGGTGGATCTGCAGATGCCCGGGCACCTCCTTGT
>NZ_JBSGBZ010000123.1:0-6878 GCF_053601495.1 Streptomyces sp. NPDC004721
GACCGGCCGCTCCCGGGCCACCCACTACCGCCGGCTGCGGCCCCCGCCCGAGCAAAAGCCCAGGAAACCGCAGGTCCAGCCCTCGGCCCTCACACTCGAGGAGCGGGCGGCAGTCCTGGAGCTGATGAACTCGGGCGAGTACGCCGAGCTGCCGCCCGCGCAGTCGGTTTTACTCGACTCCTTGCGGTGGGGGCTGCTGGCCGGCGTCGCGGATGGCACGGGCGGCGTTGATGAGTCCGATGTGGCTGAAGGCTTGGGGGTAGTTACCGAGGGCTTCTCCCGTGGCGGGGTCCGTCTCCTCGGCAAGCAGGCCAACGTCGTTGGCGTGTGCGAGAGTGGCCTGGAACACCTGCCGTGCACGGACGACATGACCGGTCAGGGCGAGGGCGTGGGCGAACCAGAAGGTGCAGAGCAGGAAGGCTCCTTCCGTTTCCTCGATCTCGTCGCCGAGGTAGCGGCGGACTAGGCCGTTGCGGTCGGTGAGCTGGGTGGCGACGGCGAGCACGGTGGACTGGACGCGAGGGTCCTGCGGAGGCAAGAAGCCGACGATGGGCAGCATCAGCGCCGAGGCGTCCAGTTCGTCACTGCCGAACGCCTGGGTGAAGGCGCCCGAACGGGGGCTCCAGCCGCGCTCTTCGATGGCTTGGCGGATGTTGTCTCGCTCGTGGCGCCAGTGAGGTACGCGTTCGTGGGCCTGGAGGGCGGGGGCCATGGAGATGGCGCGGTCCAGGGCGACCCAGCACATTAGTTTCGAGTGCAGGAAGTGTCTGCTCGGTCCGCGCCTCTCCCAGATGCCCTGATCGGGCTCGGTCCAGCGACGGGCGGCTGTGTCGGCCGCCTGGACCAGGAAGGCGCGGGTGGGCGGGTCCAGGCGCTCCCCGGGTGGGAGGCACTCGTGGGCGGCGTCGAGGAGTTCGCCGTAGACGTCGAGTTGGCGTTGGCGCCAGGCGTCGTTGCCGATCCGAACGGGGCCGCTGTTGCGCCAGCCGGTCAAGTGGGGCAGGAGCCGCTCGCTCAGATCACGTTCTCCGCCGATGCCGTACATGATCTGCAGGTCGACGCCGCGGTCAAGTTGGGTTGCCGCAGCCCGGGCCAGGAAGCCGAAGAACCGGTTCTTCTCCTTCTCGCAGGCGGCCGTGGCGAGCGCTTGCAGGGTGAAGCTCGCGTCGCGGACCCAGGTGTAGCGGTAGTCCCAGTTGCGTATCCCGCCCGTTTTCTCGGGCAGGGAGGTGGTGGCCGCGGCGACGATGGCCCCGGTGGGAGCGAAGGTCAGGGCTCGCAGCACGCGTCCGCTGTGGCCCACCTCGTCCTGCCAGGGGCCGACGTAGCCGCGGTGGAGCTTTGACCAGGAGCGCCAGCCTTCGATGGTGTCGGACATGCGGTGCCGGATCCGCCCGGCCCGCCAGCCCACCGACTCCCCTTCCCACGCCGACCCGACGTGCAGGGCGAACCCGAGGCGCTGCCCCGCCGAGAGCGGGATTCGGCCGTGCGCTGTGGAGCCGCTCACCCGCAGGTCGACGGGGCTCGACAGCAGCAGAACATGGGCGCCCCCGTACGCCGCGAGCCCGCCTCGCACGGCTGAGAAGAGGGGGTGGACGAGCCCGAACTCCGGGCGCGGCGCGTAGGTGATCTCGATGTCCACTCGCCCTTCGGTGCAGGTGATCTGCCGCAGCAGCGTTCCGGGGGACGCGGTGCCGAGCGCGTGCCCGCGTTCGCGCCGCCCCAGGGCAAGGGCATCCCGCAGGACCGCCGTGCCCCCGGTCGTGCGGAAGACCGTCTCCAGAACGAGGCTGTCCTCGAGGTAACGGCGGCTGATGTCGACCGGGCCGGTAGGGCGGATGGACCAGTGGCCGGCGTCCTCGTCGAGGAGCCGGGCGAAGATCGCCGGGCTGTCGAACCGGGGCAGGCACAGCCAGTCCACCGAGCCGTCGGAGGTCACCAGCGCGGCCGAGCGGCAGTCGGACAGCAGGGCGTGGTCACCGATCGGCCGCGTACTCATGCGTTGCAGCCTGTCAACCGTGGGCCGGACGCGGCCCGGCCAGGACGACGTGAACAGTTACCTGCGCCGTAGGTCCCTTCAGGTGCCTGACGGGTGTCATGGATCCCAGCCTCCCTGAACAGCGGATTCACCTCCAGCCAATCAGCACGATCGGCGCATCGCACATGCCGGTTGCCGGCAGTTGCCCCGACCGGGTGGCACGGCCTGGTGCCGCGCTAGGCGTCCGGTCGGCGTACGTCGTGTCTCCCCGCTGCGGCGTGGCGAGGCGGCCCCGCGTCATCAGCGAGGTTCCGAGACTGAGTCCTGGCGGCCGAGGGCGAGGAAGCGTCGGTGGCCGCATCTCCACTGGTCGGTGATGTTGAGGGTAAGGTCCTCGGCGATCCTGTGGAGCGCTGGTGCTCCTAGACGTGCCCAGGGAAACGGCGGGCCCTCGCGGCCATGGGTGTCTTCGAACCGGGCGGTGCAGCGCTCCTCGACATCGTCGGGGTCGACCTCGACGAGGAGAAACCCCGTCGGGGTGGTGAATTGTATACAGCGGCCCAGTAGGGCGCGCGGGTCGCCGCCGATGCCGATGTTGCCGTCGATGAGCAGGACGGTCTGCCAGCCTCCCTCGGCCGGCAGCTGGTCGAAAATCGAACGGCACAGTGCCATTCCGCCGAGAGCGATGGTATCGGCCGCCGCGCGGGGGGTTACGTCGACGCCGAGTGCGAAGACTCCGCGGCTCAGGAGTGCCCGGCACAGTCGGCCCGGTCCGCAGCCGACGTCGAGAACGGGGCCGACGCAGCGATTGAGCACGGATTCGTCGGCCAGGGTGGGATGCGCGTACCAGCGATGCACCGGCATCCAAATCCGGCACCCGTCCGCCAGTCGCAGATACACCGGTCCGTGGCCGGTTCGCAGGGCGAGCGCATAGGGGTCTCCCCCGGCGCAGGGCGAGCCGTCCTCGTCGGTCGTCACGATGCAGCGTCGTGACCTGGTGCAGGTCGTTCCTCGTTGGCGCGGGCGGCCCGCCGGAGGCGGCGGAGCCTGAGAGCGAAGGCCACGGCGGAGGCGGCGAAGAGCACGCGGGTGATGGCCAGCCACCGGCCGAGGTAGACGTCCATGGACAACCGGGTGGCACCCGGGTACGGCGTCGACAGGGCGAAGATGAGGGGGAAGATGAGGGGGAACCAGACGAGCAGGAGCACACCGGAGAGAAAGGTGGGCACGCGCAGGTAGTTGATCCACGGCGGTTGTGGCATGCGGGGGGTGCGATGCCGCAGGACAGCGTGTGCCGACAGGTCGGCGAGTGAGTACAGGGGGAGCAGATCAGGTCGTGGAGGATCGCCGCGCCGACGAACCAGATCGCGACGTCGAGCGGGCGGACGGCGAACAGGCGCACCATGGCATAGCCGGTGATCGCGAACGAGGCGATCAGGACGAGCAGGTGGAGGGGGCCGGAGCCGTACCAGCGGACGAAGCGCGCCATGGTCACGTCCTGAAGGTGAGCCGGTGCACCCACTTGGTGTTGTTCACGCCGGGGTTGGCCGGGACGATGACGCGCGCCGGGTAGCCATGGTCGAGCGAGAGGTCCGCGCCGTTGACGCGCAGGGCGAGCAGCGATCGGGGGTCGTGGATCTGGTTGCCCCGCAGTACCACCGAGCTGTAGGGGCCGGGTCGTTGGACGGATTGCACCAGGACGCTTCCGGCGTCGGGGAGGCCCGCCAAGGCGGCGAGGTCGGCCAGCCGAAGGCCGCTCCACTGCTGGTCGGGGGTGGACCATCCCTCCACGCAGGCGATCGGCAGTGCGGCAGCATGCTGGGGCATCGCGAGGAGCTGTGCGCGGGTGAAGACGAGCGTCGGACCGGGGCCGTGGATCTCCAGCCGCCAGCCGGGGCCGACGTGCGCGGGGGTGACGCGGACGGAAGCGGCCGTCTTGTTGATCTGGAAGCCGTTCGGGCCGCTGCCCGGAGTACGGTTGTGCGGCGCGAGAAGGGCGGTGCTCCGCAGCCGGCCGCCGATGCTCTGTCCTGCGGTGACCACCAGGAGGAGCAGCGATCCGCCCCCCACCATGGCGAGCGCGCCGCGCCGGGTCATCGTCGGCGGCGCGGGAGCGGTCGCAACCAGGCCGTCGGGGTCGAGGGGCTCGGGCCGTGTGTTGGCGAGGTCGGTGCGCAGTTCGGCGGCCAGGCTGCGGGAGCGCAGGGCGCGGGTCATCCGGCCGAGTCTGAGGCACACGTGGACGACGAAGGCGGCGATGAACACCCAGGCGCCGTAGAAGTGCAGGGTGTAGAAGGAGCCGGGGAAGACGTAGAAGAGCTGGATGTTGATGATGCCGGTGACGAACTCAAAGATCACCCCGCCGACCAGCATGAGCAGGGACAACCGCTCCAGTCCGTGGGCGACGGAGCGGACCGGCAGCCACTCGAACAGCTTCGGAATCACTGACCACAACTTGGCCAGCAGCACCGGCACGAGGACCACGCCGAGCGTCACGTGCACGCCCTGGGTCAGCCGGTACAGCCAGTACGGATGTGTGGGCCAGTCGAAGAGGTAGAAGCCCAGCAGGCCCTTGTCCGGGGTCTGGTCGTTGATGCGGCCAAGTCCCGGGTTGCACACCCTCGCCGTCCTGGCAGCCCTGCGCGGTCAGCCCAGCCCCGCCAACGACGCGACCACTCTCCGCGTCCGCACCCCTTCCGGCGGGCTACACGTTTGGTACCGGGCCGGAGACAGCTGCCGCTGGCAGTCCTCCGTCGGCTCCAGCCCTGGCCGCGCCCTGGCCTGGCAGGTCGACATCCGTGCCCACGGCAGCTACATCATCGCCCCCGGCACCACCACCCAGCACGGCACCTACACTGCCATCGGCGACACCCGCGAGCCCGCCGCGCTCCCACTCTGGCTCGCCCAGGAACTCGAGCGCACCAACCATCTGCCCGCCCCCAACGTTCCGGCGCCCAGGCCGGTTCCACCCCGAGCCCGCCAGGCCGTCCTCGCCGCAGGCGGCGGCCGCGACCGCATCCAACACACCCTCGCCACGGTCCTGGCTCCCGTTGAGGCCTGCGGCCAGGTCGCTGAGGGCGCAGGATTCTCCGACACCCTCAACCGCGCCGCCTACACCCTCGGCGGGCTCGTCGGTGCCGGCCGCTTGCTCCAGGACGAGGCCGAACAAGCCCTGAAGGAAACCGCGGCCGCGGCCCGCCCCGGACAGGAGCGCCGCATCGAGCAGATCATCCGCAGCGGCCTTGCCGCAGGCCTCAAGAGGCCCCTGTACGCAAGCGGGAGGCGCTCGTGACATCGTCCGGGCCCGAGACGCTCTTCGACTTCGACCCCGAAGCAGTCGCTGCCCAGATCCGCGCCCAGGGCGCCGCCGTCGTGCCGCGCCCGGCGCAGGCCGACACCGGGCATGCCCCGGCCGGTGAGGCGACCGCGGACGGGCTGCTGCCGGACACCCTGTCGGACCGCGGCAACGCCAAACTGTTCGTCAAGCTGTATGCCAACGACTACCGGCACGTGCCCGGCATCGGCTGGTACCGGTGGGACACCACGCGCTGGCAGATCGACGAAGACGACACCGTCCTGTGGGCCGCCGGCGACCTGGCCGAGAACATCGCCACCCACGACGCCCGCGGCCTCTTCACCACCACCGCCCTGCAGCAGCACCGCCGCCGAGCCCTGTCTACCACCGGCATCAAGGCCATGCTCACCCAAGCCAAGTCCGCCCCCGGCATGGTCTTGAACGCCGCCCGGCTGGACGCCGACCCCTACGCACTGTGCACCCCCGACGGCATCGTCGACCTGCGCACCAGCCTGACCAAAACCCCCGACCCGAATAAGGACTTCCACTCCCGCTCCACCACCGTCGGCCCCCAGCCCACCCTCCACCCCCCGCTGGGAAACATTCCTGACCGACACCTTCGGAGCCGACAGCGAAGGCCGGGAGATGATCTCCTACCTGCAGCTGCTGCTCGGCTACTCCCTCACCGGCGACGTCGGCGGCCAGGTCCTGCCCTTCCTCTTCGGCTCCGGCAAGAACGGCAAGTCCGTCCTACTGGACGTGCTGATGAAACTCCTCGGAGACTACGCAGACGCCGCCCCGCCCGGATTCCTCATGGCCCGCCCCTATGAAGGCCACCCCACCGACCTCGCCGAACTCCACGGCCGCCGTGTCATCGTCTGTTCCGAGGTCAAGCCCGGCGACAAGTTCGATGAAGCCCGCGTCAAGCTCCTGACGGGCGGTGACCGTATCAAGGCCCGCCGCATGCGGCAGGACTTCTTCAGCTTCGAACCCACGCACAAGCTTTGGCTGCTGGGTAACCACCGTCCCGAGGTCGGCACCGGCGGCTTCGCGTTCTGGCGCCGCATGCGCCTGATCCCCTTCGAACGCGTCGTCCCCGACCACCGCAAGATCGACAACTTGGCGGACATCCTCGTCACCGAGGAAGGCCCCGGCATCCTCAGCTGGCTCATCGACGGAGCCCGCCGCTACCTCGCCGGCGACCGCCACCTCACCGGCCCCGAACGCGTCCGCATCGCCACCACCGCCTACGCAGAAACCGAGGACCACACCGGCCGCTTCTACGAAGAACGCTGCCACCTCGCCCCTGACCTGCGCGCCGAGCAGACAGCCCTCTACGCCGCCTACAAAACGTGGTGCCAGAATGAAGGCGCACCAGTCATCTCCTCACGCGCCTTCGCTGCCCGCACCCGGGAACTGGTCGGGCTGGCCTCGCCCAAGGAGATGATCCTGTCCAACCAGCGCAAGCACTACCCGGGCATCGGACTGCTCACCGACGAGGAAAGGGACACTAGCCTGCGCGTTTCATCCGGGGTCGCGTCCGGATCATGATCGGAAAAGCGAAAGTGCCTTCTGAGCTGCAACGATGAGGCTTGTCTAAGGTCC
>NZ_JBSGBZ010000124.1:0-6753 GCF_053601495.1 Streptomyces sp. NPDC004721
CCGCCGGGATCACCTGCCGGCTGCAGGCGGTCGGAGCCGGCGGGGTCAGGGCGGACGGCGCCACCTGGCGGGCAGGCGAGTACCCTCCCGGCACCACGGTCCCCGGGGCGGTCCCCATGTCTCCGGGCGCCATCGAGCACTTCGAGATCGTCGCCGGCAACGGTCAGAAGATGGTCACGATCCGGGCGTGAGATCGCCAGGGGTCCGCCCGACCCTGCGTCGGGCGGACTTCTGGCGCACCGGACCACGGTCGTCCACGGGACTCCGGCCCGCTCCCCTTCTGCGGTTGCCGAACCAGTGGGACCAGTCGCCCTCGCCGTCGATTCCCGCGAAGAAGGCCAGCCCTTGGCCGACTTGACGCGTGAGCGCGCAGCCGGGGCGTGCACGCTCTCCGGTCTTGACCTGACCAGCAAGAAGTGGAGTAAGTGGAGTAAAAGGAGCGAATTGCTCGAACCGTTCGGCATGCGCCGTCCGTGGAACTGAATGAACGCTCCGATGCAGGATCCGGCATACCGACCGCCCTTCGAACGCGTTGGCAGTCTCCACGTTCCGGTCTCCGCACATGCACAGAAGAGTCAGAAGACCATGTTCGTAACCGATTCCCCCCGCCCGCGCCCACCGATCTCCCGGCGTTGCCGCCACGAGGCACTGCTCGCCCTGCCCGCGCAGGAGGCGCACGTCTGCGCCGCCCGTCACCTCGCGGCCGATCTGCTGGAGACCTGGTGTGTTCCCGAGAGCGAGCGCGAGTCCGCCGTTCTCATCGTCGACGAACTCGCAGCCAACGCCGCCCAGTACGGCCGCGAGCACATGACCCTGCGGCTCGTCCTCGACCACGGCACCCTGAACATCGTGGTCAGTGACTCCGGAACGGCCGTGGAACGCCGTCGCCCCGACATCGCCCCGGACGAGCACGGCCGCGGCACCGGCATCGTCCAGTACCTCGCGCAGTCGACCAAGGTCCACCAGACGCGCAGCGGCCGCGAAGTCCACGCCTGCCTGAGGTGCTCGGCATGACCAGCCCCGGATTTCCGTGCGAGCCGCCGCCCCTTGCCGGGCCCGGGACCGTGGCAATGCGTCGGCTGCCGGCCACCGGCGGCCGCCTCGGCGCAGGCTCACCCGACGACCCCCGCGAGTGGGCCCTCGCGACCCACAAGCCGTGCCCCATCGATGTCTGTCCAGCCCCGGTCCGGGGGCCCGTGCGGTCCCTGGCGAACCCACCGGCCCTCGACCATGGCAACCTGGACCGCGGCGATCTGGACCACGACACCGTGCTGTGCACACGCTGTGGCGCCCGCCCCGCCGTATCGGGGGAGGACGTCACCCCGAACACCGGCGAGGACGTCGACGCCCCGCCCCCGCACGAGGTGTACGCGAACGCGCCCGACCTGCGCCGCGAAATGCACCAGTTGCTAGCCCTCGGAGCCGAGCGCGACGGCCGCCAGGCCAGGACCGTCACCGGCCGGCCGGTCGACGCCGCGGTCGCCGAACGCGCCTGGCTGCTGCGCCGGGCAGCCCTCATGGACCGTATGGCCCTGGAAAGCCCTGGCCCCGGTCCGGCCGGCGCCGCCGCACAGACCGCCGAACAACTCCTGCGGCACGACCGCCGCCGTCCCGACCTGGTGGCCGGGCCGTGCCGACCCGACACGATCACGCTCGGCCCCAACTGCCGCCGCTACGTCCGCCAGGAATACGCCGCCTGGGCCTCCGCGGGGCGGCCCGGCACCTGAACCGGCCGACGCGACAGCCAGCCCCGCCCCGCCTCACCCGCCTCCGTCGTGACATGACTCGACGCTCTCGGCCGACACTGGCAGTGGCCCTTGCTCCAGGGTTGCTCCGGCCAGGGAACGACCGGCACCGGTCTGCCGACGCCCGCGGCCCGAAGGCCTACGCGGGCTCCGCTCCCATCACCGCACCTCTGGAAAGAAACCAGCTGACCAGCCGTGGTCGAGGCTGGGCGCGGGCGGAGGCGTGGTCGGCCTCATGGTCGGGGTCGTGGTCACCCCGCCCCATGGCGGCTCGGTCGGCACTCCACACCGGCGCGTGGGGCGGGCGACCGGACGAGCTCCCACTCTGCATCGGGCAGTTCATGGCGGCATATCACCCGACCGTGATTCACCAGCCGAAATCATTCGACGACAGACCCTGGGCCGCTTGACGAGCCCGATGGGCTCAAGCGCCCGCGAAAGCCCAGGTGTTGCTGTCGGCTTCTTCCCGGTGCGCACCCAGAAGCGACGCGGCCCCGAGCTCACCGAGCGGCTGCGTGAGCCGGCACTTTGCGTCGCACCTCCGTTGCCGGTGTCGCCGCGAGGCCCAGCCACCGTGGCGCTCGACGTCGGGCTGTATGGCCTATGGCCGCAGCGCGACATTGACGGCCAAGCTGAGCTTGTCGACGAATTCCGGACGGTCGGCAACGCGGTGCTTCCAACCCTCGCCGGCTGCGGCCAAGACTTCGGCGATCTGGCGCGGCGCGACTTTGTCAGCGGGCCGGCCAGAGGCGGCAATCGCCTCGGCGAGCGCGTCGTGGAAGGCACCCCGGTAGTCGTCGTACATGCTGTCGAGCTTTGCTGTGCCCTGCTCCAGCAGGTCGTCGACGCCCTCGTTGAGGTGCGTACCGACGTAGCGGCCCAGATGGGCATCGAGTGCGGCCACCAGACGAGCGTTGAGGTCCACGTCCGGTGCGGTCAGCGCCGCACGGACGTCGCCCAGGGCACGGTCCAACTCCTGCCGCATGGTCTCGCGGAACAACTCCTCCTTGCTGGAGAAAAGGAAGTACAGCCCCGGGCGGGAGATGTCCGCGGCCCGGGCCACTGCGTCCATCGACGTCTTGCGGTAGCCGAAGGTGGCGAAAACAGTCAGCGCCGCTGCAAGCACCTGCTCGCGGCGCTGGGCGTCTCCCCGGGGTGTTGACATAGGCACACTGTACAGGATGAGCATGCTATACAGTATTTGTTGTTCCTGATTAGTGCGGCTGGAGGCCGCACCTCCGAGAGAGAGCATCATGAGCAAGACTGTCCTGATCACCGGCGCCGCGACCGGCATGGGCGAGGCGATCACCTTCGAGTACGCCAAGCGCGGCTGGAATGTCGTGGCCACCATGCGTGACACCGCTAAGGCCAACCCGGCCTTCACCGACCTCGCCAACGTCCTGATCACCCGCCTTGATGTCACCGACCACGCCAGCACCGAGCAGGCCGTCAGGGAGGCGATCGATCGCTTCGGCGCCATCGACGCCCTCGTCAACGCCGCCGGCTACGGGCAGGTCGGCACGGTCGAGGAGGTCAGTCCCGACCAGCTGCGCGACCAGTTCGAAACCAACGTCGTGGGCGTCGTCCAGGTGATCCAGGCCGTACTCCCGCACATGCGGGAACGCGGCTCCGGCCACATCCTCAACATCGGCTCCATGGGCGGCCACGTCAGCCTGCCCACGATGTCCGTGTACTGCGCTTCCAAGAGTGCCGTGCAGAACCTGACCGAGGGACTGGCCGCGGAGGTCGGCCCGCTGGGTATCCGCGTCACCCTGGTCGAGCCGGCCGGCTTCAACACCCAGTTCACGACCAACTCGAAGCTCCCCGCCTCCTCCATCCCTGCCTACGCGCCCGCTTACGAATCCATGGCCGGATTCGACAAGCAGACGGTCAGGGGCGACCTCGTCAAGTCCATGGCGGCCGTTGCCGACATCACGGGCATCGACGAGCCCCCGCTGCACCTGGCCGTGGCCACCGCCGGCCTGGAGATGGTGCGGGGCCGCTTCGCCGAGCTGATGGACGAATACGCCCGCTGGGAGCCGGTCACGGCCGGCACCGATTGACGGCGACACCCCCAGAGCACCGTTCGGGGACGACCTCCAACGGACCGACGCCACCGGACTGCCTTCATCCGGAAGCGTCGGCCCCGGGCGGTGTCACTGGGTCCCTAACCATGGGTTTTAGACTGTCTGACGCGTGGCCGACCGCTTGGCGGCAACTGGAGCGCCCCGAGAACGAGTTGCCGCAGGCCATCCACGACAGGCACAAGGCAAAGGTCGACCAGATCGCCCAGGCGTTGAAGGACAGGCGCGTCTCCTATGCGCTGCCCGCTGGGGAACTGCGTGACCTGAGTTCGTGCTCTCCCTGAGCAACACCCGCTCACGCCCGCCATGGGCGTCGGCATCGATAGCGAGCGCCGTCACTGCCACCGTGGTGCTGCGCACCTGACCTCCTCCTCTCCCTGGAGCCTGTCTGTGAAAGTCGTCATCTTTGGCGCGTCCGGCATGATGGGACACGGCGTACTGCGCGCCTGTCTCCTCGACCCCGCCGTCACGCGTGTGCTGGTAGTGGTCCGCCGCCCGCTGGGCATCAGCCATCCCAAACTGCGGGAAATCATCCACCAGGACTTCACCGATCTGTCCGCCATCTCCGAACAACTGGCCGGTTGCGACGCCTGCTTCTACTGTCTCGGCATCTCCTCCTCCGGCCTCGGCGAGGTCGAGTACACCCGCATCACCTACGACTACACCCTCGCTGCCGCGCGTGCCATGTCCGCGTCCAACCCCGGACTGACCTTCACCTACATCTCGGGAGAGGGCACCGACAGCAGCGAACACGGCCGGACCATGTGGGGCCGTGTCAAGGGCCGGACCGAGAACGCCCTGCTGGCCATGCCGATGGACGCGTACATGTTCCGCCCCGCCTATATCCGCCCCCGCCACGGAGCAGTCTCCAGGACCCCGATGTACCGCGTCCTCTACGGCCTCACCTCCTGGCTCTACCCGCTGCTGCACCGCCTCGCCCCCCGTCACACCACAACCACCGAACACATCGGCCGCGCCATGCTCGCCGTCACCCGGCCCGGAGCGATCGAGCAGCGGATCCTGTACAGCCCGGAGATCAACCGACTGGGCGGCGAGAGCGAAACCACCGCCGCGAAGTCAGGGTGATCGATCACCGCTGCACTGGTGCCAACCGAGCAGGAACTCGACAACTCCTGCCGCTACGGCGAAGAAGGCCCCACACCCTCGCAACGTGAGATGACCTCCGCGACCGGCCGGCACACCTTCGACCGCACCCTGCTCCAACCCACCGAACCCGTCGCCTTACGCCTGTCCGGCCACGCGAGCGCCTCGTCATCGCGGCCGAGTTGAAGTGCCCGTCCTGGGAGTCGAGTGCGCCCCGGCTTTCGGCGGTGTGAGGAGCGAACAGCGGGCCAGGAAGGCTCTGGTGACGGCGTCTCCCGGGGTGTCGGCACCTCCGATCATTCACGCATGTATGCCTGTGTCGTCTCTTCTCCGTACCGAACAGGTCGCCGGGCTCGGCTGGACTGCGTCCGTTGATCGGCCGGTGCGAGCGCGCAGTCGGCCCTCCCGGACATCGAGTGAGTGAGGGTTCCATGGGCAACACAGTCGGAACACGTGGGAGCGGGACCTGGCGCACCCGCCGGGGCATGCGCACTCGAGCGGCGCTGGCCACCGCCCTCGTGCTGACCGCCGTCACCCCCTGGACGGTCTCCGGAGTGGCCCAGGCCGCCGCTCCGGCAACGGCCGCTGCCGCCGCCGACTCCTCCACGGCGCAGTGGACCACGCAGACTGTCGCACCCGGGGCCGAGGTACGCACGGGCGTCCTGCGGCATGCGGACGCCGCGCCGACCTGGACCGTCACCGTCCAGGCAGCCGCAGTCAACCGGCTGACCGGTGCCGCCTCTTGGGCCCCGGTGGGTGACCGCTCCTGGGCCGAGGCCACCACGCAGCGGCTGCGCGACGCCGGCTTCGCGCCGCAGTTGGAGGAGGTGTTGTGGCCGGACTACGCGGACACCCCGCGCGGCGCCATCGGCTGGCGGCTGCGGGTGGGTTCGTATCCGACCCAGGCCGCGGCGACGAGCGCGGGCAAGGCACTCACCGCGGCCGGGTTCCGGACCGCGGTGGACTGGACCGGCTACGACGCCGAGCAGCCGGCCGACCGCGAGAGCGTCCACGTCGCAGTCGTCGACCCGCACCGCTTCCAGGGCACGGTCGAGGGCACCCACCACGGCAACGTGGCACAGCGTGAGACGACTTCGTCGGTCGCCGCCGGACTGGGCTCCCTGATCGGTGTCAACGCAGGCTTCTTCATCACCTCCGACGCCGACGGCGTGCAGGGCACCTCGGCCGGGGTCGCCGCCTACGACGGTGAGCTGCAGTCCATGGCCGCCGGCAGCCGCGCCGCGCTGATCCTGGAGAACGGCGGTCGGAACGCCCGCATCGCCGACCTCACCACCACGGTCACCGCGCGGGCGGGGGCCGCCGCCTTCCAGGTGCAGGGGATCAACCGCGTACCGGGCAAGGTCCGCAACTGCGGTCGCCCCGGGGCGACCCCCACCGAGCAGCCCCGCCAGGACCTCACCTGCCGGATCGGCGACGACCTGGTGAAGTTCACCCCGCAGTTCGGGGCCGCACTGCCCAGCGGCAGCGGCACCCAGGTGGTGCTGGACGCCGCCGACCGGGTGGTCTCGGTCGGCGCCCGAGGCGGCACGGTCCCGGCCGGCGGCTCGGTGCTCCAGGGCATCGGCGCGGCCGCCGACTGGCTGTCGAGCCACGCGGAGCCCGGTAAGAAGATCAAGCTGCAGGACGTCGTCCGGGACACCCACGGCCGGAAGGTCGAGCTCGGCCCCGGTGACAGCATCGTCAGCGCGGCTCCGACGCTGGTGAAGGACGGGCAGATCCACATCGACGCAGCCGCCGAGGGCACCCTCGACCCGCTGGACCTGTCGTTCGGATACGCATGGTCGAATGCGCGTCAGCCC
>NZ_JBSGBZ010000125.1:0-6336 GCF_053601495.1 Streptomyces sp. NPDC004721
AAGGGGCCCGTTCTCTCATGCCCGCGACCGCACCCGAACCTCCGTCCAGATGATCACCCGCTGCCACTCGAACAAGATCCGGTTTGCCACAACGCACTGACAGTAGTGGCAAACGACCTGGGTATTGGGCGCCGCACACTGTCAGGTGCTGACAGCGTGCGTGGTGATAGACCATCCCTGGGAGGAGTACGCAAACGTCGCCCGCTGGCTCGGACTCATCTGACGCGGCCGGGAAAATCGCCCTGCCCCCTGCAACCACACGACTCCTTCACGAGTCATACACGCGCAAGCCATGCATCACGCCTCAGGGGAGATCTTGAAGACCCGCACCGCCACGTACGCCGTCATCCTGCTGGCCGCCGCTGCCGCTCTGACCGCGTGCGACGACAGCACCAGCAGCGACAGCAGCAAGCCGGCCAGCTCCGAGCCCTCGGCCACGGCCGCGAAGGAGCCGCCCCAGAAGCAGAAAGACGAGAGCTCCAAGGGCGCTGGCATCCCGCCCAAGCCGACCGGCCAGAAGCGCCAGCAACTCCTCGACGCGCTTGCCAAGGCCGCCCCGGACGTCGTCCGCTACGAGGACAAGGCCATCGACGCCGCCCGCAACCAGTGCAGCTCCATCAACGGCAGGGGCACCAAACTCGACTGGGCCGCCTCGCAGCGCTTTAGCTACAAGGACGTCACCACCACCGAAGCCCAGGGCAAGGCCATCAACGACGCCCTCAACGCGTCCGGCTTCTGCAAGGTCTGACCGCCTGCCACACTGGCCCTGGACCCCGCCGCGCAATCCCCCGTCGCGGCGGGGTTCCGGCGTCTACTCGGCCGGCCGCTCAACGGCCGGCCGAGGTACGGGCAGGGCGCGGGCCACCCAGCGACTGTCAGTGAGCAGCCGCGGCACCTTGCCACCCACATCGCCCAGCCAGTGCCGCCCGCTGGGATGAGCGGGCGGCCGGACGAGGTCGTCAGGAGGCGGCGGGCTTGGCAGCGGTGCGCTTGCGGGTGGGCGCGGATGGGGTTTGGCATCGGCCGAGGCGGTGGCGTTGGTACGGCGGGACTCCTTGGCGGCGCGCTTGGCCGGGGCCTGCGGCTCGGGCGCAGGGACGGTCTGCAGGTGTCGCGTTGGCTTGGCAGCAGACTCGATCGCGGCCCGAGGCTCCGGCTGCTGCTTGGTGACGCCGGCGGTGGCCGGGGCGGTCGCGTCGACGTCGGCCTGGACATCGGTCTCGGTTGGTCGCAGGGTCCAGAGGCGGTGGCCGACATAGAGGGGCTTGTTGTCGAAGACCGGCATCGGGCGATCGATGATCGCGTTGTAGAGGACGGTCGCGGGGCCTCGGTCGACTTCGAGGCTGCCGATGTGGACCCAGGTGTTCCAGCGGCGGCCGCGCGGCAGGGGCGCAAAACCCTACCCCGCTGGGGGTGGATGTTGTGAAGGTGCTAGTGGCAGGCGGTTCGCAGGTGCGTGCGATCGCTCGCCTCAGGCGGATGTGAAAGGGACAAGGGATGGCGGAGAGGGTGGTGCACATCGCGCTCAAGGGCGACGTCGTCGCCATGTGTGATGCGCCGATCGACCGTTCAGCACCGCGAGCCGAAGAGCCAGAGCAAGCAACTTGTGAGGAATGCATCGACCTCTACATCGAGGGGTGGGCCGCAGCGCAAGAGCAACGCTGTGTAGGCGCACCCCCGATGCCCCCGTACCCGCCTTCTCCAGTCAGACGTCCAGCCTGGCTGATGGTTGCAGCCGGAGTCGGCTTGACGCTGGCTGTCGGAGGTGTCGTTTACGCGTTCGCGGGCGGAGTGGACCGAACCGAGCAGGTGACCGGCTCGGTCATCGACTGCTCCCAGACCGAGCTGTTCCGACCCGAGGGAAGTGCGGCGATGCTGCCCGCGCGAGTTGCGCAAATCCGCTTCGTTAACGATGGGGACCAGCCGGAGACCTTTTCGCCGCAAGTCGATGGCGTAACGCTCGTGGCGAATGATGGCAGCCCGGCAAAGGTCACCCTGGCGCCGCACGAATCGAAGGTAATCAACTACCCCTTGAACCCTCAGCGGTATGGGAGCAGTGAGGGAAGTTGCTACGCCCTGGATGTCAGTGCTGCTCGCTGAACCCTTGCGGTAGCTGCTTCCCTGCTCTAGCGATCAGCGAGCGTCGCTGATGTCGGCCGATGTGGCGGAGGGGCTGATCTGCGGGACCAGCCCGTACAGGATGCTCGGGCGGATCTCGGGTTGGCCGGCGTAGCCGCACTCGTGCGGGCCGGGCACCCACTTCCAGGGCTGGGCGTAGGCGGTGCGCAGGGACTCGCGGGAGCGGTCGGGGTCGTCGGCCGCGCAGCGGCGTTGGACGCGGCCTCTGAGGCCGCAGCCGGAGCACAGGCCGAAAGCGTAGCGGTAGGGGCCGCAGCGTTCGGCTTCGAAGGCGGCAATCTAACGCGGGAGAACGGGCTGCGGGTAGGGCCGTCCGCTGCCAGCGACGGGCTCGCTGGTGGTGGAGTCGAACTCGTAGGCGCGCTTGCTGGGGCGAATGGGCAGGGACCACCAGGGCTGTCCCGGGCTGTCGGTGAAGACGTGTCGCACGTTGTGGATCGTGCGGCCTTGGTGGTCGGTGATGAAGGTCTGGCGGGCGAGGAGCCAGCAGCGTCCGCCGAACGTGGTGTACGCCTCGGCGATGTCCCTGGCGTAGGGGAACTCGTCGCCTTGCAGGCCCTCGCGTAGGTTGCCGCTGCGCAGCAGCTCGTTCGATTCGTTCTTGGTGGTGGTGTGAACGATGGGGATGTGGCGCTGAGGGATGCCGTCGAGGGGTATGGCAGGCATGGGTGCCTTCCTTCCTGGTTCTAGGGGCGGGCGGCCCGGCCGGTCGGCCGGGCCGCAGGACGTCAGGTGGTGCGGCGGACCATGCGCTGCTGCTTGGGGTCCCAGTCGCACTCGGAGTAGAGGCGGTTGAGGTCGGGCAGGGGCTCCTCGTCGGCGCCGAGGTCAATGACGAAGCCTTTCGGTGCACCGGGCGACGTCGCAGCGGTCGCGGTGGAGGCTGCTGGGACTGACGCCATAGTCGGGGCAGTTCGTGATCTGGGGTTCGGGCTTGGTGGCCTGGGGTTCGGTGGCCATGTGCTCTCCTTGCGGTAATGGGCCGGGCCGCCCACCTGGTGGGGTGGGCGGCCCGGCTGGGGGAGCGGGGTCAGGGGGCGGCCGGCTTGGCGGGGGTGCGCTCCCTCGCATCGTGGTGACCTTGACGGGGGGCCGGGGCCCGCGGCTGGGGCGCGGGCTGGTTGGCGCCAGCCGGCGTGGTCGCTGCGGCGTCGGCCTGGGCGGCCGGTCCCACCTTCGGCTGATCCGGGAGTCGGCTCCTGTCGCAGAAGAGATGGACGCGTCGGCTTGACCGCAGCCGCCCTGGGAAGCGTTGCGACCGATGGCCTAGCTGGCGAAGCATCCGCCGCCTCTGCGGATCACCCCGCGGCGAAGTTCCGCATGGACGGTCACCGCCGCCGCGGTCAGGTTGGTGAAGCGCTCGTGAGGGGCTGCCGACTGCGGAGCGGGTGCCTACTTGTGGGGTGTCGGCCACGGGTGGAGCGGTGACGTACAACGTCACGACAAAGCGAACGCGTAGTGGCGGACCTCGTGTGTAGCCTCTGTGACTGATCGACTTCGTGATCGGTTCACAAGGGGAGGACTATGAAAGGCACAACACGCTCCGGGCGAAGAACCGGCTGGGTGGCGGCGGGAGGGGCAGTCGCCCTGGTGCTGCTGGCGGCGACGGGGGCCCACGCCGAGGGGCGGGGGGATGTCCGGGTGGTGTCGACCGTCGTCAACGGCGGGGCCAACGTCACGATCGGCACGGCGAAGAAGGTGACGTTCCCGATCGCCATCACCGTTAAGGACAACTCAGGGGTGAAGGGGCTCACCCACGTCAGCACCTTCAACCGCTCAAACGGTTATGGCTTCTTCAGCTGGACGGGCACGACATGCCGGAAGAAGGCCTCGACCACGTCGGTGTGCACGGCAACCATGACGGTGGACCCGGCTTGGATCCCGGACAGTGACGATATCGATTCCAACAAGGTCGCCGGCCTCTGGACGGTGAACGCCACTGTCAAGGCCAACGACGGCGACTACTGGATTTCCGATGATATTGCCCGGTACAAGGTGAAGCGCGCCTCGCGGCTGACGACGGACGCGGCCCCCGAGCCGGTCGCCAAGGGCGCGAAGCTCACGATCACCGGCAAACTGTCGCGGGCGAACTGGGAGACCCTGAAGTACCAGGGTTTCGCCGGGCAGGTCGTGAAGCTCCAGTACCGCAAGGCCAGCGCCACGCACTACAGTACGGTCAAAACCGTGAAGACGGGCCGCTCCGGGCAGCTCAGCACCAAGGTGACCGTCACAGCGGCGGGGAGTTGGCGCTGGTACTTCCCTGGCACGACGACGACGGCCCGGATCGTGTCGGCCGGTGACGCAGTAGCGCTCAAGTAGTCGCCGGATGCGAAAGTCCTGGTACTCCAGCAGCGGAACTGCTCGAGTACCAAGACGTGTCTGCACACAGGCTCTGCCCTGGGTTGAGGCAACGACGGAGGTGCCCAACTGGGAGAGTACTGGTCGAAGATGAGCCGTGCGCAGCTCGTCGACGCCCTCGCCCGCAGCGCACGCCGCCGCAAGAAGAGCGCTGCCTGACCGCCGCGGCGGACCGTATCGACACCACCTCACCCACACGCCCGCGCCCGCTTCTCACAGTTCGCGGCGCTCTTGCCGATCGAGCAGTGAGGCGAGCTCATCCGGTTTGACGGGCCTGCGGGCGAGAACTGGGCGGCCTGCCCAGCATTAGCCGCCCGGCTCGCAGGCGAGGTTCGTATCGGGCGAACGGGCCAGCGATGCGGCCCATGGCCGCCGCGAACGCCTCCCTCCACCGGGCGGGATCAATGCTGAGACCTGCGGCCATCATCGCATCGTCAGTCCACACAGCTCACCATGATCAACGGTGGCCCCACTCGTCCACCCACCGGACCCGGCCAGCACCATCACGCTCTACGAGCGTTCGGTGAGCAACTCAGCCAGTCGGTCGGCAAATTCAGTGAGCCAGTCCAGCCGTGGCCCGCTGCGGGCGATACGAAAACCGTAGCGGCGGCCCCAGAACGCAGCCTGGACGGCATGGAACTGGGCCCACCGCTGGACGCGTTCACGGTCGAGCTCCGCGGCCTCGGCGAAGACGTCCAAGACGCGGTGGACAGCCTTGCGCAGGTCATCCACTGCAAGGAGCGTCAGCGCGCGGGACTTCAGAAATGTGCCGCCGTCGTAGGCAGGATCTCCCACGTATCCCTTGGGGTCGACAGCCAGCCACGGCTCTCGGCCGGCACGCAGGACGTTCCGGGCATGGAGGTCGCCGTGAATGAGTGTGTCCGGCTGGGCCCGACCCAGCTCCCGAACGGTCGCCACGGCGGCATCCAGCACCTGACGCGGCAGTGCATGCGGCAGCTCCTCGGCGTCCTTGCGCAGCTGCTCTTCCCAGGCATCGGCCTGCTCACGTAGCCGTGGCAGGCCGGGTGGTGCGGGGATGGCCAGGCGGCGATTGAGCCGTCCGGCGACCGCCATCACCTCGTCGCCGTCCTCGACCTCCGCCAGGGTCGAGGGCTGAACCCGCTCCAGCAGCATCGCGAACCGCTCGTCGTCGCGCTCATGCAGCAGGACGGCGCCGCACCCGCCCCACGCAACGAAGGCATTCGGCTCATGGACGTTGCCGGGATGCGGAAACGACACCTTCAGCACGGCGCTCTCCTCAGCCCGCCGCCGTACCGGAACGATGATGCCGACGCCCCCGTGCATGACCTCACCATCCGGCACGCACCCCCAGCGCCCCAGCAACTCCTCCACGATCCCGGGCAGCTCGGCGATCCACGCCGCCCCGGCCTCCCCCTCACGGTCGACGGTGCTCTGTGCGAACTCCTCTGGAATCGCGATCACCCCGGCACCCTACGCGCCAGCTCGCCGCAGCCACCAAGCCCAAGCCGGCCGCTGCCGCAGCCCGACAGGCCGCGCACTGCGAAGATCGCGATCTACAGCTGGAGTACTGATACTGCAACCGCGTCTGGTGTGACGGCTCCCGTTCACACTCCCCGCTCGGCACCGCCGAGTCGGCGTGATCGGACGTCATGAAGCCGCCTCCAGATGCGTGCACATGCGCAAGTCTCCGTAGTCGAGGGCGCCCAGATTCGAGGCCACCAACGGGCGGTCGACGAGTCGGGGCAGGTGCCGCTGCTCGAGCCCTAGACGAGTCTGTCCGAATACGGTCAGTGGTCATAGGCGGTCAGTGAGCGGCTGACCGCCTGGCCTGTCTGGAAGTTGTGCCAGATGGCGGCA
>NZ_JBSGBZ010000126.1:0-6092 GCF_053601495.1 Streptomyces sp. NPDC004721
CACGGCAACAGTCCTATCTGGCAAAGGGGAAGGAATCTGCCAGACACCAACCTCCCAACCAGACACACCACAACTAAGCACCGACACACCACTAGTGCCGCGGCAGGCAACGTTTGCCCGTGAAGGAGCGGCGTCCGGTGCGTGCTATCGGCGCGCCGGCCGGAAGTCCTCGTACTGGACGTACTTGGGCTTTCGGCCGGTGCGGCGAGAGGGCGTGCCGGGCGTCGCGACGGGGCGAACGTAGCCTGTCGGGGCACTAGCCGAGCGCCGACTTCACCGAATCAGCCAGGCGGCCCGCCACCGAGCGGGCCTGCTCGATGTCCGCGGCCTCGACCATCACCCGGACCAGCGGCTCGGTGCCCGACGGGCGCAGCAGCACCCGGCCGGTCCCGCCCAGCTCCCGCTCCGCCTCGGCGACCGCGGCGGCCAGGTCGGCGGAGGTCTTCACCCGGGACTTGTCCACGTCGGGGACGTTGATGAGGACCTGCGGCAGGCGCTCCATCACGGAGGCCAGGTCCCGCAGCGTACGACCGGTCCCTGCGACCCGGGCGGCCAGCAACAGGCCGGTGAGCGTGCCGTCGCCGGTGGTGGCGTGGTCCAGGATGATGACGTGGCCGGACTGCTCGCCGCCGAGGGCGTAGCCCTTGTCCTTCATCTCCTCCAGGACGTAGCGGTCACCGACGGCGGTCTGCACGAGTTGGATGCCCTCGCGCTCCATGGCCAGCTTGAAGCCCAGGTTCGACATCACGGTCGCGACGACGGTGTCGGAGCGCAGTGCGGAACGCTCCCGCATCGCCAGCGCGAGCACGGACAGGATCTGGTCGCCGTCGATCTCCTCGCCCGTGTGGTCCACGGCCAGGCAGCGGTCGGCGTCGCCGTCGTGCGCGATGCCGAGGGCGGCGCCGTGCTCGACGACGGCGGCCTTGAGCGGGCCGAGGTGGGTCGAGCCGCAGCCGTCGTTGATGTTGAGGCCGTCCGGGTCGGCGCCGATGGTGACGACCTCGGCCCCGGCACGCCGGAAGGCCTCCGGCGAGACGCCGGACGCGGCGCCGTGCGCCTCGTCGAGCACGATCTTCAGCCCGTCGAGCCGGTTCGGCAGGACGCCGACGAGGTGGCCGACGTACCCGTCGAAGCCCTCGTCGTAGTCGCGTACCCGGCCCACGCCGGCGCCCGTCGGGCGGTTCCAGGGCGCGCCGGTGCGGTGCTCCTCGTAGACGGACTCGATCCGGTCCTCCAGCTCGTCGGCGAGCTTGTGACCGCCCCGGGCGAAGAACTTGATGCCGTTGTCGGGCATGGCGTTGTGGCTGGCCGAGAGCATCACGCCGAGGTCGGCGCCGAGCGCCCCGGTCAGGTACGCCACCGCCGGCGTCGGCAGTACGCCGACCCGCAGGACGTCCACACCCGCGCTCGCCAGGCCCGCGACCACGGCCGCCTCCAGGAACTCCCCGGACGCGCGCGGATCCCGCCCGACCACGGCCGTCGGCCGGTGGCCCTCGAAGGTGCCCGCCTCGGCCAGTACGTGCGCCGCCGCGACCGAGAGGCCGAGCGCCAGCTCGGCGGTCAGGTCCGCGTTGGCGACACCACGGACGCCGTCCGTGCCGAAGAGTCGTCCCACTTGTCCTCCTGAGGAAGCGTCAGTTCGAGAAGGGGCCGGTCCGTGGGCCGGTCCATGGCATTCGACGCTCCGGGCATCCGATCACACCAGCCGTTGAGCACCTTGTGCCGTTATACGCCGAAGCCTTGCGATAAACGAACGCCCCGGAGGCACATAGGCGTGCCGCCGGGGCGTTCGGAGTACGTGCAGGGGCGCCGTTGAGATTAGCGCTTGCTGTACTGCGGGGCCTTGCGGGCCTTCTTCAGACCGGCCTTCTTGCGCTCGACCGCACGGTCGTCACGACGCAGGAAGCCGGCCTTCTTGAGCGCGCCGCGGTTGTTGTCGACGTCGGCCTCGTTCAGGGCACGGGCGACACCGAGGCGGAGGGCACCGGCCTGGCCGGAGACGCCGCCACCGGCGATGCGGGCGATGACGTCGTAACGGCCCTCGAGCTCGAGCACCTTGAAGGGCTCGTTGACTTCCTGCTGGTGCACCTTGTTCGGGAAGTAGTCCTCGAGGGTGCGGCCGTTGATCTTCCACTTGCCGGAGCCCGGGACGATCCGGACGCGGGCGATGGCGTTCTTGCGGCGGCCCAGGCCGGCGGCCGGCTGCGGCTCGCCGAAGCGGGAGGCCATGGACTCCGAGGTGTACTCGCCCTCGACGGGGACCTCGGACTCGGTGGTGTAGCTGTCGATGTCAAGCTCTTCGAGCGGCTGCTCGGCAGTGGTCTCGGCCACGATTCTCCTCAGATTCTCTTCAGTCTTAGGGGGTGGCCGGACTTACTGCGCGACCTGGGTGATCTCGAACGGCACCGGCTGCTGGGCGCCGTGCGGGTGCTGGTCACCCTTGTAGACCTTCAGCTTCGAGAGCATCTGACGGCCCAGGGAGTTCTTGGGGAGCATGCCCTTGACGGCCTTCTCGATGGCCTTCTCCGGGTTCTTGTCGAGCAGCTCGTCGTAACGGACGGAGCGCAGACCACCCGGGTAGCCGGAGTGGCGGTACGCCATCTTCTGGGTCCGCTTGTTGCCGGAGAGGTGCACCTTGTCCGCGTTGATGATGATGACGAAGTCACCAGCGTCGACGTGCGGCGCGTAGATCGGCTTGTGCTTGCCCCGCAGGAGGGTGGCGGCGGTGGACGCCAGGCGGCCCAGGACGACGTCCTGGGCGTCAATGACGTGCCACTGGCGCGTGATGTCGCCGGGCTTGGGGCTGTACGTACGCACGGTTCGTAGCCTTCGCTTCTTCAGTGGGTGGTCCTGACAAGGTCACCGAAGACGATCACGACAGCCCTGACCGCACCACGGTGACGCAAACCGCGTGCTGGTCGCTGGTCATCGGCCCGGTGGACCGGTGTAAGGGCCCGTCCCGTGAGAATGAGCAAGCCAATACACAACGAAGATGCAGGATACCCGTGGCGCCCTGGAACGGTCAAAACGGTGTGCGACCGCGGGTCCCGGCGGTTCCGGCACCGTATTCCCGGCCGCTCGACGGCTGGTATCCGTCGGCGGCGCGTCGCTTTGTACCGGCGTGCACCTAAGGCCCCGGGAGGGCCGGCGGCGGGCGCGCGGAGGGCCCTCGGACCCCGTCTAAGATGCGCCCCATGAGTTATGGGCAGGGGGGCTCGCAGTCCCAGTGGGATCCCTGGAAACCGAATTCTGAGCAGTCGCGGAACAGCGGAGGCAGCGGCCAGACCCCGGACTGGGCCGCGCTCGCCGAGGCCTCGGAGGCGCGGAACAGAAGGCGCCGGCTGCTGTTCGTCGGCGGTGGCCTGCTGGCCACCGTCGGGATCGGCGCGGCCGTCGCCATGGCCATGGTGTCGGCGAACGGCGACAACAACGCGTCGGGCGGGCCGGCCACCCAGCCGCCCGGCACCTCCGCCCTGCCGAGCGACTCCGCCACGGGGCCGTCCTTCGCCCCGACCACCGCTCCGCCTCCGCTGGACCCGAAGGACTTCATATCCAGCGCGAAGAAGGACACGGCCCCCCTCAGCACGGACACGCTCTTCCCGGGCACCCAGCTGACCATGGGCGAGACCGTGTACAAGAAGGGGCCCACGGACGACGCCAAGAGCTGCGCCACGGCCGCCCAGGGCACGCTCGTCAAGGCCCTCACGGACAACGACTGCACCCGCCTGCTGCGGGTGACCTACAGCCAGGGCGGCGTCGCGGTCACGGTCGGCATCGCGGTCTTCGACACCGAGGCGCAGGCGCTCAAGGCGAAGAGCGAGACGGACAAGAGGAGCATCATCAAGCCGCTGTCCGGCAGCGGCGTCAAAGCCTTCTGCAACGGCGCCGTCTGCCGCTCCACGACCAACTCCTACGGCCGCTACGCCTACTTCACCCTCACCGGCTTCACCAACGGCACGAGCGTGACGAACAAGGACACCGCGGCCTTCCGGGCCGGCGACGACCTCGCCGAGTTCTCCTTCCAGCAGATCCGCCGGCGCGGCGAGACCCAGGCGTCGGCCGCGGCCAACCAGTAGCCGGCCGCCCGCCGCCACGCGGCGGCGGGCGACACGCAGGGGACCGGCGGACCGCCGCTCAGCAGCAGCCGGCCGCCGGCAGGGACCGCTTGTTGCGCGCCTCCCGGCTGCGCGCGGCAAGCAGCTCGTCGGCCGGGTAGCCGACCTCCTCAAGGGTCAGCCCGTGCGGCCGCACGACGTGCACGGCGGAGTCCCGCACCCCCGCGGCCAGCACCTTTCCGGGCCAGTCCGGCGGACGGTGGCCGTCACCGACGAACAGCAGCGCCCCGATGAGTGAGCGCACCATGTTGTGGCAGAACGCGTCGGCCCGGACGGTGGCCGTGATGATGCCGTCACCGCCGCGTTCGAGGCTCAGTTCCTGGAGCGTGCGGATGGTGGTCGCGCCCTCCCGCTTCTTGCAGTAGGCGGCGAAGTCGTGCTCCCCCAGCAGCCGCCGCGCGGCCTCGTTCATGGCCTCGACGTCGAGGGGCCAGTCGTGCCACAGGACATGGCCCCGCAGCAGCGGGTCGACACCGCCGGGGTTGTCGGTGACGCGGTAGGCGTAGCGGCGCCAGACGGCCGAGAACCGGGCGTTGAAGCCGCTGGGCGCGGGCCGCAGCGCCCACACCCGCACATCCCTGGGCAGCCGCCCGGCGAGCCGCTTGAGCAGCTTCTCGTGGTGCTCGCGCCAGACGCGCTCGGGCAGGTCCACGTGCGCCACCTGGCCCCGCGCGTGCACCCCGGCGTCGGTCCGTCCGGCCACGGTCAGCTCGTACGTCTCCGCGGACCGCGTGACCGTGCGCAGCGCGTCCTCGATCTCCCCCTGCACGGTCCGCCTGCCGCCGGCCTGCTTGGCCCAGCCGTGGAAGGCGGTGCCGTCGTAGGACAGGTCGAGACGGACGCGGACATGACCGGGCTGTACTTCGTCACTCACGTGCAGATCCTCTCAGGGCGGATCCCCCGGAAGAAACGCGGAAGCGGGCCCGCCCCGAGGGGCGGACCCGCTTCCGACGTCAGGCAGGGCCTCAGGCGTCCTTGGACTCCTCGGCGGGAGCCTCGGTGGCCTCGGCCGGAGCCTCGTCCGCCTTGGTCTCCTCGACCTTGGCCTCCTCGGCCTCCTTGACCGCACGCTTGGTGGCGGCCTCGGCCTCACCCACGGCGTTCTGCTGCACCGTCAGCGCCTCGACCAGCTCGATCACGGCCATGGGCGCGTTGTCGCCACGGCGGTTGCCGATCTTGGTGATGCGGGTGTAGCCACCCGGACGGTTCTCGTACCGCGGGCCGATCTCGGTGAAGAGCGTGTGGACGATGCTCTTGTCCGTGATGACCTGGAGCACCTGGCGGCGGTTGTGAAGGTCGCCCTTCTTCGCCTTGGTGACCAGACGCTCGGCGTACGGGCGCAGGCGGCGGGCCTTCGCCTCGGTGGTGGTGATGCGGCCGTGCTCGAACAGCGCCTTCGCGAGGTTCGCGAGGAGCAGCTTCTCGTGCGCGGCGCCGCCGCCCAGACGGGCACCCTTGGTGGGCTTCGGCATGGTTCTTCTCCTAGTTGTCTGCCCCGGCCGTATCAGGTACCGGGGTCAGTATCCGAGCGAGCGGGTTTGCCCGTCGGAGATCCGGACGCCTTTTCATGGCTTCCGGAGGACCCACGCCCCAAAGGGGCGCGGGGAACTGCGCGACCAGCCACAGCGAGCCCGCAGCCAGAAACCGGCAGTCGGTCCCGAGCTCAGTACTGCTCGGTCTCGACGAAGCCCGCATCCGCGTCGTCGTCGGCGCCGAACGCGTCCGCCGCGGCGGTCGGGTCGAATCCGGGCGGGCTGTCCTTGAGGGCCAGGCCCATGCCGGCCAGCTTCGCCTTGACCTCGTCGATGGACTTCGCACCGAAGTTGCGGATGTCCAGCAGGTCGGCCTCGGAGCGGGCGACGAGCTCACCCACGGAGTGGATGCCCTCGCGCTTGAGGCAGTTGTAGGAGCGGACCGTGAGCTCCAGCTCCTCGATCGGCAGCGCCAGGTCGGCGGCCAGGGCGGCGTCCGTCGGGG
>NZ_JBSGBZ010000127.1:0-5831 GCF_053601495.1 Streptomyces sp. NPDC004721
GCGCTGGCGACGGATTCGCAGCAGCGGTTGCTGCTGGAGGCGTCGTGGGAGGCGATCGAGCGGGCGGGTATCGATCCGGTCGGTCTGCGGGGCAGCGCGACCGGTGTGTTCGCCGGTGTGATGTACAGCGACTACAGCGCCATGCTGGGCAGCCCGGAGTTCGAGGGCTTCCAGGGCAGCGGCAGCTCGCCGAGCGTGGCCTCCGGCCGGGTCTCGTACGCCTTCGGTTTCGAGGGTCCGGCGGTCACGGTGGACACGGCGTGCTCGTCGTCGCTGGTGGCGATGCACTGGGCGATGCAGGCCCTGCGGTCGGGGGAGATCTCGCTCGCCCTGGCCGGTGGTGTGACCGTGATGTCGACGCCCGCCGTGTTCGTGGACTTCGCGCGTCAGCGGGGTCTGTCGCCCGACGGCCGGTGCAAGGCGTTCTCGGACTCGGCGGACGGTGTCGGCTGGTCCGAGGGTGTCGGCATGCTGGTGCTTGAGCGGCAGTCGGACGCGATCCGCAACGGTCACGAGATCCTCGCGGTCGTCCGCGGTTCGGCCGTCAACCAGGACGGTGCCTCCAATGGCCTCACCGCCCCCAACGGGCCCTCGCAGCAGCGGGTGATCCGTCAGGCGCTGGCCAGCGGCGGGCTCTCCGCCCAGGAGGTCGACGCGGTCGAGGCGCACGGTACGGGTACGACGCTGGGTGACCCGATCGAGGCGCAGGCGCTGCTGGCGACCTACGGCCGTGACCGTGACCCGGAGCAGCCGCTGCTGCTGGGTTCGGTGAAGTCCAACATCGGTCACACGCAGGCGGCGGCCGGTGTCGCCGGTGTCATCAAGATGGTCATGGCCATGCGACACGGTGTGCTCCCGCGCACCCTGCACGTGGACGCGCCGTCCTCGCACGTCGACTGGACCGAGGGCGCGGTGGAGCTGCTCACCGAGCAGACCGCGTGGCCCGAGACGGAGCACGTGCGCCGTGCGGGTGTGTCGTCCTTCGGCATCAGCGGTACGAACGCCCACGTGATCCTGGAGCAGCCCGCGAAGGTGATCCAGGGCACGGTGGTCGCCGCTTCGGCACCGGAAGCGGACGTGGTGGAGCCCGCCGTCGTGCCGTGGGTGCTGTCCGGCAAGTCGCCGGAGGCGCTGCGCAGCCAGGCGGCGAAGCTGCTCGCCTCGGTGGAGGCACACCTCGACCGTCCGCTCGTGGACGTCGGTTCCTCCCTCGTCACCGCCCGGTCGCTGTTCGAGCACCGCGCGGTCGTCCTCGCCACCGACGTGGACACCGCGGCCCGCGCCCTGGCGGCCCTCGCGGTGGGCGAGCCCGACCCCGCGGCCGTGTCGGGCCCGGCCCGCACCGGGCGCTCGGCGGCGCTGTTCTCGGGTCAGGGTTCGCAGCGGTTGGGGATGGGTCGTGAGTTGTATGGCCGGTTCCCGGTGTTCGCTGAGGCTCTGGATGCCGTTCTCGCCGTCCTGGATGGCGAGTTGGGTGGTTCGCTGCGGGAGGTGATGTGGGGTGAGGACGACAGTCTGCTGAACGAGACAGGGTGGACTCAGCCCGCACTGTTCGCCGTCGAAGTCGCCCTCTACCGCCTCGTCGAGTCCTTCGGAGTGACACCGGACTTCGTGGCCGGTCATTCGATCGGTGAGATAGCCGCGGCGCACGTCGCCGGGGTGTTCACCCTGGAGGACGCGGCCCGCCTGGTGGCTGCTCGTGGTCGTCTGATGCAGGCGCTGCCGGCCGGTGGCGCGATGGTGGCCGTCCAGGCCACCGAGGACGAGATCGCCCCGTACCTCAGCGATGAGGTGTCGGTCGCCGCCGTCAACGGACCCACGTCGGTGGTCGTCTCGGGTGCGGAAGGTGCCGTACTGGAGGTCGCGGCGCGGTTCGAGGCGGAGGGCCGCAAGGCGACGCTGCTGCGGGTGTCGCACGCGTTCCACTCCCCGCTGATGGACCCCATGCTGGACGAGTTCCGGGCGGTGGCCGAGGGGTTGTCGTACGCCGCCCCGGTGATCCCGGTGGTGTCGAACCTGACGGGTTCCCTGGCCTCGGCGGAGGAGTTGTGCTCGCCCGAGTACTGGGTGCGCCACGTCCGTGAGGCGGTCCGCTTCGCCGACGGGGTGAGCACGCTCGAGGAACAGGGTGTGACCACGTTCCTGGAGCTGGGTCCCGACGGGGTCCTCTCCGCGATGGCCCAGGAGTCGCTGACCGGCGACGAAGCCGTCACCATCCCGGTCCTGCACAAGAACCGTGACGAGGAGGCCACCGCGGTTGCCGCGCTCGCCCGCCTGCACACCGGTGGACTGCGGCTCGACTGGTCCGCCCTGTTCGCCGGTATCGGTGCGGGCCGCGCGGAACTGCCGACGTACGCGTTCCAGCACCAGTGGTTCTGGCCCGCGGCCCCGCTCGGCGGTGATGTCCGCGCCGCCGGTCTCGGCTCCGCCGAGCACCCGCTGCTCGGCGCCGCCGTCGAACTCGCCGCGGCCGAGGGCGTGCTGTTCACCGGCCGCCTGGCACTGCACTCCCACCCCTGGCTCGCCGACCATGCCGTCAACGGCACCGTCCTGCTGCCGGGCACGGCCCTGCTGGAGATGGTGGTTCGCGCCGGCGACGAGGTCGGCAGCGACCGGGTCGAGGAACTGACCATCACCGCGCCGCTGGTCCTGCCCGAACGGGGCGCCGTTCAGGTCCAGATCGCCGTCGAGGCACCCGACGCCGCCGGCCGCCGCGTCGTGGGCGTGTACGCACGTCCCGAGGGCACCGGCGACACCGCCTGGTCGCAGCACGCCACAGGTGTGCTGGCCCCCGCCGGCAGCCGGCCGGCCCCCGCCGTCCTCGACACCGCCGTGTGGCCGCCCGAGGACGCCGAGGCCGTCGACGCCGACGGGTGCTACGAGGAGTTCGCCGAGGCCGGATTCGCGTACGGACCGGTCTTCCAGGGGCTGCGCGCGGCCTGGCGCCGCGGCGACGAGTGGTTCGCCGAGGTGGCTCTGCCGGAGGGCACCGAGAACACGGCCGCCGGCTTCGGTCTGCACCCGGCCCTGTTCGACTCCGCGCTGCACGCCCTGCTGCTGGCCCCGGCCGCCGACGGCGGCACGGCCGGACTGCCGTTCTCCTGGACGGACGTCTCGCTGCACGCCTCCGGCGCCACCGTGCTCCGCGTCCGGCTGACGCCGACCGGCGACCGGACGCTGTCCGTCAGCGCCGTGGACCTGTCCGGAACGCCGGTCGTCTCGGTGGGCTCCCTGGTCACCCGGACCGTCACCGGACTCGACACCACGGGCACCGACACGCTGCTGCGTGACGCGTTCTTCGGCGTCGAGTGGACCCCCGCCCAGGGATCCGAGGCGGCCCCCGCGACCGTCGCGCTCCTGGGCACGGACGGCGACCCGCTCGGGCTCGCCGCCGCGCTCGCCGCCGCGGGCACGACCGTGCAGACCTACACGGACGTCGCCGCCCTGGTGGCCGCGACGGTCGCCGCGGACCGGCCCGCGCCGGACGTGGTCGTCCTCGGTGTCGCCTCGCACGACGACGAGCCGGCCTCCGACGCGGCGCACCGGCTCACCGCCGGCGCGCTGGACACCGTCCAGAGCCGGCTGTCCGACGACCGGCTCGCCGGCGCCCGCCTCGTCCTCGTGACGCGTGGCGTGGTCGACACCCGGGACGTCGGCGCCGCGGCCGTCCACGGTCTGGTCCGTTCGGCCCAGACCGAGAACCCCGGAGTCCTCGGCCTCGTCGACCTGGACGGGACCCCCGAGTCCGCCGCCGCCCTCGCCGCGGCGCTCGGCTCCGCCGAACCGCAGCTCGCGCTGCGCGCCGGCCGGCCGCACGCCGCCCGGCTCGCCCGGCTGGCCCATCCCGCCGACACCGCCGCGCCCACCGCGTGGCAGGTCGACGGCACGGTCCTGATCACCGGCGGCACCGGCGGCCTCGGCGCCCAGTTCGCCCGGCACCTCGTCGACGCCTACAGGGTCCGCAACCTGCTGCTGGTCAGCAGGCGCGGCGGTGACGCCCCCGGCACCACGGAACTCGTCGCCGAACTCATCGCGCACGGCGCCGATGTGACCGTTCAGGCCTGCGACGTCGCCGACCCGGACGCCGTGAACGCCCTGATCGCCGGGGTCCCGGCGGAGCACCCGCTCACCGCGGTCGTGCACACGGCGGGCGTCCTCGACGACGGCGTCGTCGGCTCCCTCACCGGGGAGCGGCTCGCCCGGGTGCTGCGCCCGAAGGCGGACGCGGCCTGGAACCTGCACGAGGCCACCCGCGGCCTGGACCTGGACGCGTTCGTCGTGTTCTCGTCCGTGGCGGGCGTCTTCGGCGGCGCCGGCCAGGCCAACTACGCGGCCGGCAACGCCTTCCTGGACGCGCTCATGGAGCACCGCCGCACGGCCGGCCTGCCGGGTCTTTCGCTGGCCTGGGGCCCCTGGAACCAGGCGGGCGGCATGACGGAAACCCTCTCCGACACCGAGGCCGAACGGCTGACGCGGGCCGGGATGCCGCCCCTGGCTGCCGAGCAGGGCTTCGCCCTCTTCGACGCGGCACTCGCGGCCGACGCCGAGGACACCACCGGCACCGGCCTGGTCGTCCCGGTCCGGCTCGACCTGGTGGCGCTCGCCGCGCAGGGCGAGGTGCCCGTGGTACTCCGCGGTCTCGTCCGGACCCGCACCCGGCGCACGGTCGCGGGCGGAACCGTCACCGCCGACGGGCTGGTGGCACGCCTGACCGCGCTCACGGCCGAGGAACGCCGGGAGGCGCTCCTCGACCTGGTCCGCACCCAGGCGGCCCTGGTCCTCGGACACGCCGACGCCGCGTCGGTGGACGCCGCGGCCCAGTTCCGGGATGTCGGCTTCGACTCGCTCACCGCGGTCGAGCTCCGCAACCGGCTGAGCGCGGCCACCGGACTGCGCCTGACCGCGACGCTGGTCTTCGACTACCCGAACGCGGCCACGCTCGCGAACCATCTGCGCGACGAACTCTTCGGCGCCGAGACCGAGTCGGCGCTCCCTGTGAAGCTGCTGCCCGCCACGACCGACGACCCGATCGTCATCGTGGGCATGGCCTGCCGCTACCCGGGCGGCGTCGCCTCACCCGAAGACCTGTGGCGACTGGTCCTCGAAGGCACGGACGCCATCACCGATTTCCCGGCCAACCGCGGCTGGGACATCGAGTCGGTCTACGACCCGGACCCCGAGCACCTCGGCACGTCGTACACCCACTCCGGCGGATTCCTGGAGAACGCAGCGGAGTTCGACGCCGACTTCTTCGGGATGAGCCCGCGTGAGGCGCTGGCGACGGACTCGCAGCAGCGGTTGCTGCTGGAGGCGTCGTGGGAGGCGATCGAGCGGGCCGGTATCGACCCGGTCGGTCTGCGGGGCAGTGCGACCGGTGTGTTCGCCGGTGTGATGTACAGCGACTACGGGTCCATCCTCGGCGGCAAGGAGTTCGAGGGCCTCCAGGGCCAGGGCAGCGCGGGCAGCGTCGCCTCCGGCCGGGTCTCGTACACCTTCGGCTTCGAGGGTCCGGCGGTCACGGTCGACACCGCGTGCTCGTCGTCGCTGGTGGCGATGCACCTCGCGGCGCAGGCGCTGCGGGCCGGCGAGTGCTCGCTCGCCCTGGCCGGCGGTGTGACGGTCATCTCCACCCCGGGCACCTTCGTCGAGTTCTCCCGCCAGCGGGGTCTGTCGCCCGACGGCCGGTGCAAGGCGTTCTCGGACTCGGCGGACGGTGTCGGCTGGTCCGAGGGCGTGGGCATGCTGGTGCTTGAGCGGCAGTCGGACGCGATCCGCAACGGTCACGAGATCCTCGCGGTCGTCCGCGGTTCCGCCGTCAACCAGGACGGCGC
>NZ_JBSGBZ010000128.1:0-5585 GCF_053601495.1 Streptomyces sp. NPDC004721
CTGATTCTGCGCACGGCGAGTGCGCGCGGAGGCCGTTCGGGCGTCCGCTCCCGTAGTCCAAGTCGCGCTGAAGAGCGGGTGTCATCTACCTCGAAAGGTCGCAGGAGCGTGAAGTTCGCGCCCCTGCTGGAGGATGTCGGTGCTCGCTCGTACGGTGAACGCACGCCGGAAGTCCCGCCGTAATGCTGGCTCGTTAGACCGGGTATGACCATGTATGACACAGCTCCCCGCCCCGCCCCGAAAGCAGAGGGAGCCATCCCGCTGACAGTCCGGTTCGACCCGGGCGAAGCGCTGGAGATCGACCGATGGATTCTGGAGCTGCGGGCCCAGACCGGCATCCGCTGGGACAAGGCCGAAGTAGTGCGTGAGCTGCTGCGCATGGCCCGCACACCCGACAGCATCCTGCGCGACGCGCTGACCGCCCGCGCCCGAAGGGCTGGCGCCTGAGCAACGTGGCCGCGAGACGCGCAGAGGGTCCGTGCCGACTGTTTTCGGCACGGACCCTCTCGTGGTCTACAACGCGGTTACGCCGCTGTCCAGGAGCGGTCTTTCTGATCAGTGGGTCATGGGGTTGGCCTGGGCTGATCAGTTTGGTGCCTGTTGGTGGTAGCGCTTCAGGCCGGGTTGCTACGGCTCGGTGAAGGAGGGAACGGCGGCTTGGGCTGTGCGCTGAGCTGGCGCTTTGTCAGGTGGAGTGAGTGTTGGTCAGCTTTGGTCAGTTCTGCTGCGTGTTGATCAGGCTCGTTGAGTGTTGCTATGTGCTGGCTGTGGTGTTGGTGGGGTGGTTGAGCCAGTACAGGGCGGTGTCCATGTCTCGTGCGGTCCAGTCGCGGATCGGGGCTGGGGCGGCTGCCAGGAGCTGGTCGATCGCTTTTATGTAGCGGCTGTAGCGGCCGGGTGCGTGGCTGAGGGTGATGCCGAGGGTGTGCAGTGCACTGTGGGCTCGCCGGTCGTAGATGGCCATCCGGTCCGGTGCGGCTGCCGTGAGGACGGCGGAGGCGAGGGCGTCGCCGGTGCGGAAGCCCGGTAGGGGGGCGAGGTCTGCTCGGCCGGCTTGCGCTGCTGCGCTGCGGCTGAGAGTGGTGTCCCGGGCGGCTGCTGTGGCTGCGGCCGTTGTGCGGCGTACGTCGGCGTCCGGGAGGGCCATGAGTTCGGCGGCCCAGGTGGTGTCGGCTCTGAGGCGCTTCCACATCAGCAGTGCTCCGATGTCGGCTTTGCCGATGTCCCCGCTGTCGCAAGCGCGTTGGGTCACGTGTTGCAGCGTCTCGTCGTAGTAGGGACTCACGGTGTCGGTGTAGGCCAGGCGGGCGGAGGCAAGGCGCTGCCATTGCTCGGGTGTGAGGGTGAACAGGCTGTCTGTCATGGCTTGCTGCTTCGTGTTGTCGGAAGGCGTGGGTCGGGTGGTTGGTTGTGTCACTCTCCCGGGATGTCGTTTCAACGTGAGTCCGGGAGTCACTCGCGACGCTTTCTCGTGATCAATGTCGATGCGAATCGATGTCACCGGGCGACGACGACACGCCATCAGCTTGTCGCTCAACGTCTTCTCTGATGACGGACGGTTGGCTGCACCGGCGGCGGGTAGGCCGACGCCGACTCGGTCACGGCAGGCATCGTCGGCCTCATCCCGGGACGCCGCCGCTGGCTTCGTCGCGGGCCGCGGGCGCCGTGCCCTTTTGTCGGCTGTCGGCAGGCCGCAGGCCGAGGGCCGAGACTGCCGCCCCCAGCAGCACCATGACCACCGGGATGATGAGTGCGGTGCGGTAGGCGTCCAGCACCGCGCCCGGTGAGCCGTCGGCGCCTGCGGCGGCGATCCCGTACACCGCGGTCACCGCGGAGATCCCGACTGCCGAGCCGAACTGGGTGAATGTGTACAGCAGCCCGCCGGCCAGGCCCTGCTCCTCCTGGGCCACGCTGTCGGTCGCCGCGATGGTCAGCGGACCGTAGGCGAGGGCGAAGCGATACCCGAGAGGAGGAGGCCCGGGAACATCGCCGCGTAGGACCAGTCCATCCCCACCGGCAGGAAGAGGCCGTAGGCCACGATCGCCAGTAGGAAGCCGCCGAAGATCACTCGACTGTTGCCAAAGCGGTTCACTAGACGCGGGGTGAGGGTGGGCGCCAGCACGGCGTCGCATCCCATGACGATGAGCGCGATCGCGGTCTGTAGGGAGGACCAGCCACGCAGCTCCTGTAGGTAGAGCGTGACGATGAACTGGAAGCCGTAGAACGCACCCAGAAAGAGCAGCGCGGCGAGGTCTGCCCGCACCATCGTGGCCTTGCGGAAGATCTCCAGCCGGACGAGCGGCGCTTTGGCGCGCCGCTCGATCACGATGAACGCCGCCACCAGTGCCAGCCCGGCGGCGAGCGTGCCGAGGGTCAGCCCGAGCCCTTCGCTGCGGTGCTCGAGCCGGATGATGCCGTAGGCGAACATCAGCATCGCGGCGGCGGCGCTGGCCGCGCCGGCCAGGTCGTAGCCGGGCTGTGCGGGCTCGGGGCGGGCCTCGGCTGGTACCAGCCTGAGCGCTGCGAGCAGGATGGCGCCGGCCAGGAACACCGGGGCGAAGAACACCCAGCGCCAGCCGAGTTCGGTCAGCAGCCCGCCGATGACGAGGCCCAGCGAGAAGCCGCCGGCGCCGACGCCGGCGAAGATGAGCAGGGCCTTGTCGCGCTGCGGCCTCTCCGGATACGAGGTCGTGATGATCGACATGGCGGCGGGGGTCATGAAGGCCGCTGCCACGCCGGTGACGAACCGGGCCACGACCAGCATCCAGCCGTCGATCGCGAAGCCGCCCAGCATGGAGAAGACGAGGAAGACACCCAGCCAGGTGAGGAACATCCGCCGCCTGCCCAGCAGATCGGCGGCGTGGCCACCAAGCAGGGTGAAACCGGCGTAGCCCAGCACGTAGCCACTCATTACCCACGCCGCGGTGCGACAGGACAACCGGTTGGCAAGGTGGCCGCCGCAGCGCGAAGGCTCCGGCGACGGGCGCCGACACCTCGCACCGAGCCCTGTCGTACTGGGAAGGCACAATCGGCGCATGCCTGAGACCTTCGTAGACCTGGGATCCGTCAATGCGCCGTCCAGTGTGCTGGTGCTCGGCATGGCCGGGTGGATCGACCACTGGCGGGAACTGGGTCAGCCCCTGTCCGAGCGCGCCAAGGCGGCGGCGTCGTCAGGCGGAGGCCATCTTCGTGAGTGGTTGTGTGAGGCGGTCGCGGTCCCGGCCGCTGACGACCGGCCGTTGAGGGTGAGGGCGAGCACCTCGCCGTCCCCGTTCGACGAGGAACCGACGATCACGACGCTGGAGATCAGCCTCGGACTCCCATGGCCCGAAACCGCGGACCGATCGGTGCCGGTCCGGCTCGGGGACCTGCCCGTCGACCGGTGCGGCATGGCCATCGGCGACGCCGTGGGGCTGGACGCGTGGACGGGTATGGAGGACGAGCCGGCCGACGGGCTCGCCGACGTCACCTACTGGGGCCGGTACGAAGACGTTGCACACGCGCAGTTCGGCGGCGAGCGGATCGCACAGTACGGCGTCGCCGGACCACATGGCTGGCTCGACCTCCCGCTGGCCGAGGCAGTCGCACGCGCGGCCGAACTCACCGCCTGGCGCGACCGCCTCCACGGCAAGGGCCTCATGGTCTCGATCGATAAGCACACCGACTTCCAACGCTTCCGGCGGGCCGGGTGGCACCATCCGCTCCACGTCGGTGCGATCGAGGTCGGTGGCTGCCAGGTGCTTGGCATCGAATGGGACCAAGGGGACCACTCGATCAGGCACCGCGGTGAGCGGGACGCCGGCCAGGTCTATCCAGTCACGCTCGAAGCCGACGAGGCGGGCGAGATGGTGATGCGATGGACCATCCCGCCCTACGACTTCGACGACGAAGACGAGTGACGAGCCCAGCCCTGGAGATCCGCCACCGTCGTGAGACTGATCAACCTCGACACGTGGTGAGACAGGTTTGAGAGCCCCAGGTCACAGCGGTGACCGTGTGACACGGGCCGCGAGATCCTACAGCCGTGTGTGGGGTCTCAAGTTCGGCTGCACGTTCTCACGGCCGACTTCATATCGGCTGCATTTGTGAGGCGGCCGTGAGACAGCGCAGGTCAATGACAGTGCCCTTCGGCACGCCCTAGTCCGAGGCGCGGCGGCCGTTGATAACAGCGCGTACGGCCCGATCGCCGCGAGGGTCGGCCATCAGGCGGGCGATGTCCCACCATCGCAGCAGCAGCGCCGGATAGTGCGGCGGGATCGCGTCCATGAACTCCCGGTTGAACCGTGCGCGGACGCTCTCGTGGCGCAGGGTGGCGCGGATGTCGTCCAGGGACGGCGGGAGGTGGCGGACGGCGGGCGGCAGTGTGGCCTCGTACTCCGGCGCCAGCTTGCGGCCGGGCTGGACCATGATGTTCCCGCCCAGCGCAGCGGCAACGTCGTCCTCCAGTTCCTCCTGGGCCTGCACGGCACGCTCCCACCAGTGGTCCCGGAAGGCGGCGACGGCCTCGGGGTCGGTCAGGTCGAGGGCGTCGCGCTGCTCGTCGAACTCCTCCCACTCATCTCCGGGCAGAGCTTCCCGGATCGCGCCGAGAGTCTTCGCGGGATGGCGCGGCGGGGCCTGGCCAAGGTGGCGCACCCACTGGTCCCTGTGCTCCTCGTCAGGAGGGGGTCCCCACACCAGGGCGCCGCCCATCATGCCGGGCTTTTCCGGGCCGGCCGCAGCCAAGGGGGCTTCCAGGCTGACCGCCATGAGTTCCAGGTAGGCGGGCAGCGACTCGTACTCCCGCTCGCGCTCCCCGAACCTGGTCCACTGGCACACTTCCCCGTTCTCACCGTTCAGGTAGAGGCCGTAGACGGTGTCGCCGGGGTTGAAGGAGCAGAACGGTATCCAAGATGGCTTCCACAGCACCACGGCGTTCTCGTCCTCGGTGCCGTCCTCGCCGCCCTCCTCCTGGAACCGCATCTGCATCTGGTGGACTTCGATCGCGGCGTCGAGCGGCATCAGGGCCCAGCCGCCCAGCATGAGCCCCGAACCGTCTACGCCGTCCTCACCGGCGGACAGCCGCCACAGCGCCTTCAACTCCTCCGGAACGCTCACGCCGAGGGCTTCTTCCAGGGCCACGATCTCGTCGTCGGAGGCGCCGGGCTTGAGGGCCGCGTACGACGGCGGGGCGTACTCGGCCAGCCATTCCACGATCCGGCTCCATGCCCGGGTGACTCGCACATCTGCTGGTGTGTCAGTGGTCATATTCACCACGCTCGCATTGCGCCCCGACCCATCACACAGCGGGGCCCGAGCGCCTTACAGGGACCGTCAGGTAGGGCGGTGGTGAGCGGCCACGTCCGCCCCCGCCGTAGGCTCCCGCTGGTCCATCCGGACACCTTGCCACAGCGCTCCGTTGGACTGCCTCCCACGGCGCCAACAGCCCGGCCAGATACTCCCCAAACCCGCGCTGCTAGGCCCCTCATCATGGATGGGTTACCTCATGGATGAACCGCCCCGGTTCGAATGGAGACTCGATTCCATGAAAGGATCGAGTCATGGCACGACCTTCCCGTTACCCGCTTGAGCTCCGCCGCCGCGCG
>NZ_JBSGBZ010000129.1:0-5483 GCF_053601495.1 Streptomyces sp. NPDC004721
CAGCCGCTGCTGCTGGGTTCGGTGAAGTCCAACATCGGTCACACGCAGGCGGCGGCCGGTGTCGCCGGTGTCATCAAGATGGTCATGGCGATGCGCCACGGTGTGCTCCCGCGCACCCTGCACGTGGACGCGCCGTCCTCGCACGTCGACTGGACCGAGGGCGCGGTCGAACTGCTCACCGAGCAGACCGCGTGGCCCGAGACCGGCCGCCCGCGCCGTGCCGCCGTCTCGTCCTTCGGCATCAGCGGCACCAACGTCCACACCGTTCTCGAACAGGCGCCCGCCCTCCCCGCGTCCGCCCGGGACGCCCCCGAGCGCACCGCCGGAGCCGTCCCGCTGCTGCTGTCCGGCCGCACCCGCGACGCCCTGCGCGCCCAGGCCGCCCGCCTGCTCACCCACCTTCAGAACCACCCCGAGCCGTCCCTCGCCGACCTCGGCCACTCCCTGGCCGCCACCCGCTCCCGCTTCGAGCGCCGCGCCGCGGTGATCGCGCGGGACCGCGACGGACTGCTCGCCTCCCTCAGCGCCCTCGCCGCCGGCCGCCCCGACCCCGCCGTCGTCGAGGGCGAGGCCGCGGGACGCGCCCGGACCGCCGTCATGTTCTCCGGCCAGGGCAGCCAGCGTGCCGCCATGGGCCGCGAACTGTACGAGACCCAGCCCCGGTTCGCCGCCGCGTTCGACGAGGTGTGCGCCGCCCTCGACCCGCTGCTCGACCGGCCGCTGCGCGAGGTCGTGTTCGCCGCCGAGGGCACCGACGAGGCCGCCCTGCTCGACCGCACCGGCTTCACCCAGCCCGCGCTGTTCGCCGTCGAGGTCGCCCTCTACCGCCTCGTCGAGAGCTGGGGCGTCCGCGCCGACTTCGTCACCGGTCACTCCATCGGTGAGATCGCCGCCGCGCACGTCGCCGGGGTGTTCACCCTTCAGGACGCCGCCCGTCTGGTCGCCGCCCGCGCCACCCTCATGGAGGCGCTGCCGTCCGGCGGCGCCATGATCGCGGTCCAGGCCACCGAGGACGAGGTCGCCCCGCTGCTCGGCGAGCGCCTGTCCGTCGCCGCTGTCAACGGCCCCACCTCCGTCGTCGTCTCCGGCGACGAGGACGCCGCCGTGGAGCTGGCCGCCGAGTTCTCCGGCCGCGGGCGCCGCACCAAGCGTCTGCGGGTGAGCCATGCCTTCCACTCGCCGCACATGGACGCCATGCTCGACGCGTTCCGCACGGTCGCCGAGACGCTGTCCTACGCCGCCCCCCGCATCCCGTTGGTCTCCGACCTGACGGGCCGCAGGGCCGACGACGCCGAGGTGCGCACCGCCGACTACTGGGTGCGTCACGTCCGTGACGCCGTCCGGTTCGCCGACTGCGTCCGCACCCTGCGCGACGCCGGTGCCACCCTCTTCCTCGAACTCGGCCCCGACGGACTGCTGACCGCCATGGCCGAGGACACCCTCGGCGACGGCCGCGACGATCGCCACGATCGCCACGATCGCCACGATCGCCACGATCACAACACGGTGCTCGTCCCGCTGCTGCGCGCCGGCCGCCCCGAGGAGACCGCCGCCGCCACCGCCGCGGCCCGCCTCCAGATCCACGGCGTCGACCTCGACTGGACCGCGTACCTCGCCGGCACCGGCGCCCGTCGAGTCGACCTGCCGACCTACGCCTTCCAGCACGCCCACTACTGGCCGCAGCTGCCCTCCGCCGCGCCCTCCTCGGCCGGCGACCCGGCCGACCAGAAGCTGTGGGCCGCTGTCGAGCGCGGCGACGCAGCCGAACTCGCCGCCGTCCTCGGCCTCGACGAGGACAGCCTCACTCCGCTCGACTCCCTGCTGCCCGCGCTCAGCTCCTGGCGCCGCGGCAACCAGGAGAAGGCGCTCCTCGACACGCTGCGCTACCGCGTCGAGTGGACCCGGCTGCGCAAGCCCGCCGCGCCCGTCCTCGACGGCACCTGGCTACTCGTCGCCTCCGACGCCACCGCCGACGACGAGACCGAGCTCCTTGACGGCCTCGCCGAGGCGCTCGGCACGCACGGCGCCCGGGTCCGCCGTCTCGTCCTGGACGCCGACTGCGCCGACCGGGCCGTCCTCGGCGCCCGCCTCGCCGGCACCGAGGACGTCGACACCACCGTCCACGTGCTGTCCGTGCTGCCGCTCGACGAGCGCCCCACCGGCGGCCCCGCCGGCTTCACCCAGGGCCTCGCCCTGACCATCGCCCTCGTCCAGGCCCTCGCCGACACCGGCGCCCGGGGCCGGCTGTGGACCGCCACCCGCGGCGCCGTCTCCACCGGCCCCGCCGACCCGGTCACCCGCCCCGCCCAGGCCACCGCCTGGGGCATGGGCCGCGGTGTCGCCCTGGAGCACCCCCGCCTGTGGGGCGGCCTCGTCGACCTCCCGGCCGACTTCGACCGCCGCGCCGGACAGCGCCTCGCCGAAGTCCTCGCGGTCAAGGACGCCCCCGACGGCGAGGACCAGGTCGCCCTGCGCGCCACCGGCGTGCACGGCCGCCGCCTGGTCCGCCACACCGTCGACGAGCTGCCGTCCGCCGACCGGTTCACCGCCTCCGGAAGCGTCCTGATCACCGGCGGCACCGGCGGCCTCGGCGCCGAGACCGCCCGCTGGCTGGCCCGCTCCGGCGCGGACCACCTCGTCCTCACCAGCCGCCGCGGCCCCGACGCCCCCGGCGCCGCCGAACTCCGCGCCGAACTGACCGACCTGGGCGCGAGCGTCTCCATCGTGGCCTGCGACGTCGCCGACCGCGACGCCCTCGCCGCCGTCCTCGACGGCCTGCCCGCCGACCAGCCGCTCACCGGTGTCGTCCACACCGCGGGCGTCGGCCAATACGGCCCGCTGGACGCACTGACGCCCGCCGAGTTCGCCGGCCTCACCGCCGCGAAGCTGGCGGGCGCCGCCCACCTCGACGACCTCCTCGGCGACCGCGAACTGGACTTCTTCATCCTGTTCGGCTCCATCGCCGGTGTCTGGGGAAGCGGCGACCAGAGCGCGTACGGCGCCGCCAACGCCTACCTCGACGCCCTCGCCCTGGCCCGCCGCGCCCGCGGCCTCGCCGCGACCTCCATCGCCTGGGGTCCCTGGGGCGGCACCGGCATGGCCGCCAACGACGCCGTCTCCGGCACCCTGCGCCGCCAGGGCCTGCGCCTGCTCGACCCCGCGCCCGCCCTCACCGAGCTGCGCCGCGCCGTCGTCCGTCAGGACGTCGCCGTCGCCGTCGCGGACGTCGACTGGACCCGCTACGCCCCGCTGTTCACCTCCGCCCGGCCCAGCGCCCTCATCGGCGACCTGCCCGAGGTCCGCGCCCTGGCCGCCGAGAACACCCCCGCCGACGGCGGCGAGGTGTCCGAGACCGTCCAGCGGGTCCGCTCGCTGCCCGAGCCGGAGCAACTGCGCCTGCTCACCGAGCTGGTGCGCACCGAGGCCGCGACCGTGCTGGGTCACGCCGCCGCCGACGCCGTGCCGGAGAGCCGTGCCTTCCGCGACATCGGCTTCGACTCGCTGACCGCCGTCGAACTGCGCAAGCACCTCGGCGCCGCCACCGGCCTCAGCCTGCCGAGCACCATGGTGTTCGACTACCCGACCCCGCTGGAGCTGGCCCAGTACCTGCGGGCCGAGATCGCCGGCTCCGTGCTGGAGGTCGCGGGCCCTGTCGCCACCGGCGGCGCCGACGACGAGCCCATCGCCATCATCGGCATGAGCTGCCGCTACCCGGGCGGCGTCAGCTCCCCGGAGCAGCTGTGGGACCTGGTGCTCTCCGGCACCGACGCGATCACCGACTTCCCGGTCAACCGCGGCTGGAACACCGCCGGGCTCTACGACCCCGACCCCGACCACCCCGGCACCACCTACTCCACCCAGGGCGGCTTCCTGCACGAGGCCGACGAGTTCGACCCCATGTTCTTCGGCATCTCGCCCCGCGAGGCGCTCGTCATGGACCCGCAGCAACGGCTCCTCCTGGAGACCACCTGGGAGGCCTTCGAGCGCGCCGGACTCACCCCCGCCACCCTCCGCGGCAGCCTGACGGGCACCTTCATCGGCTCCAGCTACCAGGAGTACGGAATGGGCGCCGGCGACGGCGCCGAGGGCCACCTGGTCACCGGCACGAGCCCCAGCGTGCTCTCCGGCCGCCTCGCCTACGTCTTCGGCCTCGAAGGCCCGGCGGTCACCGTCGACACCGCGTGCTCGTCCTCGCTCGTCGCGCTGCACCTGGCCTGCCAGTCGCTGCGCAACGGCGAGAGCACCCTCGCGGTCGCGGGCGGCGCCACGGTCATGACCACCCCCAACGCGTTCGTGGCGTTCAGCCGTCAGCGGGCCCTCGCCCAGGACGGCCGCTGCAAGGCGTTCTCCGACGGCGCCGACGGCATGACCCTCGCCGAGGGCGTCGGCATCGTCCTCGTCGAGCGGCTCTCCGACGCCCGCCGCAACGGCCACCCGGTGCTCGCCGTCGTCCGCGGCTCCGCCATCAACCAGGACGGCGCCTCCAACGGCCTCAGCGCCCCCAACGGCCCCTCCCAGCAGCGCGTCATCCGCCAGGCCCTCGCCAACGCCCGGGTCGCCCCCGGCGAGATCGACCTGCTGGAAGCCCACGGCACCGGCACCCCGCTGGGCGACCCCATCGAGGCGCAGGCCCTGTTCGCCACCTACGGCCGCACCCGTACGGCCGAGGACGCGCTGCTCCTCGGCTCGGTGAAGTCGAACATCGGGCACACCCAGTCCGCCGCCGGTGTCGCGAGCATCATCAAGATGGTCATGGCGCTGCGCCACGGTGTGATGCCGCAGACCCTGCACGCCGACGAGCCCTCCCGCCACGTCGACTGGAGCCCGGGCACCGTGCGGCTGCTCGGCGAGAACACCGACTGGCCGGAGACCGGCCGTCCACGCCGGGCCGCCGTGTCCTCGTTCGGCATCAGCGGCACCAACGCCCACGTCATCCTGGAGCAGGAGACCGACGCCCCCGCCGACGACGACGAGCAGCCCGCCGCGGCGCCCGTGCCCGTCGCCGCCGGCGTCGTCCCGTGGGTCCTGTCCGCCCGTGGCGCCGCCGCGCTGCGCGAGCAGGCCGACCGCCTCCTCACCCACCTCGTGACCGCCGTCCCGGCGGCCCGTCCGATCGACATCGGTCTGTCCCTCGCCACCTCCCGCGCCCTCTTCGAGCACCGTGCCGTGATCGTGCCGCCCGCCGGCACCGACCCGCTGGAGGCGCTGCGCGCCGTCGCCGCCGACGGGCCCTCGGGCGTCGTCGCCCGCGGGGTCGCCGACGTCGGCGGCCGCACGGTCTTCGTCTTCCCCGGTCAGGGTTCCCAGTGGGTGGGCATGGGTGCTCAACTCCTGGGCGAGTCGCCGGTGTTCGCGGAGCGGATCGCCGAGTGTGCCGCCGCGCTGGGGGAGTTCACGGACTGGAACCTGATCGACGTCCTGCGGGGCGTGGAGGGTGCTCCGACGCTGGAGCGCGTCGACGTCGTCCAGCCCGCGTCGTTCGC
>NZ_JBSGBZ010000130.1:0-5423 GCF_053601495.1 Streptomyces sp. NPDC004721
GACCGGCCGCTCCCGGGCCACCCACTACCGCCGGCTGCGGCCCCCGCCCGAGCAAAAGCCCAGGAAACCGCAGGTCCAGCCCTCGGCCCTCACACCCGAGGAGCGGGCGGCAGTCCTGGAGCTGATGAACTCGGGCGAGTACGCCGAGCTGCCGCCCGCGCAGATCTGGGCCCGCGAGCTGGATGCCGGGCGCTACCACTGTTCCGTCTCCACGATGTACCGGATCCTGCGTGAGAAGGGGCAGTCCGGCGAACGCCGCCGCCAGGCCACTCACCCGGCGAAGACGGTGCCCGAGCTGGTCGCCACCGGGCCCTCGCAGGTGTTCACCTGGGACATCACCAAGGCGGCCGGACCGGCCAAGGGCGTCTGGTATCACGCCTACGTCATCATCGACATCTTCAGCCGCTACATCGTCGGCCACACCGTCGAGGCCGCCGAATCAGCCACACGGGCCGAGGAGTTGATCCGGGAGACCATCGTCCGCAACGGCATCGTGCCCGAGACCGTGCACGCCGACCGCGGCACGTCGATGACCTCCAAGAAGGTCTCCCAGCTGCTGATCGACCTCGGGGTGACAAGGTCGCACTCGAGGCCGAAGGTCTCCAACGACAACCCCTACAGCGAGGCCCACTTCAAGACCGTGAAGTACATGTCCGACTACCCCGAGCGGTTCGATTCGCTGGCCCATGTCCGCGAGTGGTTCGAGGCGTTCATCGCGTACTACAACCACGAACACCGGCATTCGGGCATCGGCTGGCACACGCCCGCCAGCGTGCACTTCGGCACCGCCGAGGAGGTCCGCGACCATCGGGCCGTCACCCTCGCCGACGCATACGCCCGCCATCCCGAACGCTTCGGCCGACGCCCCCGACCACCCCGGATACCCCAGCAGGCGTGGATCAACGACCCGGCCAAGCGCCTCGAGCCCGCAACACAAACCTCATAGCATCACGACCGTCTCACTGGACTTGAAATCTTCCGCTGGCGAACCGCTCCCGCAGCCCGACCTCACCGCTCGGCACGGGCGCCTCCTGCTCCCCTGCGGAAGTGAATACGACCGCATACTCCTCGAAGCCCTCGCTGGCGCCCCATGCCCCTCGCTGCATCGCCTCCTCGTGCCGTTCCCGAGAATCCTCCCGCCCCCGCGACCATTCCCGCAGGTGACAACCCAAACAAACATCCCTCACAACTCCCCCACCCCTAGATAAAGGGCCTGCGGGCTCACGATGAAGAGGCCGTGGAACTGCTCGCCATCCCGCAGGAGCCGCAGAAGGACATGGCGCAACCGTTCGTGAACATCGGCGCAGCGCCCGAGGAAGGCGGGGAAGAATCGCGTCTGCTGCTGCGATTTGCGGCCCCCAGGGACCCGGTGATGGTCGCGGAGTGGGTGTCCTTCAACGTGATCGACACGGAGAAGCAAGACTGGGCGCGTGGCTGGGCAAAGCTGAAGGCGTACACGGAGCGTGAGGGGCACGCCCGGGTTCCGTACGGGCACAAGGAAGGCGTCTACCCCCTGGGACAGTGGGTCGCAGAACAGCGACGGGCATACGGAGCCGGGCAGATGACCGGCAAGCGCGCCCGGCGACTGGAGAAACTGGGCATGGTCTGGAGCCTGGCCGATGAGCGGTTCCAAGAGAACCTGGAGGCCGCGAAGGCGTACCACGAGGAGCACTGGACGCTGTGCGCGCCCCGGACCGCCACCGCGCTGGACCGGCCCATCGGGCAATGGCTGTCCAACCTCCGCCGCCCCGGCGCCCTGGACGACCACCCCGAGTGGGAGGCCGCGCTCCAGGCGATCGACGAGCACTGGAACCCGTCATGGCCGGCCGACTGGCAACGGCACTACGCCGCACTGCGTGAACTCGTGCGCGACGAAGAAGGCCCGGCGGAGGTCCTGCCCGGGTTCACCGTGCACGGGATGGACGTCGGGAAGTGGCTCGCCCGGCAGCGTAAACCCGAAGTCTGGGCGGCCCTGGCAGAGGGGCAGCGCGAACGCCTGGAAGCCATCGGCGTCACGCCGCTGCCACCGCCACCGGAACCCGAAGCGCTCGCGAAGCCATCCAAGACAGCCTTGGGGGCCTTCGAGCGTGGCGTAGCGGCCCTGGCACAGTACAAAACCCGCACCGGCTCCCTGACCGTCCCTCGGACCCACGTAGAGACGATCGTGGTCGACGGCCAAGAACACGCCGTGAAGCTAGGGGTGTTCCTGTCGAACACGAAGACCAGGCGCGCCAAGCTCACCGCCGACAGGCTCCAGACCCTCGCCGACCTCGGACTCCACTGGGCGGTGGCGTAACCCCGTCGGAGGCCATGTGAGGGTCCGTGCCGGGGCAGTCGGCACGGACCCTCTGCGCGTCTCGCGGCCACGTTGCTCTCAGGCGCCGGTCCCTCGGGCGCGGGCGGTCAGCGTGGCTTCGTTCACGTCGAGCGGGTTCCGGCGGCGTTTAGTGATCGTCGGCCCTCCGGATGCTCACGGGAAATGACGGCAGCCGTGTTCCGGCGCCGAGCGTCGCCCCGACCGGCCGGTACCGGCCGGTCGGCCACCGTCATCGAGGAGGGCCGGGACTGTCCTCGATGAGCGGCGTCCTGGCCAGCGCCGCCTGACGGCAGGGGTGGTCGGCGGCTAGCTCAGAGGCCGGGTGAAGAACCGGGCCGCGGCGTCCCCCGGGAACTGCGGGACGCCAGTGTGCCCGCCCATATTGGCGTGCAGGGACTTCTCCTTGGAGCCGAAGGCGTCGAACAGGTCCAGGGCCGCCTGCCGGTCGTCAGGGTGGCTGTGTCGACGACCTCGACCAGGGCAGTGGTGATGCCGAGTTCGGCTACCGCGTAGGTATTTCCGTCCTGTTTAGGCAGGTCGCCAGGACCCTCCGGTGTCTGTCCCTTCGCCCTCTTCCGGATTCCAGTTGGTTTCCTTGATCTCTGTTAGCAGTGCCTCTCGCTGCTCACAGGACATGGAGTCCTCGTTGATGCTGTGCATGCCCCAAGGGATGGGACACGGCCCCTCATGGTTGGGATCGGGGCAGAGTACTTCAGCCAGGCGGTCCATCAGCTCTTCGTGGTGAGCCGGCGTGGCGATGAGCGCAATCTTCACCTGCCAGAGCCTGGGCTGCTCCGAGGAATCTTTGGTGGGGTCGGACATGACGGTTGTCCTCGTCTCTGAGAGCGGAGAGTGTACTGCGCCGACGCGGGCCCGGGCATGGGCACCGCGTCGGCATGAAGTCCAGCGGTTCCTCTCGGGACGTTTCGCCCGAGAGGAACCGCCATGTGAGGGGCCAGACACAACAGAGTGCCCGTCAGCCCAGTGGATCAGGGACTGCAGCCGCAGAAGCTGCCGGAGGTACCCCTCCAGACTTCACTGCGGAAGAGGACGCCCCCCGAGTAGTAGTTGGCGCTTCGCATCCAGTTGGGAACGTTGTGCCAGTGCATGTGGCGCGGACTGTAATTGCTGTCCAACCACTGACGGAGCCTGTTCTTGGTGCAGTCGTATGGCTTGCAGTGCCGGGCGTAGCAGCCCCGGGGAGCCTGGTGCACTGCGTCTCGCTTGGCTTCGGTGGCCGCTTGTCTCTCGCTGTCTCCCGATCCTGCACCCCAGACGAATCCGGTGCAATGCGCTCCTCGCCCGGCCAGCTGGCACTTGGCCTTGCACTTCCACTTACGGCCGTCGAGGTCGTTCTTGTTAATGGGGTCGCCGGGGTATCCATAGCGGTTGTCGCCACCACCGAAGACCGGATCCACGGAGAGGAAGCGGCCGGTCGTCGGCTCGTACAGCCGAATGCCCATGAGCATCTGGCCGGTAACCGTCTCCGCGGACCGCTGTCGGACACCCAGCCACCCGTACCGGGGTACCGTCCCGTCGTTCCGCGCGTTGCCGTACTCGTCCGTGTCAAGCGCCATTGGTGCCACAGAGGAGTCCAGGGGCAGTTGCAGCGCGATGTCACCATGGACCGTCGAGAGCTGGAGCACGGTATCGCCAGCAGCGCTGGTCGTGGCTGCGAGCCCACCCTCAAGGGCAGAGACGTTGCGCGTGACAGCACCGGTCGTGGCATCCTCCACGATCCACCGCGGACTGTCGGAGTCGCAGTCGTAGTGGTTCGTCTTGGTGCCCAGTTGCGTCCATGTTCCTGAGGTCTTGTCCTCCACGGTCCAGAGGCGGAAGCGCAGTGCAGCGTCAAGGTTCCAGGTTTGCCGTTGGGTGGCCGTCGTCAGCTGCCGCGCTATGTCATTTGCAAAGTAGCCGACAGTGACGGAGCCCGGCAGGGTGGTGGTCCGGCCGAAGGCGTCGTAGGCGTTACCGGTGCCCGCGACGCGGTCGGCCGAGTCATACGTCGTGGTGACGGTCGTACCGCCCGAGGCCGGACAGTCCCCGCCCGGTCCGCCCGTTGCTGTATTCAGTGTCTTGCGGTTGGTGCGGGCGTCGAACGTGTATGCGCGGCGGGTACAGACAGTATCCGCCGTGTCCTCGACCGCGGACAGGCGGCCCACTGCGTCGTACGTGTAGTTCTGGTCGGACCAGCCTGAGTTGTGCGTGGTCTGGTCGTGTACGGACTCAGTGACGCTGTTGCTGTAGACGAGTACGCCGTCGCTGTCGCGGGTGTAGGTGCGCTGTACCGGCGTACCCGCGGTGTCCGTGCGTACCTCCAGGGAGTAGCCACCGGGCAGCTTCTCGCCGACCAGCGCACCGTCGGGATCGTAGGTCCCCGAAAAGGCGCCGGCGGCGGAGTCCGTGATCTTCGTGGCGAGGCCGCGCGGTTCCGCGCTGTGGTCGTAGGTGTAGGTCTGGGTGGAAGGCACACTGTCGGCGACCTTCACCGGCCGGTCAAGCAGGTCGTACTCGGTGGTGGTCGTGCCACCGTCGGCGTCCTTGTACGAGATGAGGCGCCCGAGCGTGTCGTAGCTCTTGCTGATCGTCCCGCCGGACGTCGAGGTGATGGAAAGGACACGACCCGTGGCAGCGTCGTACGTGGTCGTGGTGGATGGCACGACCTGGCCCAGGCCGCCGGTGACCGTGACGGTGGAGACACGGCCCGCGCTGTCGTAGGTGGTGGTGGTGGTCCGGGTGGTGCCGTTGGCCGTGTTGGTGATCGACGTGGTGTTGCCCCAGGAGTCGTACTCGTAGGTGCTGGTGGCCAGTTGACTGGGGTTGCTGCCGCCGCCGGTGATGGCACCGCCAGGACCGGAGGAACAGAGAAGGTCCGCCCACTCGGGGCGGCCCATGCAGGTACCGGTTCCGGTAGCGGACCAGTAGGTGATCACCTGCGTGGCGGCATCCGTCCCGGTCGCACCGGGCGGGATCTCCTTGGTTACCTGACCTTTGTCATCGTACTGGTAGCTAGACGAGTCATTCCGAATGCTGACGGTGCGTTTGGGAACGCGGACAGGGCGTCCAAGATCGATCTGTGACGAGTGACCTGGACGCCCTGCTC
>NZ_JBSGBZ010000131.1:0-5053 GCF_053601495.1 Streptomyces sp. NPDC004721
TCATTCGTGCTGGCCACCCGGGCACTACTCCTTCTCCGCCCTCGACTCAATGAATCATCCAGTATGCCTGACTCGACCTACTTTGACAGAGAGAGGAATGAGCGAGCAGAGGCTGTCCGAAGCAAGCGCGTGGAAGTACCTGATCGAGACACTCACGATGCTCGCTGTGGCCGCGAGTGATCAGACAACATGGCTCGACAAGTACCGACTCGAAACCGACGACTTGGCGTTGGACTTCGAGAACGCGCAGAGCGCCATCGCGATCCTCGCCGAGGCTGGTCGTATCGACGTGGCCATGGAGTCGCGCCTCGCACGCATTGACGCGATCCTCGACGCGATGAGCGGGGCGACGCAGGTTTCCAGGTGGACGTATGAGGCGCTGACCGCCGACGCAGGGTGGCTCAAGGTGCGCCAGTTGGCACGCGAGGCACTCACCGAACTGGCCGGCACTTGGCAGCAGCCGTTGCCCACCCTGGGGATCTACGGTGGCTCTCAACAACCGCCTGGGGCCGTCTCTGTGCCGTCCGAGGCGATCCGGCAATTGACAGATGATGACAACCAGTCTCGGCATCCATCCAGGTCACAGGGGCAGCTACGGTGAGCCGCCGCACCTGAGAGGCTCGGGCCATCACGTCCAGAGGAATTGAAACGGGCGGCGAGGGACTTGGACGGGATACCAGACGCAAGTGCTGCGGGCGGGCGGCACCAGAACGCGGCCGTGGGAAGCCTGCGGCCTTTTTCTGCCGTGCTACTGCTGGGTCTCGCGCTGCTGTTGGCCGCACTGTCGACACTGGTCATGCTTGCCGCGGCCCAGCACCTGCGCTCCTTTCAGGACGGCGAGCAGACTGCCGCGACGCTGCATACGCGGGGCTCATGCATGTTGGGCCGATGCCAGGTCGAGTTCGAGGCCGACGGTCGGACCGCGGTGGCAGATCTGCCAGTGGGCAGCGGTGGCGGCAGGCACTCTGTCGGAACCCGGATGACCGTCCGCTACCACGCGGACGCCCCGCAGGTGGCCGTGCGTGAAGACGATGTCGACGGCGGCGGGGCGGCCGTGCTGGCGGTGATGTCGGGCGGAGCGGCCCTGCTCTTCCTGCTGATGTCGGTCGTGCACCTGGTCTACGCGGTGCGGCAGCGGCGCGCAGCCTCTATGCCTGGACCACAGCACTGACAGGCGCCGCAATCTTGTTGCTGCCCTATTCCTGACCCGCGACAGCGTGCCCCTGGCGTGCCCGTTCGAGAGACACGCCAGGGGGGGCCACGAGGAACACCAGTCAGTGCTAAGCGAACACGCAGGTCAGTGTTCTGCCAGGTCAGGCCAGATCCGCCACATCGCAGTGTCCGACCCAAGCATGCAGCCGGTCGACGACGAAGACACGGTCCGCGCTCAACATGATGTTGAACGGGTACAGATCTCCGTGCAGGAGGGTGCTGCCGACGAGGGACTACGCCGAAGCCCTGGTGGCGCCCCGGTCCAGGTCGGCCTCCGAACCGGAGGTGGGATGGCGGTTCCCGTACGGCATCGGCACCCAGGGCAAGACGATGCTCGTGCACACCGGCGACTACCGACTCATCTCCAGCCGCACCCGGCCCGCCACCCGCGAACAGGCACACGTCACCACGTACGGGAGGCCGATTGTGTCCCGCGCCCGCGCCTCATCGGGGCGGGACAGGTCCCGCCCGGCGGTACGGGACTCCGGGTCCCAGGACTCCGCCTGAGTCACGTCAGGCACCGGCGGTGGCTCCGCTCTCTGGGAGGAGCTCGGGCGTCCCCTCCACCAGCACCACGATCCCGACCACTTCGCCGGCCTCGCAACGGCCGACCCAGACGGGATAGGTGCCGTCCCCCGTCGTCGCGAAGGCCGCCAGCTCGCCGCCGGAGGCCTGGTCCCGGGTGCGCAGCAGGTACATGGAGTCGCTGATGTCCTCGTACACGTCCGGGTCCAGGTCCGGGTCTCCCTGGATCAGCCCTTTCTCGAAGAGCGCCAGGAGCGGCTCCCAGGCCCCGGCATCGGCGAAGCAGCCGGTGGCACCGTCGGTGTCGAAGCCGAAGATCTCGTTCTGCCGGAGCAGGCGGGGGTCGTCGTCGGGGCGGCGGGCCATCTCCCAGGTCGCGGCGGGGCTCTCGCTGATGCGCACGCGGACGGCCATGGTGTCCGTACGCGTAACCTCGCTCCCCTGCCACTCGCAGTGGTAGGTGTGGCGGGCCTGCGCCTCCTCCAGTACGTACTCCCCCGGCGGGACGGGGACCGTGATGTGCGGCCCGTCGCCGTCGTCGCTGTCAGGGCCGGAGACGGCCAGCAGCCCGCTGGGGACGCGCAGGGCTCCGGTCCGACGCGGCTCCACGACCGTCATCTCGGGGTGGTACCCGTCGGTCACGCGCACCCCGGGCCGGAACAGCTCACCGATCGGCCCGGGCTGCGCGGGGCGGGGCGGACGCCAGCAGGTGGCGGGCGCGAGCCCGCTACCGTCGTCGGCTGCCGCGGCCGCCTCCGTGATCTCGAAGACCGGCGGCTCCGTGAGCCCGTGGACCTGGGCCGAGAGCAGCGGCCACTCCCCGAAGACAGGCCGGTCCGTCCAGCGCTCGTCGTCGCGGACACCGGGCACGGTGACGTACGAGCCCCCGCCCTTGCCCTGGGGCTCCTCAGTCCGCCTGCCCCTCCCGTCCGGGAAGAGCTCCACGGTGATGCGCGGACACGCCTCGTCGAATTCCGCCATTTCCGGGCCGATGTAGTTCCAGCCGACGGTGCACCGGCGCAGCAGCCGCACCGGGTCATCCAGCAGCCGCATGTCCAGGTCGTAGGTACGGCGGCCCTGAGCGTCGTAGACCCACAGCCCGACATAGTGGTCCCGCCAGGAGACAAGTCGGACCTCCAGCGGAGCCTCCCGGCCCGCCTCCCGGTACACCACCACGTACGGAAGCCCGGCGGCGTCCCGCTCACGGGCCTCCCCCACGGATATTGGCCGCCAGGCCACGCGGGCCTCCAGGTCCCACGCCTGCGCGTACCCCACCTCGACCACCATTGCCGCTCCCCGGTTCCCGCTCGCGTAAGTGCTGGGCTGCAACGTAACCGCCGCCTGTGACAACGGCCCTACCGGGCCGGGCCCGGGCCTCAGACGGTCTTCCCCAAGGCAGGCCGTACAGCCGCCGTCGGCTTGCCCACGCCTGCGGCCCGCGAGGCATCCGGCCAGCACCGGCATGCCGAGCCGACACCCGGCCAGACAGCCGCGCCTGCACCGGCCCGACCGCGCAAAACCACCCCACCCAGGCCCGCCGGACACCCCACCGCTGGTCACTCGCCTGGACGGCGTGGACGATATCGACGGTGATCTGGTGATCTCCACAGTGCCCCTGTCCGGCCGGGACGCTCCCGTGGTGGTGAACGTCTTCCCTACCTGGAAGGACATCGAGTCCGTTCGGGCCGCCATCACCCGCACCACCCGCAACCGCGATCGGGCCTCGGCCCCGCACCGACTACTCGACTTTCTCCGCCCTGAACTCTTCGTCCGCAACCTGGACGCGGATGGAGAAGAAGAGGCGATCCGCAGGCTGGGCGCGCTGCTCCTGGAAACCGACGCCATTGATGAGACGTATCTGGGAGGTGTGCTGGAGCGAGAGGCACTGTCGTCGACCGCTTTCACCGACGGTTTCGCCGTGCCACACGCGAGGGCGGCCGCCGGGTTAACGTCATAGCACTGATCGCGTTCAGCGCGGTCGACCGGCCTTCCTTCCGGTTGGCGTTCGAGGAGCTGACCGAGGTGCTGGGCGAGCGGACCGGCGTAGAACGCCTGGTGCGCGCCGCGAAGGACTGTCCGTCGCTGGTAGCAGAACTGGAAGCCTGGTAGCAGATCTGGAAGCGATGTTGCCAACCGACTGATCCGGCCCTCGGGACCCAGCCCCAGATCGCTCCCCCTGGCGCGATCGTCCGGGATGCCTTCGTCCAGCTCCGCTGACCGGGGAGCCGTTCCGTTCACCATGCTCGTTGACGTGGGTGCCGTGCCCGCCGGTGAGCTCGCCTGCTGCTTCGACGCCCTCTACGCCGTGGGCGGAACGACGTCGGTGACGCGCAACTCACGGCCGAGATCGGTGCGGACCGCGAGCTGGATCACATGCCGCCTCGCCGTCCGTTCGCTGCGGTCGGCTGTACATTCGAACGCTGATGGCTGTTCATGTCTGCTGCACTGCTGCGCCGAGCCCAAAGCCCCGGATGACCAGGGCGGCTCCGCGAGCAGCAGCTCCAGGCGCCCGGCAGGTGGGCCTTCGTCGGATGGCGGGGGCAACTCGGACATCTGCCGGTCACCCGGCGATCAGCCCACGCTCAAACCTGGAAGGCATGACGCAGTACTCAGACGTCGCAGCTCCCGTGGTGAACGCCCCGGCCCCCGCGCGCGACAGCAAGAAGGCGCCGACGGGCCGACTGATCGGGCTGGACCTGGCCCGCGGACTCGCGGTATTCGGCATGTACGCGGCTCATGTGGGACCCGACCCTGACCAGGGGGCGTGACCGGCTTCCTGATGGAGCTGGCCCACGGCAGGTCCTCCGCGCTCTTCGCCTTCCTGGCGGGCTTCGCCGTTGTTCTCATCACCGGGCGCAGGGCGCCGAAGACGGGGCGGGCCGGGCGCCAGGCAGTGGCCAAGGTGGTGATCCGGGCCGTGATCCTTCTGGCCGTGGGCACCGCCCTGACCATGAGTGGCACTCCGGTCGATGTGATCCTTGCCTTCTACGGCCTGTACTTCCTGCTCGTACTGCCGCTGTACCGGATCGGCGCCGGCCCCCTGGCGGCGATGGCCGCGGGAACGGCCCTCGTCCTGCCCCAGGTGCTCTACTTCGTGCAGCAGGCGATCGGCAACAGTGGCGTCCGCTCGCCCGGTGAGGCCGACGGCATCGTCTCGCTGCTCTTCACCGGCGCCTACCCGGCCCTGACGTGGATCCCGTTCGTTATCGCTGGCATGGCCGTGGCCCGCCTGGACCTGGCTGCCACCGCTGTCCGGACGCGCCTGGCCCTCACGGGTGCCGCTCTCATGATCACCGGCTACGGAGGCTCCTGGCTG
>NZ_JBSGBZ010000132.1:0-4902 GCF_053601495.1 Streptomyces sp. NPDC004721
CCCACCGGCTACGCCCTGCTGTTCGGCCGCGCCGAACTCACCCCCGCCGCGTAGACGGCGACGTGCGTGCTCGGGGCGGGCGCGACGACCGCTGCATCGCTGTCCGCCCTGGTCACGTCCGGCGACGTGCGGCGGGATCGAGCTCAGCGACGTGCCGGGCGACGGCGTCGACGCCGGGGCGGGCGTACCGCTCCAGGGACCGCACGGAGGCGTGGCGGGAGCGGGCCAGCAGCATCGGGGTGGAAGTGCCGCTCTCCGCGTCGTGGGTGAGCGCGGTATGCCGCAGCCGGTGCAGGGTCCAGCCGTCCAGGTCCTCGACGTCCTCGGGTGAGGCGAGCGGGTTGGCCAGCAGCCGGGTGTTCTCCTCGAAGATCTCCTCAGCCCGGCGATACGACAGACGTGCCCGGCCAGTCTCGGGGCACACATCTAGCGTTGGCGGGCAGCCGCGGTTGGACAGGGCAAAGGAACAGGCCGTCATGCTGGGATGCTATTCGGCTTAGGACGTTCGTCCGGGCGGCGGTGTGGAAGGTCGGGGTTGGGCAACCAACACGTAGGCCACGGCGGCGACGACGGCGCCGATCACTGGACCGACCCAGTACAGCCAGAACTCCTGCCACGGCGTATGGCCACCGAAGATAGTCGTGGCCGCGTAGGGTCCGAAGGTGCGCGCAGGGTTGACTGAGCCGTTGCTGATGGGGCCGATGACCATGATTTCGCAGGCCACCACCAGGCCGATGATCAGCCCGGCCCAGCCCGTCGGTGCACGCGCGTCCACGGCCAACGCCATGATGGTGAACAACAGAAGTGCGGTTCCCAGGGCCTCAGCCACGCCAGCCTGCAGGTAAGTATGACCGGGCTGGACCACCGTGCCGCCGGAGACGTTGGCAGTCAGTGCAGACGAGCCGAAGATCACGTTGACCAGCAAGCCGCCACCGAGCGCCCCGCCCAGCTGGGCGACGACGTAAGGGACGACCTCCCTCCAGGGGAAGCGTTGTATCGCGGCCAGCGCGATGGTCACCGCAGGGTTGATGTGCGCCCCGGAGATGGGGCCGAACACGTAGACGGCAGCGGCGATGACGAAAGCGAACGAGAAACCGATGATCCCTATCGCGGCGTAGCCCAGCTGGCCCTTGCCCACCACCAAGGCGGCTACGAACGAGCCCGCCCCGAAGATCACCAGTAGTGCGGTGCCGATCGCCTCCGCGGCCAACCGTCGCCACAGCTTCGCGGTCATGAATTGCTCACCCCGATAGCTCGAGCGCGCCGGGGGTGCACGCCCAACGCCAAGGGGTGTTGGCCGTGCGCCGACCGGCTACATCGGATCAGACGGCCTTTGGGTCGGGCTCGAGCACGACCTTCGGACCGGCGGCCGAGGTGCGGACCTAACCATGCGCCGACGGTGACTCGGCGGCCCCGGGCCGGTACTCGGCCGGGGCCGCACGCTGGCTTGTTCTGCCGCGCCTGCCCGCGGTCAGGTTGCCGGTGACGTTGTTCAACGGGCGCCGCCGTCGGGGTGCAGGACGACCTTGGTCCATCCGTTGTCACGGGCGTCGAAGTGCTGGTAGGCCTCGGGGGCCCGGTCCAGCGGGAGCTCGTGGGAGACGATCCAGGACGGTGTGGCCTTGCCCTGCTGGATCAGGTTGCACAGCTGGCGGTTGTAGGCCTTGATGTTGGCCTGCCCGTTGCCGACCGACTGGCCCTTGAACCAGAACAGGCCGTAGTCGAAGGCGAATTCACCGTGCTGGTACAGCTTGTCGGGGCTGCCGGGGTCCTGGGGGATGAAGATGCCGACCACGCCGATGGTGCCGGTGAACTTCACCGACTCCACCAGGTTGTTCAGCGTCATGTTGGGGTGTTCATGGCCCTGGGGGTCGTGGGCCTGGTAGCCCACGCACTCGCAGCCCCGGTCCGCCCCGAGTCCGTTTGTGTGCTCGTTGACCTGGTCGACGGGCGAGGTCTTGGAGTCGTCGATGGGAATTGCCCCGATCTGCTCGGCCAGGGCGAGGCGGTCTGGGTGGCGGTCCACGACCATGACCTTGGATGCGCTCTTGAGGTTCGCCGACAGTGCGGCCATCAGGCCGACCGGGCCGGCGCCGTAGATCACCACGGTGTCGCCGGGCTGTACCCTGGCGAGTTCCGTGCAGTGCCAACCGGTGGGGAAGACGTCGGAGAGCATCACGTAGTCGGTCTGCCGCTCCCGGGCCTCTTCCGGCAGGACCAGACAGTTGTGGTCACCGTAGGGCACGCGCAGCAGCTCAGCCTGCCCGCCGCTGTACGGGCCCATGTCGGCGAAGCCGTAGGCGGCACCAGCCGTCTTCGGATTGTCGGCAGTGGTCAGGCAGAACGCGGTCAGCCCCTGCTCGCAGTTCCGGCAGAAACCGCAGCTGATGTTGAACGGCAAGCAGACCAGATCCCCGACCCTGACCCTGTCGACTCCGGCGCCGACCTCGGTCACCTCCCCCAGGTTCTCGTGGCCGAAGATCCGTCCCTGCTCGAAGTCAGTGCGGCCCTCATACATGTGCAGATCCGAACCGCAGATGTTGGTGCTGGTGATCCTCACCAGCACATCGGTGGGCCGTTCGATGCGCGCGTCGGGGACATCCTTCACACTGACGGTGCGCGGCCCGTCATAGACAACAGCCTTCATGGCTTCCCCTTCGATTGCTTCACCACACGATGGCCGGCATCAGGAGCCGCGCGGGGGAACAGGTCACTCTGGACGACCAGGCGACGGGAACCGGCACGCGGGCTTGTCCCGCTCAGGCGCCGGAACAATCCCGCGCTCCGCAAGGCACTCGGCCTTCGGTGACCACTACCGCACCACCGCTCCTCCACCCTCCCACCTCCATCAGGCGTGTCAAGCCGTGGTCGGGAAGTGCCTGTCGAGCCTGTCCGTGGGAGACCTGGGTCCCAGGAGAATGGGCCTAGGGTCTGTGTGATGTCGTGATCAACCGACTGATTGCAGGAGATCTCCGACCCAGATCATCGAGGCGCGGAGTTCGAGGCCGGCGAGGTAGCTTTCGGGTGTCTTGTCGGAGCGTGTAGCGGTGCCGCGCCAGTCCTTCAGACGGTTGATCAGTCGCTCGACGGTGTTGCGGTCACGTTGACGTGCTAGACGGTGGTGGTCCCGACGCTGAATCCGGCTGCGCGCTGGGTGCAAGTGTGGCCATTGTTGGAAACCGCTCATTGTCAGACCCACGCGCCACGCTTGATCTATGCGAACACTCTTCAGCGACGAAGTGCACGTGGCCTACCGGCAGATCTATGTCTGCAGCGACGGCATCCACTCCCCCGAAGATTCTTTCGCCGGGCAGCGGGCCGGGCTGTGCGGCGGGGCGGTGCCAGGCCATCTCTTTCTGCTGACTGGAACGCACACCGGCTCCGTCCCGATCACCGTTGAGATGCACGAGACGGAGCCGCCCCTGGACGCCGACCTCTGGGAGGACATCGTCGAGGTATCGTTCCGGCCCGTATCGGACAAGATCGAGCTCGCGGAGTGGGACAGCCGCTGGTATCCGCTCCCCCTCTCCGAGACCACGTACCGGGTCCGCTACCACTGCCGGGGCATGGACGAGGCACGCACCGCCGTAGGCGATGCGCGCGAACCCGCGGTGGAGGAGTATCTGCTGCGATTCTGGCCGAGCCCGCCGGCCCCAGACCGCGTAGTCAAGGAGACCAGCCAAGCCGCCGCCTATTGGCACGAGTACGCGCGCAAGCAGCCCCCAGGCCCCACTCCCGAGGAGCAAGCCCAGGCCGAGCGCCAGGCCCGCGAGGAGGAGGAGCGCACCGCGCTGCGACGGGAGATGGACGCGTGGGGTGGTCGTCTGCCCAGCGACCGGCTGCGAGATGTCCAAGGCAGGCTCCGCGGAATCCAGGGCTATCCAATGGGCCTCGTGGGCCTTGATGCCACACTCGTGCACGCGATCGACGCCGCAGATCCCGAGGAACAGCGCGCGCTCGCCCGCTGGGCAGCACACCGCGCTTGCGAGACAGCAGGGCTCAGCGAAATCGACTGGGTAGCGCGCGGGCTGGCGGAGCTCAACCGGGGCGAGCCCTACTCACCGCCGCTGGACGACCCGCAACGGCTGCGGGACGCCGCGTTCTCCGACGCACGCATTCCTCACCCCCACGACGGAAGCCCCGGCCTGCCCCAAGTCGCCGCCTTCGCCGCCCTCTTCGATGCTGCCGCCCCCGACCCCCTCAAGGCGGCGCTGGACGCCCTCCTCGCCGCGGCGGTCACTCATGACACCGACTGGCCCCACCTCTTCGCGGAGGTCCGCCGCACCTTCCCAGCGACGGCCGTCGCGCCAGAGGCGGAGAGGAGCGACCGCCAGTAGCCTCAGGGCCCCCGGGGAGAGTCGCGTTCGCCCGGTTTGATCATGGAATCCCCTGGAGGGTGAGGGCGGCTGCTGGGTGGGTGTGCGCTCGTCGACCGCTGGCGATGTTGGCCCAGCCGGAGCGGTGAAGGGTGGCGCGGGCGAGGTCGCGCAGGACGCTCACGACGGCGGGGGTGCGGTGGCGGCGGATCTGGCTGGCGTCTTCGGCGAAGGCCGCACGGCGCGGTCGCGGCCGGTCCTCGCGTAGGGCGATGCGGTGGGCGCGGCGCTGTTCGCGCTCGACGGTGCCGTCCGGGCCGGCCGGGCTCACCGGGCGGGGCTGGAGTGCGGCGAGCCGGGCGAAACCGGCGGCGGTGAGTACCGCAGGGTCGACCCGGGCGAACACAGCTCGCAGGGTGCGTTCGCCCGGCGCCCTGAACTGGCCGGTGAAGGGATCGAAGGGGCAGCCCAGCCGGGCCAGGACAGCCTGGTCACAGCGGCGTACCCACTCGGCAAGTCGGGCACCCGGGCCCGGGCTGCTCGACGCCCTGGCCCGGGTCGGGCACCCGGGCCAGGGCGTCGAGCA
>NZ_JBSGBZ010000133.1:0-4624 GCF_053601495.1 Streptomyces sp. NPDC004721
TACCGACGGGCCGACACCAGGCGGGCGTCCAGAAGGAGAAGGGCCATGCGCGGGGCGTCCGAGACGTCGTTCGAGGCCAGAGGTTAAGGAACAAGGTAAGCGGGAGTGTCTGAATCAATTGACACACCCGGCGGAGTCGGAGGAGCGAGGTTTGTGGATGTCAGTCGTGCGGGGGTCGTCGAAGTGGAGTACTCGCACTTCAGCATCGGTGAGATGCGCGATCCTGGTTTCGACGCCGTGGAGGAGCGGGTGGACTTCGCCACGTCGGACCCGGTCATCGTCGTACCCGGCCAGATCGTGATCGTCTCCTGTGTGCAGGCGCAGAGGGTGCCCGTCGTATTGTCCAGCGCTGCACCCGGCCAGGAGACGGTGCCGGGAGGTGACTGGCGGCTTGTCTCCACAATGTCCTATGTGCCTGTCTACGGGGGTCGGATGTACGCGTGCGACACCATGAACGGCGTCGCATCACCCGCCCCCGGACCGGTCGAGGCGTTCGGCCAGAGCATCGAGCCGGGCGAGCCGGCCATTGATCTCGATCCGTCCCATGTTTATCGCGTCCAAGTATGGGCGCGGGGGCGGGAGGATTCTCGGGAACGGCACGAGGAGGCGATGCAGCGAGGGGCATGGGGCGCCAGCGAGGGCTTCGAGGAGTATGCGGTCGTATTCACTTCCGCAGGGGAGCAGGAGGCGCCCGTGCCGAGCGGTGAGGTCGGGCTGCGGGAGCGGTTCGCCAGGCAGCGAGCCGAGGAGGACGAGATCGCTCGTCTGCTCGGACACGAGTAGCCCCCACCGTGGTGGCCGATCCTGCTGCAGACCTCCCAGCGCACCGGTGGGGTGAGGGGCTACCCGCGGTATCGCAGGCTGCTCCTGCGTGCTGTTGAGGGTGCGCTTAGCGGCGTGTTTTCGTACGGTTTTCAGTGCCCGGCTCGGACAGGACGGCAGGGCTTGGCGGTCCCGTGCCCGGTCGCACGTTGCACGGGACCGCCCCGAGCAGTAACTCGCAGCGGTACGGCAGGGTTGAGTGCCCCCTGGCGTCTGCACCTGTGAGGGCTCGGCCGCGCATCACCGGCCAGCCGCCGGCTACGCCCACTCCATGCCCAGCTCCCGCAGGGCGTCCAACTGCTCCGCGGTGAGCTTGCCCTGCCTCGCGCGAGTGTTGGATACCCATACGCCGAGCTTTACGACTACCGGCGCCGTCTCGCCGGCGACCACGATCTTCTCAGCGTGGCTGCGTGGTACGGGCCGGTGAGCGCCTTCTCGTTCGACCCATTGTGTGAGGGCCGCGAGTCCGCGTTGGAACGCCTGTTGCGCTTTGCTTGGACCCTTCGCATGCCCGGCTGCCGGGGTCGGAGACGGCGCCTCAGTGGGCTTGACGCCCAGCCTGGACAGCCGCTCTTGCTGCTCGGTGGACAGCTGTGCCCAGGTGCTCGGCTGCTTCTGCCGCTGAAGCCACTTTCCCAGGTCATCACCGTCCATCAGCACGCCGGGTGCGATGTCGGGCAGGTGGCCGTCGGCGTCGACCAGGTCGGCGAGGACGCGGTAGTGGCGTTGCCAGTCGAGCGGCCACGGGCAGTTCCAGTCCGGGTCGATCGCCTCCAGCTGCTTTGCGCGCTCCGCCGCCCGCTCCGGATCCTTGCCTAGGCCGTTCTTGGCTCCCTTCCGTCGGAGGTTGGCCATGTGCTGCCCGACGGGGATCAAGTCAGCCCCTGTACCTAGGTTCGCCCCTTCGCCCCATACGGCGTTTTGCCGGGGTGCGAGGTGTCCGGTCGCGTGCCGGTAGGAGCGCAGCGCGGCGAGCTTGTTCTCCCATGCCTCTTCGCCCGGCTCCCACACCATCCCGGCCTCCGGCAGGTCGAGCAGTTCCTTGCGGCGCGGTTCCAGTTCCCCGGCCCGTAGTGCCTTCCGTTGCTGGTGCACCCACCGCCCGAGGGGGAAGTCCTTGGTCACGCCCACTTCGACCTCAACGTCGTAGGGGACGGCGTGCAGGCCGGTGATCTGGTTCTCGGCTCGCCAGCGGAGGAGGGCTTGGTAGCCCTCGAGCCAGACCAGGGATTCGGGTCGGTAGATCCGGGTGCGCAGGAAGGCGGCGATGGTGGCTGCGTCCCGGGGGGAGGAGAAGTGGAGCAGGGCCGACTCGGCAGCGGCGTCCGCGCCCTCCTGCTCCTGGTCCTCGCCGCCGGCCCCGACGATCTGCCCGTCCTCATCGCGCCGGATGTGTACCTTGCGCTGCCCGCTGGTGAGGGCGCGGGATGCGAGCTGCTCGACGAGTCGTTCGTCGTGGCTGCGCAGGCCTTGGAGGACGGCTACGAGGGGGCGGAACGAGGCGCTGGCGATCATGTCGGTGGGGTCTTCGCCGGGTTGGAGGAAGATGGGGACGATGATGCGTGCGATCTTGGTGGTGCCGTCGCGGTTGAGTCGGAGTGCTCGGCCGATGTTCTGGACGATTTCGACTTGGGAGCCGCGGGTGTCGGCGAAGCACACGGCCTCGACTCCCCGTTCGCCGGTGATGTCGACACCTTCCCCGAGGACGCGGCAGCTGGCGAGGAACGCGCGGTGTACGCGCCGGTCCGCGGCGTCGATGCCGTTGGCGAACTGGTGCAGGGCTTCGCGTCGTTCGGTGACGAGGTGGTCGCCGCACAGCCATGCCGACCAGACGCGGTCCGGTGGGACGTGGCGGCCGGCCTCCAGCTCGTAGAACTCCGCGTCGATCGACGACGCGGGGAGCCGGTCGGCGGCCGCCAGGTCGTCGTCGGAGGTGTCGTTGGCGTACAGCTCTGCGGCGGTCTTGGGCAGTTTCTCGGCGAATGCGGCGGCCTCTTCGACCTTCTGGTGGAAGGTCATGACCGTACGGAGGTTGTGCGCCGCGGCGTGCTCCAAAAGTGCGGTCTGTAGCAGCGCCAGGCGCCGGCCTCGCTGCGCCTCCTCGGATTCCTCGAGGGCGGGGGAGGGGTCGTGGATCTCGAGTACGTCGATTTCGAATCCGGCGAGGATGCCGCGTTCGATCGCCTCGCTCAGTCCGAGTTCGGCCAGCCACGGCCCGTATGTTCCGTTCGGGTTGTCGGCCATGGTCGCGATTTCCAGTTCCTGGCCGCCCGTGCCCCTCTGAGGCCGGGGTGCAGCGAGGATGCGCGGGGTCGCGGTGAGGTATAGCCGGAAGTCTGCCGGGATCCGCTGGTTGTCATGGATCGCCGCCCACGGCCTCCCAAGATCACCTGCGGTTGAGTGGGCTTCGTCCACGATGGCGAGGTCGAAACCGCTCATCTGCTGCCCGTACAGCCGTTCCCCGCCTGCCAGCGCGGCTTCCAGCGGCCCGCGAACCTTCTGCTGGCCTTCGGGTGCGTCGATGTCCTCGCGGTCTACCAGGGAGGCGTACGTGGCGAACACGACGATCGGTCCGTGCCCGGCCCACAGGGCGAGTTGGATGGGGTTGGTGGTGGTGCGCACCTCCAGCGAGTTGAGTACTGGGTCGTTCTCCAGCGAGCAGACCGCGACCATCGGGGTGCGGTGGCCCACCAGGCGCCACGCCTGGGCGGTCTGCGCGAGCAGGTCCAGGGTCGGCACGGTCACGAGGATCCGCCCGCCTGGGAAGCATTCCAGCGCGCACGCGGCGGCGGTGATCGTTTTCCCTGATCCGGTCGCGGACACGATCGTGCCCCGCGCCCCCTGAGGCGGCACAGATGATCTTGCAGGGAATCCTACCCACTTACGGAAACTCGTTTTCTGGGCTACCTGGTGTTCGCGAAGCTGAATACCCAGCATTCCCACGCTGCTCCTCTGCTTTCTTTTCCACTTGCTTCGGAAATCACCAGGACGGCGTGAAGGGCGGGACGGACACTGTACCGTCCTCGCCCACGACGATCCGCTCGGCAAGTTGGGCCAGCACCTGAGAGGGGCGCAGCCCCGCCCGGCTGGCCACCGTCTGGATCAGCCGGCTGGGCGCGGCGGACAGCCGGACCTCCGCTCGCAGTTCATCCGCTTCCTCCCCCTGCCGCTCCCCGGAGGCGGCTGCCTGTGCCGCAAGAGCACCGGCAAGCCGTTCCTCACGCTCGCGAGCCCACACCGAGCCTTGAGCGTCCTGTTCTGGCTCGTACACGCTCCAACCGGCTGCAGTCATCAAGTCCCTGACGCGCTGCCACTCAGCGTGTTTGGCCAGCCAGATGGCAGCCAACCGCTCCCGGTCCATCTCGAACTCGTAGAAGGAACCGTTTCCCCTCAACTGCTCCGCGGTCTCCCGCTCACGGACAGCGGCCTCCGCGACCTTTTCCGCAACGACGGCGACGTCCAGGCCATTCGCCTGACGCCGGACCCGATCCCGCGCCACGTCCTGAGCACTCCACATGCGTTTTCCCTTTTCCGGAAGCGCGGGCAGCTGGGCCCGCATCAGGTGGTTGGAGGGTGTCCCGTGTTTCCGCCAACGGTACATGCTGAATCAACCTGATGCACCCACCACTCTGGAACCCACACGAACGAGCAACCCCCCACCCTCGCAGCCAGCCCGGCCCGCGGCAGCGGGCCCAGGCGGTTCTGGAGCCGCCAGATAGGACCCGTCCTGGCCGGTAATTCCGGTGATCAGTGCGCGCTTGGGCATTTCATTCCCATCTCAACCGCAAAGAGACCGTCCAAA
>NZ_JBSGBZ010000134.1:0-4354 GCF_053601495.1 Streptomyces sp. NPDC004721
AGCGGCCTGGATCAACAAGCCGGCACCAGACGGTCCACTGATCCCGGCACAACGTTAGAACGATCTATCTGCCTTGATCCCTTTGACAGGTTCCGTTCCGCCCCCTCAGCGCCCATTGACCTGTGCGACTCAAGACCACTCCTGGCGAAGTGACGCTCACCCTTCCTCCTTCCTGCCGCCCGCGTACCTCCTCCGGACTGCAGGCGGCGCGACCCGCTCAGGGGTCACTGTGTTCAGCGCGTTCCAGGTCCTGCGTGTCACAGGCGGCGGCCTGACCTTACGAGATCACCAAGCTTTCGAACTCGAGTCGCCGTGTATCTGGTGCTCGCGGGCGATCGGCTGGATGTGTGACGCCAGGGACCCTCGGTGCGGCAGGCGTTGGGAGGCTGGGCAACGCTGCGACCTGGGACTGGGCTGTGGTGCTTTTGCGGGCCTGCATGGTGAAGTTCGTGTCGATCGCCTTGGGGTTGGCGGTCCGGGCAGGCTGGGCTGCCGGTCGTCGCCCGCGCAATAACCTGGAGTAGTTGTGGAGTTGGTGCCTGGGTGGGGTGATGCGCGAGGGTGTTCTGTTCACTGTCGATTGCGGTCTTGTCAGTGGGCTGTGTGGCGGACAAGACTGCCGATGTGAGTGGTCGCACTGAGGTCTGTGTCTGCTGCTGTGGTGTTGCTTCGCGTGTGGCTGCTGCCGTTGTGGTGGTCGGGTTGCGGTCCACGGTTGCGAGTGTCCGTTGTGGAGGGGCGGCGCTGCAGTGATGTGGCGGGTGTGTGCGCCGATAGCCGAGGGCGTAGTGGACCCCGCGCGTGGGCCGCCTTCCTCGCGGGCGTGTGAACTGCACGATCCGTTGATTTTTCGGATGGAAGGTGGAGCAGCTCGTGGGTCATGTGCGCAAGACGGGAGTGAGTCGGCGGCGTGTGCTGGGCACGGCAGCCGGACTGGCCGCGGCCGCGGCGGGAGTGCCGTCCGCAGTCGCGTTCGCGGCACCGCCGCAGACGCTGCCGGAAAAGGCCCGCTGGAACAGACACGCGGCCCACGTGACGATCACGCGGGACGACTGGGGCGTTCCGCACATCGTGGGCACGTCGGATGCCGACGCGGTGTTCGGAATGATGTACGCGCAGGCTGAGGACGACTTCAACCGGATCGAACGAAACTACCTCGTCGCCCTGGGCCGCCTCGCCGAGGCCGAGGGAGAGAGCGCCATCTGGCAGGACCTGCGCCAGCGGCTGTTCCTCGACCCGGAGGCGCTGAAGAAGGACTATGCGAAGTCTCCCGCGTGGCTGCGCACGTTGATGCAGGCCTGGGCGGATGGGCTCAACTACTACCTCGCCACACACCCCGAGGTGCGTCCGCGCGTGCTCGACCGGTTCGAGCCGTGGATGCCGCTGAGCTTCTCGGAGGGCAGCATCGGCGGCGACATCGAGTCGGTGCTGCTCACCCAGCTCGAAGCCTTCTACGACAAGCGGGACGTGCCGATGACCGACGCGGAACGCGGGCTGATGCTGCGCGAACCCACGGGGTCGAACGGCTTCGCGATCGCGCCGAGCCACACGCGTGACGGCCACGCGTTGCTCCTGATCAACCCGCACACCAGCTTCTTCTTCCGCTCGGAACAGCATGTGACGAGCGGCGAGGGGCTCAACGTCTACGGTGCCGCCACCTGGGGCCAGTTCTTCATCTACCAGGGCTTCAACGCGCACACGGGGTGGATGCACACGACGAGCGGCGTCGACAACATCGACGAGTTCGCCGAGACGATCGTGACGGGGGCCGACGGGAACCGCTACTACCGTTACGGCGACGAACTGCGCCCCGTCACAACGACGACGATCACCTTGTCCTTCCGTACCGAGGAGGGCGGACAGGACAAGCGCAGCTTCACCACGTTCGCCACCCATCACGGCCCCATCGTGCGTGAGGCGGACGGCAAGTGGATCGCGTGTGCGCTGATGAACAAGCCCGTCGAGGCGCTCACGCAGAGCTTCCTGCGTACCACGACGGGAAACTACGTGGACTATCTCCGGGTGGCGGGCCTGAAGGCGAACAGCTCGAACAACACGCTCTTCGCGGACTCCAAGGGTGAGATCGCCTTCCTGATGCCGCAGTTCATGCCGGTGAGAGACGATCGCTTCGACTATCGCAGGCCCGTCGACGGCAGTGATCCGGCGACCGACTGGCACGGACTGCACAGCCTGGACAGCATGCCGCACGTCGTGAACCCGAAGAACGGCTGGGCGTTCAACACGAACAACTGGCCGTGGACCGCCGCCGGTGCGGACAGTCCCCACGCGGCCGACTACCCACGGTACTTCGACAGGGCCGGCGAGAACCCGCGCGGGCCACAAGCGGAGCGGGTGCTGTCCGCGCGTGACGACTTCACTCCGCAGACATTGATCGAGGCCGCGTTCGATCCGTACCTGACGGCTTTCGCGCGGCTCGTTCCCGGGCTCGTCGCAGCGTGGAACCAACTGCCCGAGGGCAACGGACAGAAGGCGACGCTGGCCGGCCCGGTCGGTCTGCTGCGTGACTGGGACCACCGGTGGGCCGCGGAGTCGACCGCGACGTCGGTGGCCGTGTTCTGGGGTGAAGACCTGTGGGCGCTCACGTCCCAGGCGGCGGCGGACGCAGGAATGTCGGTGTGGGACTACATGGCCGACCGCGCCAGTGACGCGCAGCGACTCGACGCGCTCGAGACCGCGACACGGCGACTGGCACGGGACTTCGGCAGCTGGAAGGTGCCCTGGGGCGACATCAACCGCTACCAGCGCAACGACGCAGCGATCGTCCAGCAGTTCAGCGACGCCAAGCCGAGCATCCCGGTGCCCTTCGCCTCATCGCGCTGGGGCTCCCTCGCCTCGTTCGGAGCGAAGGCCTACCCGGGAACGAAGCGTTACTACGGCACCAGCGGCAACAGCTTCGTGGCGGTAGTGGAGTTCGGGCCGCGACTGCGCGCCTGGGCGGTGACGGCGGGCGGCGCGAGCGGACACCCCGATTCACCGCACTTCGACGACCAGGCCGAACGCTACGCCAAGGGTGACCTGCGGCCGGTCTACTTCTATCCGGATGACCTCAAGGGTCACATCGAGCGGAGGTACCGTCCAGGCAGATAGGGTCGGGTTGGCCCTTGCGCCGACGACGCGGAATCGAGCCGCAGATGGCTTTCGGCTGAAGCCTTGCAATGCCTTTCGCCGCGTGGGCGACCGATCTTTACGGCCCCGATGCTGACCAGCCCCGCCAGGAGCACATTGCCGGGCGGGGCTGGTGTGTTGACAGGGGACGGGACCGGGGAACTTTTGCGAGGCCGTCGCCGTTGTTGAAGCCCTGTGTCGCTCGAAAAATTGTCGTCGCAGGTGGCAGCGGTGACGGTTCGTCGGCTGGGAGGACGTCCGGATGATCGTGTCCCTGTTGTACAAGGTGACCCGGAAGTTGCCCTCCCTGCCATCGTTGCTGCTCCGCGGGGATGCGGCAAAAGACGCCGAGTTGCTCGTCCTGCGCCACGAGAACGCGGTACTGGGAGATGAGGTTCCAGAGGAAGTAGCACCAGGTTGGAAGCAAGTACACGAAGCGGTACACAGCGGAGTTCAAACGGGACGCGATCGCGCTCGTCGACTCCACCTCAGCCGCTATGGGCTGGACGACTACATGCGGATCAAGCACGTCATGGCCGCCCACATCACGCTCTGAAACCCGCAATGACATACCCGCGCCGGCTGGGCCGAGCCGTTCGGCCGCCCGGCGCGGTCGCCGCTGTGCGGTGGCAGACCGCTGTGGCGAGCGCGAGGACACGCTGCACGACGCGCACGGCAACGCCCTCGAGCCAGGCGCGAAGCCCAGGCCGGGGCCGACCGCGATGCCGTCATGTGGCCCGCACGATGAAGCCGGCGACGACGGTGGCTGGGCACGGTTCGACGTCCGGCTACAGCCGCGCCAAGTTCCCCCACTGGATTGCACAGGGGGAGTCCTGCGACACCCCGCTGCTGCCGATGCCGCATCCGGCTACCGCGGACGCTGCGGGAGTCGCGAAGGTACCGCGTGTGCGGTACCCGGCCGATCATCCGCGCGCTGGAGTCGGCTGCGCTCGCCCGAGTGGGGTTCCCTCTTTCACCCCTGCCCACGCGCCTGGGAAGCTTCCCCGCCCTCACTCCCGGAGGTCCATGTGTGTGACCTGCACGATCAGCACGAGCACGAGCACGAACCTCTGAACACGAGCGGCCCCACACTCAGCAGACGACGCATCATGCAACTCCTCGGCGCCGCCGGCTGACAGCCGCCGCGATGACCGCGGAAGCCGACCCCGCAATGGCAGCCGCCGCGGACGACAGCCCGGCCGCCGGCTACCACGCCCCCACGGGCCTC
>NZ_JBSGBZ010000135.1:0-4142 GCF_053601495.1 Streptomyces sp. NPDC004721
GACGCCCTGGCCCGGGTCGGGCACCCGGGCCAGGGCGTCGAGCAGCCCGGACGGCACTACTGCCCCGGACTGTGACGTCCCGGATTCGGTCTGTGGCGGGGGCGCTAGCGAGAGGAGAGCGGACGGGACAGATGATGGTGCAACGAGCACGGCGACCTTACCGGGGCCGAACTGGTTGGCCGGTCGGTGCAGTGAGTTCTTTGGTCATGAAGACGCGGCTGGTGCCCGACGGATCGCAAGGGACCTCTCCCAGGAGTTTCCACCCTTGTTTCCGGTAGAAGCCGGGGGCCTGGAAGGTGATCGTGTAGAGCACGGCTGTGCGGCAGCCGCGGGCGTGGGCCTCGTCCTCGGCCTGCCGCAGGATCTCTCTTCCCAGCCCGCTGCCTCGCAGCTGAGGCGGCAGGTAGAAGAGGTCGAGGAAGAACAGCCCGAGCGAGGTACGCCCGGTCAGTCCGCCGACCACCTGGCGCGTATCGGGATCACGGACCAGGACGCCGAGCGGCTTGCGGTCGGCGATTCCCGTGCGCTCGATGTTGAAGCGGTCCAGCGCCTCGGAGATCACCGCGATATCCGCCGCCGTGGGGGCGTCGGTGACCACGAGGTCCGTCCGGAATTCGGGATGTGGTGAGGCGGTGACAGCCGTGTCGGACGCGGTCATGGTTGCTCCAGTACGTAAGCGGAGGCGGCACGGCCTCGCGGGCGGGTGCAGGTGCGGGGCCGGCAAGCCCTGCTCACGTGCCGACGCTAGGACGTGGACGCTTCGACGAACGTCGAAGGGACGTCGGCGACAATGGGCAACGTGGACATTCAGCGCGCAGGTCAGGACGTAGGGGTAGACCTGGCGGGCGTGGCCAGGCTGTTGGCCGACGGGACCAGGGCCGCCTTCTGCCTGGCACTGCTCGACGGCCGGGCGTGGACGGCGAACGAACTCGCGCGTTACGCCGGAGTCGCACCGTCCACCGCGACATCTCACCTGAACCTGCTCGTCAGTGGCGGACTCCTCGTCGAGGAGCGGCACGGACGCCACCGTTGCGTGCGCGTGGCCGACCGCAGGGTGGTCGAACTGATCGAGAGTCTTGCCGCGCTGGCCCCGCAGCGCAGCGCCCGACCGCGTTCGCTGTCGGCCTCCGGCCGACAGCAGGCACTGGCCCGTGCCCGGCTGTGCTACGACCACCTGGCTGGAGCCGTCGCGCTGGCGATCACCGACGCGATGGTCGAGCGCGGACTGCTGGAGTGGGGTCCCGAGCCGGGCCTGACCGGCAAGGGCGCCCTCTGGCTGGCCGAGGCCGGTATCACAGTGCCTGGCGGCTCACGCCGACCGCCGGTGCGCGCATGCCTTGACTGGACCGAGCGCCGTTCCCACCTGGCTGGCGCAGTAGGTGCTGCCCTGTGCGCCCACGCACTCGCCGCTGGATGGATGACGCGCGTCGGCACCACCCGCGCCCTCATCGTGACGCCCGCCGGCCGTCGGGCATGGCACGACCACCTCGGCCTGCCGTCAGCTGACCTCTGATCCTGCGGCGGTCGTCGACAACGCAGATGCAGTCGGACCTCGGGCAGCGCGAAAGTGGTCTGTGCTGGCCACCACCCCGTGATCAACAAGCGCCACGCTCGTACTGAGTCCGGGCTGCCTTCATGCTCGTGGTCAAGTCGGGCGAACGGGACTCTCCCCGGGGCCCTGCCAGTAGCGCCGAGCGCAGCACAGTGCCCGGCCGGCCAGCTCAGACCGAGGATGTAGAGTCGGGGGCTGGCGCGGTGGCGGAGTGCTTCCGCTCCGTTTCCAGCCCCCGCCGCTTCGAACCGTGCATGCGGTTCTCCCGCACACGGCTCACCGACGCCGTTCACCGACGGCATTCGGCCTCTCCCGCCAGGGCCTGCCTGCCCTGGGTGCAACGACGGTTCCATACGGGCTGATCAGGCCGAGTTCGTTCGGGGACGAGACGGTCAGCACCCACCAGCCGAAGGCCCGGCTGCGCCGGTGTTTTCTGCTGATGAAGTGCGCGACGCGTTCCCTCGCGTATCGTCCGATCTTGCTGAAGCGGCCGGCGGAGTGGCCGTAGCGGAAGTACGCCATCCACCCGCGGAGGAACAAGTTCACATCCCCCACGATCGCTTCGGGATGCAGCGGAAGCCGGCGCCGGGCGGTGATCTCCCGGATCCGGTCGCGGGCGTGCTGCATCGCCCTGTCCGAGGGCCAGCGGGCCAGGAAGTCGACGCGTCGGCGTCCGCGCAGTCCCCGGGAACGAACCTGACGGTGGTGAAACCCGAGGAAGTCAAAGCCTTCCCCGTCCGTCATCAGGTGCACGATCCACGTCTTGGACTCCTTCGGCCTCAGCCCCAACTCCCCCAGCAGCTCAACCAGTCGGGCAAGCGCCCGCTCGGCCTGACTGCGGGAGAAGCACATCACGACCAGATCGTCGGCGTAACGGACCAGAACCCCGTCGCGGCTGTCCCATGCCCGGTCCAGCCGGTGCAGATAGACATTGCACAGCAGCGGCGAGATCACACCGCCCTGCGGAGTCCCGGTCACCGGCCGCCTCACCTGCCCGTCCTCCATCACCCCAGCCCGCAAGACCTGCCGCAGGAGCTTGAGAACAGGCTGGTCACAGACGCGCTCCTCGATGTCGGCGTACACGTGAACGTGCATAGCCGCGTACGGATGAACGTGCAGAGTTCTTGATGTGCTGAGGGCTGGTGTTCGGCACTCTGCTGCCTGTTGTCCGAGATCGCAGAGAGGGGTAGTCCGTGGTCCTGGATCCCCAGCGCTGGCTGGAACTGCGGCGCTTTCGCGGCCTGGTCGAGTCCGGGGCCATGAGCCGGTCGGAGGTCGCCAAGGAGACCGGACTCAACTGGCGGACGGTCAGTAAGTACTTGTCCCCCGACGGGCCAATGTCGCCTCCTCGCCGGTCGCCGAGTGGGCGGTCGCGGGCGAGGGTGATCGACGAGTTCGCGCCGCTGGTCGTTCGTCGACTCGATGCTGCGGGCAGAGATCCTGATGAAGGCCGCTGTGATCCACGAGCGGTTGGCCGGCGAGTACGGGTTCACCGGCAACTACCAGCGGACCAAGCTCTACGTCCAGGAAGCCCGCCCGAGGGTCGCCGAGGAACTCGGCATCACGCCGAAGGAACTGGCGGGGATGCACCGTCGGTTCGAGGTGATCCCCGGCGCCCAGGCCCAGGTTGACTGGGGCGACGAGGGCAAGATCCTCGCCCACATGGGCATCGGCAAGGTCTACTCGTTCCACATGACGCTGTCGTACTCGCGTGACCCGTTCTGCTGCTTCACCACCAGCCAGGACCTGCAGACCTTCTTCGACTGCCACCGCAGGGCGTTCGCCCACTTCGGCGGGGTCCCGATGACGATCGTCTACGACCGCACCAAGACCGTCGTGCGCCGGCACGTCGCCCCGGGCGAGGCGGTCCCACTGCATCCGGAAGCGGTCGGCTTCGCCGGCCACTACGACTTCGACATCGACGTCCTGGCCGCCTACCGGCCCACCGGCAAAGGCCGCGTCGAACGCCAGGTTCTCATCGTCCGCGAGCACGTCCTGTCCGGCCGGACCTTCTCTTCCATCGAGGAGATGGACGCGGCTTTCGCAGCCTGGGTGCCGCAGCGGCGGGCCCAGATCCACAAGACGCACCGGGAGGTCATCGGCGAACGGGCGGCCCGCGACCACGCGGCCCTCAAGCCGCTGCCGCCCACCCCCTATCTGGTGGCCGAACGGCATCTGCGGCCGGTGGGCAAGGGCTGCCTGGTCGCCTTCGGCGGCAACCTCTACTCGGTGCCCGCCCGCAAGGTCCCTCCCCGCCAGCTGGTCGAGGTCCGGGCCACGAAGTCGCAGGTCATGCTGCACTCGACCATCTCGGACGCCAGTGGCGAGACCCTGCTGGCCATGCATCCCCGTGCGGTCGGCCGCGGGGTCCGCGTCGTTGAGGAGACGCACTGGGACGGCCTGCCCACCGGCAAGGGCCGCAGGACCACCACCGGCGAGGTCCCGCCCCAGCCCCGCCGCGAACGGCCGCTCGGCGAGGAGGCCGGACCGCTCCGCCGAAGCCGCCGGACGGCTCCTCAACAAGCTCGGCACCTACCTACGGCCCAGCGTCCTCGTCGTTGATGAGGTCGGCTACCAGCCCCTGGAACGA
>NZ_JBSGBZ010000136.1:0-3673 GCF_053601495.1 Streptomyces sp. NPDC004721
CATTCGTGCTGGCCACCCGGGCACTACTCCTTCTCCGCCCTCGACTCAATGAATCATCCAGTATGCCTGACTCGACCTACTTTGACAGAGAGAGCTCGGCTGCGTCACTGACGAGTGGCGAAACGCCTGATTTTCGCGCACGTCACCCGCCACAAACGGCGACAGGTTCAGGTATGTGTCAAGCTCCCCGCCGTCTTCTGACACCAGCGGCTGACACCAACAGGCGCGAACAGCACCAGTCGACGCCGGACCTCCGTGGACGATCGGCCGAGACATGTCGCCGGTTGGCCGACGTCGACGGTCCCCGTGATCGACCCGATAAGGATGAGGCCAGACCTCAAAGCCTTCACCTCTTACGGGCGCCGTCCCCACCTTGGGGCGGCGCCCATCGCCTTGACTCGGTCATTGACACTCCAGGCCAAAGTCGCTACGCCGACCTCGCAGCTCAGCGCATGCTGGTTACCGGACGCCATGCTAACGGGCTATGCGGTGGACGGTGGTGCGTCGCCCCTCGGACTGAGTGCGCTGTCAGCCACACGAGTGGGGTGAGTGAGCTTCACGAGGTGTCAGTGGCGCTTGGTAGGTTCTGAGCGCCCCTCTCGGAGGTCCCCCAGCCTCCCAGAAGTCCAATTTCGTGCGCACTTGACCCTGAGCGGCCTACGCCGTCGCGGTCACTTCGCGTGCCTGGAAACACTCTTGGAGGAGCTTGATGAGCAGCGGCATACGGAGACGCATCCTGGCCCGCACCGCAGGCATCGTCGCGGCAGCAGCCCTGGCGATCGCAGCTACACCACTGACGGGCACCGCACAGGCCCACAGCGCGGTGTCGGGCTCGCTCAACTTCAGCGGCGAGCCGGGCGAGCCCATTTCGGGTGGCCAATCGTACGAGTACACGGCCGATACAGTTCAGCTGTTCAACGCCGGAGGCAGCACTAACGAGAACAGCCTCACCGTTGCGGTGGACGCGACCGAGGGGACGTTCTGGCGTCTCGTCATCTCCGCTCCGGAAGGTCAGAAGCTGACCGCGGGAACCACCTACACTGGGGCCAAGAAGTGGCCCTATATCCAGCCTGGAGACCCCGGGTTGGAATTCGGTGGGATCGACAACGGGACGGAGAAGGCGTGTAACACCACCTCTGGCTCCTTCACCATCGAGAACATCGCGTTCGGGCCCTACGGCTACGTGAAGGAACTTGACGCCACCTTCGAGCAGTACTGCAACGGATCCACGGTGCCTTTGCGCGGTGAAGTTCATGCGGTCATGCCCGAGCCGCCGGTAGAGCTGGCCATCGGCATGAACCTCGACACCACCGGGACGGTCGACAAACATACCGGCACCATCACTGTGGGTGGCGATGTCACCTGTAACAAGCCCGCCCGGTTCGCGCTCAGAGTCAGCGCCTATCAGATCCAGAAGCACGCGACAGCGTCCGGTGTCGCCGGCGAGGACGCCTTCTTCGTCGACTGCACACCAGGAGCCCCGGTGCCGTGGACGGTCTCGTTCCCTAGCAACCTCGAACCCGATGCCACCTTCAAGTCCGGTCCTGCGGTGCTCCGGGCTCGGGGGGAAACGAATGACAGGGACTACCCGGTGACCCGGCGCACTGGGGACCTGAGCAGCGAGATCACCCTCGTGAAGTCCTAATCCACCGCGGGTCCGGCAGGAGCCGGGCCCGCGTCAGTGGACCGTCTCAGCGGGTGAGTGTCTACTGAGGTTTTCGGCTTAGCGTCGGGTGGTGACGGGTGGTGATCCCTGCGGTATGCCGTTCCTATGCGGTATGCGCAGGGTGGGGGCCTGACCGCTGAGCGGCGGGCATTTCGTGAACGGATACGGCTTGAGGCCGCGGAGCAGTTCGTGGCAGGCGTGAAGACGGCCGCGGTCGCCGAGGAGTTACGGGTCAGCGAGCGGTCGGTGGAGCGGTGGCGTCGTGCCTGGCGGGAAGGAGGCGCCCAGGCGCTGCGATCGACCGGTCCTGCGAACGCACCGCGGCTGTCGGATGCCCAGGTCGCGGTGCTGGAGGAGGAGTCTCCGACATCACCTACCTGCCCACGCCGGCCGGCTGGTGGTATCTCGCCACGGTGATCGACCTGGCCACCTGCGAAGTCGTCGGCTATGCGATGGCCGACCACCATCGGGCCGGACTCGTCGTCGACGCGCTGCGGATGGCCGTCGGCCGAGGCGGGCTGAAGGACGGCTGCATTGAGCACTCGGATCGCGGCTCGGAATACTCCTCACGCGAATACCGCGCTCTCATAGCAGAGTTGGGCCTGCGGCAGAGCATGGGTAGAACAGGCTCATGTTACGATAACGCCGCAGCTGAGAGCTTTTTCGGACTGTTGAAAGCGGAGATCGGTACCACGATCTGGCCATCCCACGGGGCGGCTCGCGCCGACGTCTTTCGCTTCATCGAGGTCGAGTACAACCGCACCCGCCTGCGGAAGCACCCGGTCTACGGATACGTCACCCCGGTCGAAACCAGGGCCCTGACAGCACAAGACCTTGCCCCCGCAGCGTAACCATCCGCTGTCCACGATCACGGGGGAACTTCAGTGCTGTCGCCACCCCGTCGTGCAGGGCGGCTGAGAGTTTCGCGGCCGGCTCGTCCCAGCTGCCAAGGTGACGCCCGCGGCCGTGCAGGCGGCCAATGCGGCCGAGAGGGGCGATGGCACGGAACAACGCGATGTCCGATCTGCAACAGGGCTGCCGTGCACGCCATGGCGGGCCTCTAGCACGGTCAGAAGCCGGGGGCGGTGCCGGCGAAGAACCACAAGGCGGCTGTGTACCACATCACTGCGATGGCGGTGACCAGGGCGCCGCCGGCGGCCGGAAGCGCCCAACCGGGCAGTCGGCGGCTGTGTACCACCAGCACTTTGGCGACGAACGCGCCGTACAGGACGCAGCCCGTGATGGAGTGCACCGCCACTCGGCTGCTCGTGAATTCAACTCCGTAGGCGGTGACGCAGTGGTGGGCGATGGGCAGCGAGAGCAGAAAGGCAAGGAGGCCGATGAGCCGGTGTGTGGGGTGCACCCGGTGCGGCGCGACCCTCGCTCCCGGTAGGCGTCGGTACATCCACAGCCCGAGCAACAGTTGAACGACCGCGAGTGTCATCAGAGCGCTACCCAAACGCGCCTTGAGATCGTTGACGCCGACGCCGTGCCGCCCGAACAGGCCGCTGGTGTAGTCGGGGGTGTGCGTGCGGCCGATCGCATACACCCCCACCGCGACTGCGACCGGCAGCAAAGCAGCCAAAAAGCCCACCACCGTTCGTGCGGGACGCCGCATCCGCGCGCCCGTGTGCCCGGTCATCGGTCCCCAATCAATCGGTTTCGACCTTGCTGCCAGATACGTTTCCGACGTACCACTGTGGCGCCGGACGCGCTGATTTCCTCGCCGTTGGTGTCACCGGCCGTCGTGTCACCCGCGAAGCAGTGCAGCTTCCCGATCAGCAGCAGGGCAGCGAGGGCGGTGGAATCACTGGCGGTGAGGGTTGCGGCGGTCACCGACCGCAGGGCGGGGACGAGGAATCTATGGGCGTTCATGCCAGCTTCTGGCCCTTGATGGCCAGTTCGCGGTCGAGTTGAGGCAGGTGACGGAGGAGAAGCGGCGCAGGAGGGCGATGACCTTGAGGGCGTCGTCGGTGCTCCAGCCCCACTGCGGGTACATGGCGAACA
>NZ_JBSGBZ010000137.1:0-3625 GCF_053601495.1 Streptomyces sp. NPDC004721
GGTTGCGGCCGACTTCCAGGCGGGTGGCGAAGTGGTCGCCGTGCAACTGGCGCACCCGGCTGTTGGCCCCGTCGCAGGCGACGATCAGGCCGCCGGTGGTCGGTCAGGCGGAGTGGCTGTAGCGGGACTTGAGGGCGTCCACGACCTGCGGCAGGACCTCGCACAGCTTCTCGGGTATGTCGGTGTGGTGGCGGGAGTCGTCCAGCGCCCCCAGCAGGACGACCGGCCCGTAGAAGCAGTACGGCAGCTGCTTGCAGTAGATGCCGTTGATCAGCGAGGTGACGTACAGGTTCTCCTGCTTGCGGGCCTTGCCGTCGGCGTCGACGGCCACCGACAGTCGGCGCTTGCCGTCGGGGCGGGCGTAGTGGGCGATCTCCACCCAGCCGTCGACCTGCCCGCGCAGCGCCTCCACCAGGCCCGTGCTGTCGACGGGCAGCTGCACGTCGGTGAGGGTGCCGTCGACGTCGAGACGGACACCGCGAATGGTTTGGCTCATGACTGTTCTCGCAATCGGATGAGAGCGGGGGCCGCCGCGGTGGCGGCCCCCCGGGGGCGGTCAGAACGGGCGGAGCTGCAGGGAGAGTTCGGTGAGCAGCTGGCGGCCGACGTGCAGCGCATGGCCGGTGGAGAACTCGTCACCCTCGGCGCGGGCGGCCATCTCCACGACACACTTGAGGATTGCCTCGGGCATGCAGGCGATCCACGTGCCGTACGGCTGGCCGTAGTTGGCCGTGCGCCAGGTCGCGGTCAGGGTCTTGTCGACGGTGACCACGGCCTGGCCGGCGGCCTCGACGGTCAGGCCGAACCGCTCGGCGAGCAGGGCCTGCAGGTGCGGGCCCTCCAGGACGTTGGCGAGACGTTCGGCGATCGCGCCGGTGGTGAGGCGGTAGGGGGCGGCGAGCGGGTCGGTGAGTGCGGTCGTGTTCAAGGCTTCCTCCAAGAAGGCCGTTGGTCGTGCGGGCGCGTGACCGGCCGCCCACCTGTGCGGGTGGGTGGCCGGTCGCGGACAGGGTCAGAACCAGATGGCGCGGTACGCGGCCAGCTGCTCCAGGGCGGGGGTGAAGCCCCCGGAACGGGTCAGGACGAGGCTGGCCGTGTCGATCGGGCCGCACTCGGGGTGAATGAGCTGGAACGAGACCGCCAGCTCGCCGAGCGCCGCCCCGAGCGCGCAGGTGATCTTGAGGATGAGCGGGTCGTTGCCGTAGCGGACGTAGAGGCTGTTGCCGACAGTGGCGGTGGTGCTGTCCTCGTCCTCACCGAGGCAGTCGGCGAACTGGCTGAGGATCTGCTTGGGCATCACGGGCTCCTCCAAGAGGCCGATTGGTCGGGGCGGGCGCCCCGGCGTGTCATAGAACTGGTTGAGTGTTGTGGCACACACGGTGAGCGGCCCGGCCTGCGGGCCGGACCGCTCACCACCCCTGCCGGTTTCCTACTTCGCGAAGGTTCGAACACCGCACAGCTGGCCCTGCGGTCCGTTGTCCCAATCGACAACGAACTTGTGGACGGCACTGGTGTTCCCGCTGGCCTGACGCTTCCAGGTGGTCTTCACCTCGCGGACAGTCCCACAGTCCCCGGTCTGGCCGTGTTCGACGGTGTCTCCGACGTTGTAACGACGCATCGTCGTCTCCCTCTACATTCTGTTGGTGCGGTTGAGAGTTGTGGCACACGCAGCGATGGGCGGCGGCGCCAGCCGCCACCCATCGCCAGCCGTCACGCTTCCTTGACCGTGACCACACCGTTCTCGTCGAGCGTCGTGACGCTGATGAGCGTGCCGAAGCACCGCAGTTCAGCGACCGTGTGATCGTCGCCGTAGCGAACCGTCAGCTCCCAGCTGCCGGCCAGCCCGCAAGACGCCTTCGACTCAGCCTGCCCGCCCATGGCGCGCTCCCTATCCTGTTGTCGGCGGGGGGACCCTTTCCCTTCCCGCTGCTCCTCTTATTTTAGTGCTGTTTCGGCGGGGGTCAACGACTTTTCTCAAAAAAAATGCAGGTCAGGACGCTGCAACCTCGCCGTTCGCTCGGGCCACGGCACCGCGTCCAGCGCCCGCCGATGCGAGTCCGGCACCACCGCCAGCGGCCAGCCCGCCCAGTGCAAGCCCATCGCGGCGAGGACGAACGCGCCCGCCTTGCCGTAGGGGCCCGGCCCCTCGCATGGGAGGCCGTACCGCTCGGCGACCGCGTTACGCACCACGCCTTTGGCGATGCGGGCCCGCTTGGCCTGCGGATCGTCCTCGGCCGGGTCGGCGCTGCCGGTTGCGTAGATCGTCCGCGAGCGCGGGTCGGCCACCGCGTACGGGATGCGCCGCTCCCACAGGTCGTGGGTGAGGATCCACCACAGGCCCGCCTCGTGATGCCCGGCCTGCCCGCCCCGCCCATACGCCGCGCCCTCGATGACCACCAGGTCGGCCGCGCGGGTGCGCTGCCGGATCTCTCCGCGCAGCCACCGCAGCCGGTGATGCCCACGGCCCGTGCAGCGCAGCGCATCGGCCCAGCCGTCACCGGCGATGCCCGTGCACGCCAGCGACGGGCTGATGCCGATCACCAGCGGGGGCGCGAGGGTCCGCGCGGCCGGCGTGACGGGCTGCAGGATGAGACTGCTCAACGAAGCCTCCTCGAGGGACGTAGAACAACGCAGTGGTCAGGCGGCCAGTGCCATGCGCAGCGCCGAGCCGTCGGCGCGCAGCGGCAGCGGCCCCAGTTCGCGGGCGCGGGCGACGATCTCGGCCATGGACAGGCCGTGCTTGAAGGTGTGGCCCAGCTGCTGTTCCAGGGCCAGGTACCGTTCGGCGAGCTGAGGGCGCAGGCGGGCGGCCGTCACAAGGCTGTCCTCGTCGGCGAGGACGCAGAAGCTGCAGGACAGGCGCTTCATGCCCGAGTCGTACGCCGGGTGGTAGGGGGTTCCGGCATCCCCGATGGCCTGCCAAACGTCCCGGTCGGTCCAGCGCAGAATCGGCAGCCAGGTGGTGATGGTGCGCCGCCCGCTGGAGGCAGCTTCATCCGTGGTGACGTCCGCGCGGCGGGCGCGGGCGGCTGACTCCGCTGCGCGCAGGCCGAGGCAGTTGACGATGCGGGCGGGCCGCTCCAGGCCGAGCTGCGCGACCAGCTCGGTGATCAGGACACGGACCGGGCCGCGTTTTTGGTCGCTGGTGCAGTAGCGGGCTCCCGCCGACGGCCAGGCGGGAGTGGTGGTGTCGCCCCTGGCGCGCAGCTTGTGGTGTCGCTCGGCGATCTGCGTGAGCAGGTCGCCTTGGGTGCGCTGTCGTACATGGAAGGGCAGGTCGTAGTGGCGGGCCTGCGCGGCGGCCAGCTCGACCGTGCCCGGCCATTCAACGTCACCGAGGTCGCAGTGCACGACCTGCAGGCGGTCCAGCACGCCGGCGACGTCGGCGAGTTGGACGAGGTGATGAAGCATGGCCTGGCTGTCCTTGCCCGCACTGGAGTTCGCCAGGATGAGGTCGGCGTCGGCGAGGTCGGGCGTGGGGGGCGGGGGCGTCTCGAAGAGGGCTGTCTGCACGGGGTGTTTCCTTCCTGGTTGGTGGGGGCCGCGCCCGCGGGATGAGGTCACCGCGGGTGAACGCGGGGCGCTCGGCGATCAGGTCCATATGGGCCTCGTAGTACGCGTCGAG
>NZ_JBSGBZ010000138.1:0-3555 GCF_053601495.1 Streptomyces sp. NPDC004721
CTGACCCGCTACAACACCCGTCGCCGGCACTCAGCCAACGGCCACCTCAGCCCCAACGAATACGAACACCGACACCACACGGCTAAGCTCACGCTCGCCGCATGACACACGAACGCGTGTCCACCATCACGGGGGAACGCCCAACCTCTTGCCCCTCGCCCGATGGCCGCGTCGCGTCGAAGCCGGGACGGTGGACCCAGCAGTCAGCGGGTGCGAACGGCGGGACTGAGCAGCAAGTGGCAGAAGACCGTGGACGCGTCCGTGGCAGCCTCAAAGCATGCCGCGGCGGTGGGCCCTGTCGAGCTCACCGTGCCCTCGTACCAGGGGATCTACCCCAGGACAGCCACCCAGTACGTGCGTCTGGGACCGGGCTCGCCACGGCGTTCCCCACGAGCGAGCTCATCACCGCGGTCCTCGACAGCGAGTCCGAGCACGTGATGGTGCTGGTCGACGCGTGCTTCTCAGGCACCCTGCGCACCGAACTGAGCGGCCTGCTCGAAGCGCTGTCCGACGATCGCCACAGCCACCAGGGGACGGCCGTTGTCACCGCCGGCAACCACTACGAGCAGCCCTTGGTGGGGCCAGCCGGGCGAGACGGCGGACGCGGCGTGACCACCTTTGTCACCTGCGGGTCCCCGCTGAGCTGGCTGTGCATCAGGGAGGGTGTCCACAGGCCGGGTACTCCGCTCTCCGTGCCGGCCGGGGTGGAGTGGACCAACCTGCACTCCCCGAACGACGTCGTGAACAAGGGGGCGGGACTCTCCCACCTTGCTGTGGGGGTCACTGACGTCGTGGCGCACAACGGTGGCGTCGCCAAAGCCCATGATGTCCACCGCTACCTGGACAAGGAGGCCGTCGTCGAGCGCATCGCGAAGGCTCGAACCCTCTGAAGTCGGGCCTGCAGCTGTTTAGCGCCGTGGCGGCCGAGGCGCGAGCCCACGCGCAGCGGCGACACGTCGGCGAGGCCACAGCCGCGATCTTGGAGGCCGAGTCCGCTCCTCCCAGCTGCGCAGCAGCGCGCACACCAGCGGCAGCGGAGCCTCCGCATTCCAGCCGAGAAGTGCCGGGATATCGGCGCTGTGCTGCGCGGGGACCAGCACGAGGCTGCACCCGGCCAACTCGTACGGGTTTGTAGCTTTGAGGTGGCCGATCGTGCGCGCTGCGGCGTCCGCCGGGGAGGGATCAGCGTCCGTGACCGGCGTCGCCGGTGCGAGACCCGGCCATGTCTCGAAGGGTGGGCCCGGATCGTGCGGCCACGGTGCGATGCCCTCGGGCACCGGCTCCGGCGTCGGGTTCGTCCAGTAAGGCAGACGTTGACGCCGGTACTCGACGAAGTCTGAGGTCAGGACATCCTCCAGTCGGACGGCGGATATCTCTGCCAGGTCTGTCGGACGGCCGATGTACTCCCCGCCCAGCAGCGGCACCAGCCCGGTGCCTTCCTGCCCGGACAGCAGGGGCCGCTACACCCCGTCAACGTCACACGGCAGCTCGTCCGCAACCCAGACGCACGCCGACCCCGATGAGACGAACCGCCCCGGGGGAAGTCCCTCTGGCAAGTCGAAATCCATGCCCGGACGATAGACCTCGGCTCCCTTCGGCCGCACACCGCCCCATACGGCCGGGCTGCCGGTGTCGCCACTCGAGCAACCACCATGACCAGGCGCCCCCCAGAACGAGCGCTCCCGCAGCCAGTGGCTGACCTGCAGATTCACGGAATTGCGGTCAGAACCCTGAAGCCACCCTGTTACGGGTTTCCCTACCTCAGCTGTTCGGCAGTGATGTTCGTGGGCGGGAGCCGCATAGGTTCTCCTGTATCGCGGCGTGTGTCCGTCCCTTCCCAGCACTCCCGCCCTCCAGGACAGGACGTTCATGGAGATCAGCCCGAAACGGTTGCGACCGGGCTGTCGACCGCGTGCAGTCACAATTCCGCTACGTCTCCAATGAGTACGGATCCGCCCCGCGGCGGCGCTGTCATGATCCGCGCATGTCTGACGAGCCCCTGCCCCCCAACGAGACCGCAACACCCCTTGCACAGCAGCAAGGTGTCCCTGCACTTCAGCGGTGGCGCATGCGTATCGCCTACGCTGCCGTCGGGTTCGTGGTGGGTGCCAGCTCCGTGGGCATCGCCTGGTGGGCCACCTCCGGCAGCGAAGACTCGCGGCCGTCCGGACCTCAAATCACGGTCACCGGAAAGGTCACCGTCTTCGGCTCCTGGGTCCACGGTCAGGGGGACGAGGGGTGCGTCGGCATCGACTCCTACGCCGACCTCCGTAACGGCACTCCGGTCCGCGTCTTCGACCTCGACGGGCATGAACTGGCGCAAGGACGCCTGGAGAACGGCACAGCCGGCGAGGTGGTTGGAAACAGTTGCACGTGGCCCCTGACCGTCAAGGGCGTTCCGAGCGGGGCGGTCCAGTACCAGGTGCAGGTCGGGGATCGTGACCGGGTGACGAAGGTGCGGGAGGAGCTGCAGGCGGGATTGACGCTCTCGTACGGCCAGCAGTAGCCGAGCTGGTCCCGACCGATACCGCTCAACGCGCGCCGCTTGGTCTACAGCCAGGCAGGGCCTTCGCCCGCCCCGGCGGTTTGTGAGGCTTTGGGTGAATTCACTGTCACCTGATGGTGTGGACGCAGACCGAACCTTTCGGCCCGCTATCTTCTCCCGAAGACCCGCCATTGACGGCGGCCAAGGTATGCATGGGCTCCCCCTGAAGACTGCTTCCGGATGGTCCGTCCGGGGTTGTGCCGCGTCAAGGGCCACCGGTGCTCACTGGGCGGGGTCGGGCCAAGTCGCCACCAGCGCTCGCCGATCTGGAAAGCGGGGACCGGAAACCATCTCCTGAGTCGTCTCGCCGTTGAGCCAGCACACTTGCTCGGGGCCGCCGTCGCCGGTGTCGAACAGGCAGCACACTCCGCCGCTGGCGGCGGTGAGGCCGGTGAACACCTCTCTGACGCGGGCCGACCGCGCGAACAGGCGGCTCATCGACGACGTCGCTGGCCAGAACTCCAGTGCCGTGTAACGAGGGTGCAGGAAGGACTCGAACCGGATCGTCAAGTAGATGTACCCGATCTGGACTCGCCCGTCCTCCTCGGGTTCATGGCCGTGCGTCTCTGCGAATTCGCGCACCGCGTCATCGACGCCGAACATGATGGACGTGTCGAGCTCGAGCGTGCTGCTTGTGGAGCAGTCGACCGGCTCGCTCTTGAAGTGCGACGTGAACGGGAGGGCGAGCCGGTTACCGTAGGGCAGTGTGAGCTCAAGTGGCGGCACGCCACGAGTCGGTGGCGCCAGCTCGGCCAGATTGGCCAGCGCCCTGGCGACGTTCCGGGGACGCAGGTAGATGTCGTAGCCGTAGATCAGCCCCATTCTCCCCCTCTGCTGGGCCGAACTGCACCTTCTCATGACCCGCCTCTGGGGGAGCCTGCCGGTTTCGGAGAGGCGCGCCGATCCGGACTAGCCGCAAGGCCGTGAAGTTTGCGGCTGGGGCATGTCGTCAAGGGCATGCGGCCGCAAGGATTTCGATGCTGGTGGTGGCTTTGTAGCTGGTGCGGTCG
>NZ_JBSGBZ010000139.1:0-3373 GCF_053601495.1 Streptomyces sp. NPDC004721
AGCAGGGCGTCCAGGTCATTCGTCACAGATCGATCTTGGACGCCCTGTCCGCGTTCCCAAACGCACCGTCAGCATTCGGAATGACTCGTCTAGGGCGGGGCGCAGCCGCCGGGAGCGGCCAGGCTTGCCGTTCAGCATGTTGACCAGCGTCGTCGCCGCCACTTCCCCCATCCGGTACATCGGGGAGCTCACGGAGGTCAGGGACACCGGCAGGGCAGCCGCCAGCGGGACGTCGTTGTAGCCCACGATCGCCACGTCCCGGCCCACCGTGAGGCCCGCGTCCCGGACCGCCGCCATCACGCCGATCGCCGCGAAGTCGTTGACCGCGAAGACGGCGGTGGGCCGCGGCCGCAGGGCCAGCAGCCGCTCGGCCGCCGCCCGGCCGCCGGGCACGTCGAAGCGGGACCGCACGACGTGCAGCCAGCTGGGCATGAAGGGGGGCGAGGGCCTGGTGCACTACTCGGCGGCCAAGGCCGGCGTCATCGGACTGACCAAGGCCCTCGCCCGGGAGGTCGCCCCGCACGGGGTGCTGGTCAACGCGATCGCTCCGGGCCCGGTGTTCACCCCGCTGGTGGAGGGGATCAGCGAGGACTGGAGGCAGGCCAAGCAGGCCGAGCTGCCCCTCGGCCGGTTCGGGGTCCCGGCGGAGGTCGCCCCCGTACCGCGCTGGGAGGACGTCCTGGCCCCGCCCGGCCGTTCGGTCCTGGCCGCCCGCGCGGCGCGGACTGAACGGCTTCTGGGCCCGGATCGGGACTGCGGGTCCGGGCCTGGCTGTCCGCGTGATACCTGCTCGGAGACCGGGTCGGCCGGACCGTGCACGCGGCGGACCTGGACACGCTGTGGCGGGCGGCCGCCGAGCGCGGTGCGCGGCCGGCGGGCGGGCTGTCGCTGCGGGGCCCGGCCGGCACCGTGCCCGTCGAGGTGCCCGGCGGCTGGGACCCGGCCACGGTCGCGGTGTGGTGCGCCGCCGTGGCCCGGACCGAACCGGACACCTCACTGGAGATCACCCTCCCCGACCCCGGCAGGACGCGCACCGTGCTGGTGGAGATCGGGTCCGGCGCCGTACGGGCCAGGGTCCTGGAGGCCGCCCCGGGCGGCCCGGAGCGCGGGGGCGCGATCCTGGTCGGCGGAGTCGGCGCGACCGGTGCGGCCCGGCATCTGACGGCCTGCCATCTGCCGGCGAGTGCGCCTGAGGAACGGGACGGGCCATAGCGAGCAGGCCGCTCTCGAAACTTTCGAAGGTGTCGGCTTTGAAGTTGATCTAGAGGTCTGGCGCCTCGCCGGGCGCGCCTGGACCGCTCCGGCGACTACGCCTATGACTAGGCAGAACATGCCATCTTGAGCCTCCTGGCCGGAGCGAACGTTTCGAAATTCCGACCGAAACTGTTGACACCCGACGGGCCCGGCTCAACACTTCTCACCGCTGCGTCACCTCCTGGCAGCCGGCCGTTCCGCGAGGTCCTGTCGTGCTGCCCGCCCCCCACCACCTTCACGAGGAGGAAGCACGGACATGAACACGCTCGTCCAGGCGAACGGCCGCAGACGCGGTCGCTTCACGTGGTTCATCAGGAGTGTCTGCGCCGCCGCCCTGGTTGTCATGGCCGCGATGACACTGCCGGGCACCGCCAGCGCCGACACGGTCATCACCTCGAACCAGACCGGCACCAACAACGGGTACTACTACTCGTTCTGGACCGACAGCCCGGGCACCGTCTCCATGAGCATGGGGTCCGGCGGCAACTACAGCACCTCATGGAGCAACACCGGGAACTTCGTCGCCGGCAAGGGCTGGAGCACCGGCGGACGCAGGAGCGTGAACTACTCCGGCAGCTTCAACCCGTCCGGCAACGCCTACCTCGCCCTCTACGGGTGGACGACCAACCCGCTCGTCGAGTACTACGTCGTCGACAACTGGGGCACCTACCGGCCCACGGGAACGTACAAGGGCACGGTCACCACGGACGGCGGCACGTACGACATCTACCAGACGACCCGGGTCAACGCCCCCTCCATCGAGGGCACCAAGACCTTCAACCAGTACTGGAGCGTCCGGCAGTCGAAGCGGACGGGCGGCACCATCACCACCGGCAACCACTTCGACGCCTGGGCCCGCAACGGCATGAACATGGGCGCCTACAACTACATGATCATGGCGACTGAGGGCTACCAGAGCAGCGGCAACTCCAACATCACCGTGGGCGACTCCGGCTCCGGCGGTGGTGGCGGCGGTGGCGGCGGTGGTGGCACCGGTGGGTGCACCGCGACGTTGTCGGCGGGTCAGCAGTGGAGTGACCGGTACAACCTGAATGTGTCGGTGAGCGGTTCCAGTAACTGGACGGTGACGATGAACGTTCCGTCGCCGGAGAAGATCACCGCGACCTGGAACATCAGCGCGAGTTATCCGAGTTCGCAGGTGCTGGTGGCCAAGCCCAACGGCAGCGGCAACAACTGGGGCGTGACCATACAGACCAACGGCACCTGGACCTGGCCGACGGTCTCCTGCAGCGCGAGCTGATCCGGCCGACACCGAAGACCCCTTCAGAAAGGTCCCAAGCCGCATGAGAACCAGACCACTTGCGTCACTGCGGTCCCTGGTCGCGGGACTGGCCGTCACGGCACTGGCCGTGGCGGGATCCCTCACCGTCGACGCCGCTCCGTCGTACGCGGCCACCTGCAACGGGTACGTCGGACTCACCTTCGACGACGGCCCGTCCAACGACCGCACCCCGGCCCTGCTCAACGCGCTGAAGCAGAACGGGCTGCGGGCCACGATGTTCAACGAGGGCCAGTTCGCGGCCTCCTACCCGGCTCAGGTACGGGCCCAGGTCGACGCCGGCATGTGGGTCGGCAACCACAGCTACACCCACCCGCACCTGATCCAGCAGAGCCAGTCGCAGATCGACTCGGAACTCTCCCGGACCCAGCAGGCCATCGCCGCCGCGGGCGGTGGCACGCCGAAGCTGTTCCGGCCGCCCTACGGCGAGACCAACTCGACGCTGAAGTCGGTCGAGGCCAAGTACGGCCTGACCGAGATCATCTGGGACGTCGACTCGCAGGACTGGAACGGTGCGAGCACCGACGCGATCGTGCAGGCCGTCTCCCGGCTCGGCAACGGCCAGATCATCCTCATGCACGAGTGGCCGGCCAACACGCTCGCCGCGATCCCGCGCATCGCGCAGACACTGGCCTCCAAGGGCCTGTGCTCCGGCATGATCTCCCCGCAGACCGGCCGCGCCGTGGCCCCCGACGGAGGCGGCTCCGGCGGTGGTGGTGGCGGTGGTGGTGGCACCGGTGGGTGCACCGCGACGTTGTCGGCGGGTCAGCAGTGGAGTGACCGGTACAACCTGAATGTGTCGGTGAGCGGTTCCAGTAA
>NZ_JBSGBZ010000140.1:0-3361 GCF_053601495.1 Streptomyces sp. NPDC004721
TTGTGCCAGATCGCCGCGGCCAGCGCGAGGACGCGCTGGGCGACGCGGACGGCGACGCCCTCGAAGGTCCGGCCGCCGTGCTGTTCCAGGTCGAGCTGGCCCTTGAGGGTGTCTTTCACCGACTCGATCAGCTGTCGCACCGACTTCAGCAGGGACTCGCCCTTGCGGCGTTTCTCCCGCTTGAGGCCGAGGCCCCCCACTCCAGGAGTGGATCGCGTGCGGGCACTGATCCCAACCCGCACCCCGGGGGCGCCGTCACCCGACCGGGACGGTGCCCCGTCGCGTTCTCGTCATCGAGTGGCCCGGAAACCGCTGGTAGGCGGCGTGTCGCCACTGCCAGGATAGGGATCATGACAACGTCCCGGAGAACTGTTCTGACGGCCCTCGCTGCGGCTCCCGCACTGGTCGGCGCCGGCAGCAGCTTGGCGCAGGCCGCGAGCACCGGTGACACCTATCCGTCGAACACCGCGATGTACGCGGACAGCAGCCTGGTCGAGGGCACCGACTACGGCCGCCGGTACCGGCGCCACGCCATGGAGGACAACAGCCTCACCGACCGCTACGACTTCGGCAGGACGACGGTCATAGCACCGCACGGCGGCGGAATAGAGACTGGCACCTCGGAGCTGTGCCTGGCCATCGCCGGCTACCATCCGGCGGACCTGTCCGTCCCCCTGCGGGAGGGCCGGTCCACGACTACTGGATGTTCGAAGCGCTGCGCTCGTCCGACAACGGGGTCATGCACGTCACCTCGATCCACTGCGACGACACCGTCGCACGCTCGCTCTGCGCGGGCAGCCTTAATGTGCTGTCGCTGCACGGCTGCACGCCCAGCCAGGCCGGCCTGGAGGCCGGAGCGCGGGCGGTGCTGGTGGGCGGCCTCAACACCACTCTGAAGCAGTACCTGCTCGGTGCCTTCAAAACCGCCGGGATCCGGGCCGTCGACGCGGTCGGCGAGGAGGAGCTGGCCGGCGTCTCACCGCAGAACATCGTCAACCGCACCCTGCTGGGCATGGGCGCGCAGTTGGAGATCACCACCGATCTGCGCGCTGCGATGTTCGGGGTCAACACGCGGGCGGGCCGCAAGACCAGCACCACCCAGGTCTTCTGGGATTTCGTTGCCGCCGTCCGTACCGCAATCCAGCGGATGGAGGCCGAACAGCGCATCGCCTGACACAACGCCTGCCGAGCTCGACCCGTGACGCCCCGGTCTGAGAGGCAGTGCGGTTGGCCGTGCCGCTTTCCATGGGAGCCCGAACATGCGTCACGCCGGAGGGCCGGAACTCCCCCGGACGACACATCGAACAGGACTCCGACCAGCGCCGAGCTCTAACGTCGAAGTGTCCCTGCTCTGTGACAGGACGGCAGGGACTGGGCGGCCCCGTCCGCGCCCTGGTCAGGGGCCGCCCATACCTGTCGTTGTCGACCAGAACCAAATCCGAAGGCGAGGTCACCGCCCTGAGGGCTGTCTGACAAATGATCATCTGGCGTGACGCTCCTGCACCTGCTGCTGCGATCGTGCACCCGCGTGTGTTCAGCAAGCGATCGGTTGTTGGACAACGACGCCTGGACGTCGACACGCCCGGCCGGGAGCCGCCTCAGGTGTCCAACAAGGGTGTTCAACAACGGAGGGCGTCCAGGAACCCTCCGAGGCCCTTTTCATGCCGGCCGTACGACCGCACACCGCGCACGGGTTGTCCTCGCGGCAGTCGGCGGCCGAGACCAGGACGTCACTCGTCAGGGACGGCAAGGGTAGTTCGTGGTCATCACTGGTGCTCGATGCTTTGCATCAGTTCGGCGGCGAGCGCGTCAAGCCACGTGCCGGTGCCCTGCTTTCGCCAGCTTGGTTCTTCGCGGCCATCGAGGAAGGTGCCCTGCTCGGTGAGCAGCAGCCGGGTGCCCTCACCCTCAGGGCGGAACTCCACTGTCGTCAGCGACACCGTCGCAAGGTCCTGCCCCTCGGACAGAGTGGAGGTGTAGACGATCCGCTCGTCCGGGACGATGTCGCGGTACCAGGACTCGAACGACAGCACCCGACCACCGTCAGGGCTGCCGCGGTTGATCTCCCGCCCACCGACGCGGAAATCAAGCTCGTGGTCGGCGTCGGGGCCGGCGAACCAGCGGGCCTTTGCTTCGGGGTCGGCCCACGCGGCGAACACTGTGGCCGGTGAGGCCGCGTAGAGGCGTTCGAGGGTGAACGTGGCATGCGTGACAACGCGATCGGTCATGGTGTGCTCCCTTGATCTGGGCTCTCGCCCTGTCCGGTCAGGTAGTCGCCGAGGCGATCGAGGCGGTGTTCCCAGGCAGTGCGCTGCGCAGCGATCCAGTCCTCGGCCATCCGCAGAACACCCGGCTCGATGTGGCAGGTGCGTACCCTTCCGGCTTTCTCGGACCGGACCAGTCCGCACGCCTCCAGTACCTGCAGGTGCTGCATCACCGCCGGCAGCGACATGGCGAGCGGCCGGGCCAGCTCACTGACCGAGGCCGGCCCACGAATCAACCGCTCAACGATGTCCCGACGAGTCGCGTCCGCCAGCGCCTGGAACACCCGGTCCAACGAACCAGCTTGGTTAAGCATGCGCCTAACTATTCGAGGTCGGCTGCGAATAGTCAAGCATTTGGTTAACCTTTTTCGCCGAGGGAGCACCGTTCCCTCGCATGCGTCTCGTCGCGGAGCACGCGCCCGGACCTCACCACACCGCGCAGACCCGGACGCTGCACGCCTACCTTCGCTGGCGAAACGCCAATGCTCGCCACCCCGACGTCCTCGCCGTCCAACGCCGCGAGCGCGCCCGCATCCGCAGCGAGAAGGGCATCCGCTGGGGCGGACGCCCCGCTGCCGCGTGACCAGTTGTCCAGCAAGTCCGGGGCCGGTCAGGCTGGTTCGCCAGCAACGGGGAAATCGGTGAGCCCTGCGGGGTTCCCGCCCCGGTCGGGGAGGTCACCCCGCCCTCCAGGACTCCCATCCGCAGCCAGGCCCGGATCAGCTTCAGCATCGGCCGGTCCACCACGCGCCGGGACACCTGGGCCATGAGCGCGTCGTGGTCGATCGTGCCGAAGCAGTCCCTGATGTCCGCCTTGAAGACCCACTCCCGCCTCTGGTTCGCCGCGACGCGCACCGCTTCGCACGCGTCGATCGCGGACCGCTTGGGCCGGAATCCGTAGCTCGCCTCGGTGAACTGGGCCTCGCCGAGCGTTTCGGATCCCTCGAGGACGCCCGGGCGTGGTGCACCCAGTTCTTCACCTGGTACAACGAGGAACACCGGCACTCCGGGATCGGCCTGCACACCCCCTACGACGTGCACTTCGGCCTCGCCGAACAGCTCCGCGAGATGCGTGCCGACGTCCTCCAGGCCGTCTA
>NZ_JBSGBZ010000141.1:0-3164 GCF_053601495.1 Streptomyces sp. NPDC004721
GGTTGGTGCTGGTCATGAGGGGGTGGTTCTCCTGTCGCGCCCTCTCAGGCTAACCCGGCGAAGCGGGATGTCTCACCCAAGGCTGACAGAGAGGGCAGGCAGCGAGCCGAGGAGGACGAGATCGCTCGTCTGCTCGGACACGAGTAGTCCCCACCGTGGTGGCCGATCCTGCTGCAGACCTCCCAGCGCACCGGTGGGGTGAGGGGCTACCCGCGGTATCGCAGGCCGCTCCTGCGCGCTGTTGGGGGTGCGCTTGGCAGTGTGTTTTCGTACGGTTTTCAGTGCCCGGCTCGGACAGGAGGGCAGGGCTTGGCGGTCCCGTGCTCGGTCGCACGTTGCACGGGACCGCCCGCGAGTAGTAAACGGCAAGGTTGAGTGCTCCTTGGCGTCTGCACCTGTGAGGGCTCGGCCGCGCCTTGGCCCGCAGACGGTCACGCCCAGTTGACGCCCAGTTTCCGAAGCGCGGCCTGCTGTTCCTGGGTGAGTTTGTCGCGCCTCTGCTTGGTGTTGGAAGCTCACCGGGGCTGCGGTGGGTGTCACTGGGCGGTTGTGGGTGTGTGGCCTGGGGTGATTCGGCGGGTGGTGTCATCGGGGTGATGCTCTGTCGGTGACATCGGAGTGTGTTTGTGCTGGTCGGTGTCGTGCAGATTCGCATACGTGGCCAGAGTTACGGTGAGGGACGTGAAGATCTCCGAGCTGGACCGGGCCAGGCTGAAGAAGTGGGCCGAGGAGCGCATCCCTGCGCATGCGAAGGCGGAAGTGGCGGTGGGGTGCGCGGTGCGGGGCAATGCCGCTGTGATCACCGAGGAGCGTGCGCCGTGGGACGGGGTCGGGGAGTGGACCTCACGTCGGATTGCTCGGTTGCGGCGTACTGATGAGGGGTGGCAGGTGGACGGGGCGGACCGCAACGGCCGCTGGTATCCGTGCGATCACCTGCCGACAGCCCCGTCACTCGACGAGGCCCTGACTGTCCTGGACGATCCGCGGCACGCGTTCTGGGGCTGACCGGCTGCTGGTCAGAACGGGTGCGGCTCGGCGGGCGCCGAGCTGGGGGACGACTGTGCGGGAGTGACATCGGATCCCGGCCTGGCTGTCGGCGCGGGCCCGCTCTGGGCGGGCACTCCTGCGCGGTAGGTCTTGGTGACGGTCGCGGTCGCATACGTCAGTGAGGCTGCGACCTCCTCGGCGTCGATCTCGAAGACGGTGCGGCGCTGGCCTTCCTTGTCGTCGAATGTGCGCTGCTTGAGGCGGCCCTGGACGATGACGCGCATCCCCTTGGACAGCGACTGCGCGGCATTTTCGCCGGCCTGTCGCCAAAGTGAGCAGCGCAGGAACAGCGGCTCCCCGTCGACGAACTCGTTGCGGTCCCGGTCGAACGTCCTTGGCGTGGAGGCGAGGGTGAACCCGGCCACCGGGATACCGGAGTTGGTGTAACGCAGTTCCACGTCGGCGGTCTGGTTGCCCACCACCGTCACCAGCGTCTCGCCCGCCATGCCGCCACCCCTTGCCTCGTGCTGGAACACGCCCACCGTACCGGCCCTGCACGCCCGCTGGCACGATGACTGTTGTGGCGAGCGAGGAGAATGACCTGGAGACGGCGGCTGTGGCACTGCGTGAGGCACAAACGGCGGTCCACGCCGCCCGCCGGAAGCTGACCGCAGCGGTTGTCAGCGCGTACCGAGCCGGGGAGCCGGTTGCTCGCATCGCTGAGCGTGCGGGCATGAGCGTGATGGAGGTTCGGAATCTGCTGGCTGCTACTGGCACCTCTCGCCGCAGGTGAGCACGGCTGTAGCGTCTCGGACGCATCTGGTCGGGGGCGTCTGATGCCGAAAATCACCGGGTGAGCATGTTGTGCAGCTTGTTGAGGTCGACGGGGTCGATTGCTGACAGAAGCGCGATGGGATCGGGGGTGCGGCGCATGGGCTCGCGTGGTTGCTGGTGCTGGAGCGCGATGCGGACGATGCGGCGGTCGAGTCCGTAGCGGGCGCTGAGCTGGTGCCGGTGGGTGCCGTCTGCGAATCTGATGATCTGCGGGGTTGTGTCAGTGGTGCTTCGGTATCGGGATGTCAGTGTGGTATGGCGCGGTTTCTGCTGTACAGCCTGTTGTGGTCGGGGTTTTTGAGTGGTGACACGGATGCCGATCCGGTGCTGACGTTTTTGGTGGTGATGCGGGTCAGTTGGTTGCCGGTCGGTATAGCCGGGAGTTTTGGTACCGGCCATCAGCGGACTCCCGCACCCACGACACAGCCGCGGCCCCGCGTCGTCGTCCGTGACCACGACCAGCCGCAGCCGAGGCACCCCGTCCCTGCCCATGACGTCAGCGTACGGGCGGTATCCGCACCGGCCCACCCCTCACCTGGCAGGCCATCTCTTACGGCTGGCCAGACTGCTGCTGTGTGCTGGGACGCGAGGTGAGGACGGTAAGCGCGTCCTGCGCGGCCGTGGGGCCGAAAACCATGGTCTTCGCTGCCCGACCAGGGTGGAAGAGTACGTAGTAGGCGGCCAGGTAGGACAGATCGCCCCAGGCTTCGCGCTTGTGGGCACGGCCCAGGAGTTGCCCACAACGGATGCAGGCGATCCACGGGACGACGAGCAGACCAGCAAGCTCCGGCGCGGAGCTAAGCGAGGCCCCGTTCAGGGGGACGGCGTCTGCCGAGGCGACCAATCGCATGCTGAGGCTTTCGGAATCGGCGGAGCGGCACTGCCAGATCCGCTCTTCAAGGGCTTCCCGCTGGCCCCACTCCTCGGCGGTGACCGCCAGATGTGCACGCACGTCCTCGCCAATTGGAATGTCCTGGGCGAGCAGATTAGAGACGACCAGGTCGAGGGCGGACTCCTGCTCTCCGATGGCGCAGGAGTCCATGACCTCTTGCGCGTGCGCAGGAGGAAGGAGAGCGGCAAGGGCCGGCCACACGGTGGCTTCATCCGTCACCCGGACAGGCTATCCATCCGCCCAGGGTGGTGCCCCAGGAGTGGCCAGCCACTGCGACCCGCAACCGCGACAAGCCCTCCGACCTGCACGTCATGCCCGCTCGACTTGTCATGTAAGGATCCGACACAGCTTCTCAGCTTGTTCCTTAACCTCTGGCCTCGAACGACGTCTCGGACGCCCCGCGCATGGCCCTTCTCCTTCTGGACGCCCGCCTGGTGTCGGCCCGTCGGTA
>NZ_JBSGBZ010000142.1:0-3101 GCF_053601495.1 Streptomyces sp. NPDC004721
TGTTCGCCATGTACCCGCAGTGGGGCTGGAGCACCGACGACGCCCTCAAGGTCATCGCCCTCCTGCGCCGCTTCTCCTCCGTCACCTGCCTCAACGGGCACGTCCACCAGCTGTTCACCAAGACGGAGGGCAACATCACCTTCCACTCCGCCACCACCACCGCCTACCCCCTGCCCAAACCGGGCCGTGCCCCCGCCCCCACCCCGCAGGTCGTGCCCGCCCGGCAGCTCAAGGACGCGCTCGGCATCCGCACCGTGGGCTACCGGCAGGGCGACCGGGAGCTGGCGATCAAGGACGAGAGGCTGGCATGACCCTCTCAAGGCTCCTCGCCCCGGCCCTGCGTGTGGCGATCGCCGCCACGCTCGCCGGGAGCGGATACATCCACACCCAGCTCTACATCGACGAGTACCGCTTCATCCACGTCGTGGGCCCCCTGTTCCTGCTCCAGGCGAGTGTCTCCTTCGCGGTCGCCGCGCTGCTGCTGATCGGGATGCCGCCACTGCTGAAGCTCGCCGCCGCGGGTGTGGCGCTGGGTGCCCTCGGCGGCTTCGCCGCCTCCCGCACCGTGGGCGTGTTCGGATTCACCGAACACGGCCTGCAGCCCGCTCCACAGGCCCTGCTCAGCATCCTGGCCGAAACCGGCACCCTGCTGCTCCTCGCCATCTGGCAGGCCCTTGTGACCAGGCAACACCAGGCTGCCCGGCCTCCCCTCAGGGCACCCGTCTGGGACCAGGCCACCACCCGCACACCACCAAAGTGACGAACCAAGGAGTCTCCTCCATGCCACCGCAACTGCGACCAGCAACCGCCGGTCCGAGTCCGCGCCTGCGCGCACTGAGGGACACCGTGCGCGCCGTGCTCGGCCTGGACGACGACACCGCCGTCGTCATCCGCCAATTCACGTACACCGAACCCGGCCGCCCACCACTGGAAACCGTCGTTACCGTGCTACGCATGGACGGCGAGGCCCACCGCTGGACACTCCACCGCTCCGCCGACCAGATCACCGAGCGCGACCTACGGGCCGTCCTGCTCCACCACCGGCGGAACTGACCGGAACTGTGCTGTCGCCCGGCAGCGTGCAGTCGGACAGTGTCACGGAAGAAGCCGTCCCCTGGCGAGGGCAAGATCTTCGCGCCGGAGGACGTGTCGGGCGCCCACAACCCGTTGCCGGAGTCCGGCGGCTGACGTCGGCTGTTCGCTGCAAGTGCCCCTGACCGGCATCACGACTGGCCAGGGGCCCCGCCGTCACACGCAATCGGGCATTCTCCCCACCGGTGTCGGTGTGCGCCAGCGGCCCGGATCGGTGCGGGATGCATGGTGGTCGGAATCAAGCCGAGGAGGCGCGGTCGCGCCGTCACGTTTCGTGTCCTGGCTGTGACGTTGGTAGAGGGCGCTCTTTACAAGGATGTCGACCTTGCAACCATCCACCGTCACCCGTGACACTTTGGTTTCATGCCGCGCTGTACGTAGTGACCCCGGATGGGGTCAGGCGCCTGCACTCCGGGGGGAGGCTCGCGGGCGCCAACGTGCAGGGGCAGGCCAGCTCCCCCCCGTGGCGGGTCTGCCCCTGCTCGAAAGGCCGGTCTGGGCGGCCAACACGTGGCAGGGCGCCCAGGCCTTTTCGGTGAGCGTGGTGACAAGGGCCCGCTCTTCAGGCTCGCGGCAGCCTGCCGGTGCAGTAGCCCGTAGGCTGGACCGGCCCACCCAACCCTTCGCGTCAGCGCGCCCACGGTCGGGCCAGCCCACGCCGTCCCGTCCGGCGACGTGGACGTGCGTGCAGGCCTTCACCGCCTGGTCGACCTGTCCGTTCTGGTCGACAAGGACGACGAGCTCCAGCGGCGCCGCCGCGAGCTGAGTGAATTCAGCCGCACATCTCCAGCGCGCGTCCCAGAACTGCGGCGGGGGGCGACGCCGCGGGCGTCAGCAGGGCCGAGACTCACAGGCAGAAGATGGCCCGCACCGGCCCACGGCGCAGCCTGGCCAGCTCCGAGACCGGTCCCTGCGCGCCCCGGATGCCACCAACGAGTAGGTGGAGGTCAGCAAGACCATGGCGACGCGCTGTGCCGAGTGTGCCCGCATCATCCGCGGCTCGGTCGCGCCCGCCGCCGGTTCCGCCCCGGCCGGCCTCAGCTCGCCGCCCTCTTGACGAGCGTGCTGATGCGCTGTTCGTCGGCTGCGGTCAGCTCCTTCAGGGCACAGGCGGTCGACCACATGGCGCCGTCGTCGAGTGCCGCCTGGTCGCCGAATCCGAGTCGGGTGCAGCGCTGGTGTGGAAAGGGCCCGGAGGCCATGAGTGGAGTACCGCATGGAGCGGCCACGGTCAGAACGAGCCTCCGGGGGGCGCTCAGGCTCCGAGATGGAGGGGGCACCGTTCGCGAGTGCCGGCAGAGTAGTGGCGTGCGCGGGGAGCTGGCGAAGTGGTGGGTTGTTCTGGCCGCCTGTGCCGCGGCGAGAAGACCACAGCACAAGCGCCACCCGGATTGCGCGGGATTGGGTGACACCGACTCCGCAGCACAGCCCGATGAACTGTGCCGTGTGCCGATGCCGCATGATGCTCGTCATGGGTAGCTCGGTCGAGCAGATCAAGATCTGGTTCCGGTTCATTCCTCGCGAGGGGTGGCTCCCGCAGGACACCGAGGGCCTGTGGGCGACCAGGCTCAGCGCAGACACGGCCAGGGTGCAGAGCGTTCCCTTTCTTCAGGACGGCGTGGCCGAGGGCGACGTTGTGCGGTTCCAGACCGATGCAGACGGACTGCACTGGGCCGTCGGACGGGTCAGCGCCTCCGGCAACTGCACGATTCGCGTTGTCCCCGTGCCCAGCGGCCCGCTGGGGCGCAACCCCCAGGCGATGCATCAGCGTTTCGCGCCGTTCAGGCTAGGCGGCGAGGTCTTCAGCGAGGACTTCCCCATGGTGGCCATGAACGCACCGGCTGGCGCCGACTTCACGGGAATCAAAGCCCTCCTGACCCACGGGCAGGAGGCCGGATGGTGGCACTACGAGCTCCGGAACCTGTCAAAGGGATCAAGGCAGATAGATCGTTCTAACGTTGTGCCGGGATCAGTGGACCGTCTGGTGCCGGCTTGTTGATCCAGGCCGC
>NZ_JBSGBZ010000143.1:0-2552 GCF_053601495.1 Streptomyces sp. NPDC004721
GACACCTCGAAGCGTGAAGAACGGCCGTCCTGCTGTCCCGGGAACGAACCAAGATCAGCGGGTCAGGTGAACCGCCGAGGTTAAACATCAAGCTCAGCTCTCCGCTTCCTCGCGCCCTCGCCGCTGCTCCTCTCTCAGGTGACGCTCCCACCACCAATCAGCCACCGGAGCGACCGGCGAGTTGAGGAGTCGGAAAAGCGGGAAGATCGCCACGGTCGCCGCTCCTACGCCGACACTCACAAGCAACCCTTGAGCCTCGCTCGAATTGGCCGGATGCGTCGGGTCCACCAACCAGGCAAGAGAGATCACCGTGACAACAGCTTGGGCGACCATGACCAACGCCCAATACACGCCAAAGAGGAAGCGCAACTCCGTCTTCAGCGCCCCGATGCTGTACCTCGGAAAAGCATCCGCCGTGAACCGGTCAATTGCCTCTCGCCGCTCCTCGTCGGTCATATCTCGTACAGAGCGCTTAATAGCCAGCAAGGACTCAAGGCCGCTCTGCACCCAGCCCTGAATGGCTTGCTGATACGCGGACACCTCCAGCGCCGCAGCGATGAGAATCACCGGAGCGACAACCGCAGTTGTGGTGGCGAAGGACTCGGTCATCTGCATGACCCCAGCCTGCCCAACGTCTGCCCGGCACACGCCTTGGCAGAGACGAGTTGCAGGGTGCACGGCCAGCGTCCGAGTTGCGGCCCGGAACTAATGCAACAACACAAGGAGCTCACACCTCGCATGCGCGGCGTCTGACGGGCGTCAGCGCCTGAACGTCACGACGAAGGACTCTCCGACTACTGCTGCGGCAGCGCTGCGTTGGAGCCGAGCGCCGACACAGAGTCGACCGGCTTCAGCACACCACCCAGCTCAGGCAACTTGGCGGCGGAGAATTTCAGGATCAGCGCGGCTTGCAGATGAGCCCTGAGAGCCGGATCCTCAACCTCTCCCAGCAGCCGGACCGCCAGACCGGCGTCCCGCTCCACCTTCATGTCCTGCCGGAGCAACTGGGTCTGTGACTCCATATGCTTCAGGGCCAAGTCAGCCCGGCGATGGAATAGGGTCCCAATCGCGGTCGTCAGTAGACCTGCCACACTCGCCGTGATCGAGGCGTACTGCGGGCCGTTGGTATCCGCCGTGAAGATGGCCAGGGCAACCCCGACGATCAGTACGAGGCCACCCAGCGCCGAGCACGACAAGGTCACACTGAAGCTGCGGCGCGCCTGTACGAGACCAAACGCATAGAAGTCGACAAGAAGCTTTGTGAACTGGTCCTGCTCGTGATCAAGCAGGCCCTGCGCCAGACGATCTCGCTCGTTCTGGACCTCCTCACGCATCCGCTTGTATTGGGCCTGACTTCCGTAAATCGTGACGCCAGACCCGATGACTATGCCAACCGCCGCAACTACCAGGTTGGTGTGAATGCTGTCGAGGTCCACAAGATCACCATGCCAGTTCCCCTGCGTTCCAGCCTGCACTCTCGGCCAAACCGTTACATAGAGCTCCCCCGAGCCCCTGACCAGTCATCACCCGAGTCACGCGCGCGTGAGGGGTGAGCCCGCCGCGGCCCGCCCTTCACCGCCACGGACAAGGAGCGACTCCGTCAACTCCGCAGGACCGTCATCACGAACCAGGCGCAGCGCCTCAGGCTCTCCGTCATCGTTACCAGGGGTGCCGACGCGGCGACCCCCCTTGCAGACGCACCTTCACGCTCCTGGCGTCGGCCGCCAAGGCCCTGACGGCCGAGTGCCACATCCCGGAACACTTCCGCAGGCCTGCCGAGGCTCTACCGAGGATCGAAGCAAAGTCACCGGTCAAGAGGAGCATCCATCCCATTTTGCACTAGTACAAAATGGGCGTGCCTGTGGACGGGACGGCGCCTGCGCCGGATCACGGAGCGGTACCGGCGGTTGCCCGCGCCGTTCCGCAGGCCAACGCCCGAGCCGCAATGGAGCGACCTGGCGACGCGTCGGCTGGCCGAACAGGCCTGGCTGAAGCAGGCGTTCCGGCTGATCGCCCAGCCGCCGGACCTCGACGCCACCGGCCGCGGCGAGCTGAGCCGGCTCCTCCAGGTGCAGGCGCCGCCCGCCGCGTTCATCGACGCGCTGGGAGAGGCGGCCGTCGACTACAGCGTGCCGGAGGCGGAACTCACCGACTGGCTCGGGAACCCCGAGTTCACCCCTTACCCGGCACTTGCCCAGTCGCTGCTGCTGAGGCTGGACAGCACGCGGTTGAAGCGCCCGGTGTTCCTGGACGTCATCGCGTTCAACTACGAGAACTCGCCGGTAAGGCGGTCGCCGCGTCTACTGGAGGACGTGGACACGGCCGTACTGGAGGCGGCCGTGGTTGAGGGCTGGAACGTCCGGTATGGGGAGGCAGCGTCGGAGTTCGGCGAGTTGTTGGAGTGATGGTGGCGCTGATGCACAGGAAGTCGGACTGGCCGACTTCCTGTGCCACCCGGCTAGCCCCAAGGCCGTGAAGTTATGGGCCTGGCGGGGTTGTCCAGGGGGCCGTGGGCGGCGGTTTCGGCGGACATGAGGAGCGGAGCCCCGGTA
>NZ_JBSGBZ010000144.1:0-2388 GCF_053601495.1 Streptomyces sp. NPDC004721
ACTGGGACCTTAGACAAGCCTCATCGTTGCAGCTCAGAAGGCACTTTCGCTTTTCCGATCATGATCCGGACGCGACCCCGGATGAAACGCGCAGGTTAGGGTGCTCGCCGCAGCAATCAGTAGCCGGTCTACTGATCAACCCTTTCGCTGACCAGCGGAACAGAAGAAGCCCACGGCTCTGACCAGCTCAGACGCCGTGGGCTTCTGTCGTTGTCGGTCGACGTCGGCCAACCTCGCACGGCCCACAGACGGCCCAGAGCGCCGCGGTTATGTTGCGAGTCTCGGGCGGCAGGATCTAGGGGGTGTGATGAGGCGGCCGTTGTCGTATGGGGTTGTCGGTGGCACGTACTAACGTGCCCGCAGCGTCCCATCGATCTTTGTACGCTAGAGGAGCCTCGATGCCCGGAGACACACCCGAGCTGCCCGCGAAGGATCTGCGCACCCTGATACCGGAGTACGCGGGCCTTGCCCGGGAAACCACCCTCCTCAATCCGGAACCCGGCGACCCTGGCGTGCGGGAGAGCTCGCTGGGGGGCAAGCTGCTGTGGCCTGCGGACGAGCCGTGGCCGTACTGCGCGCAGGAGGACCACTGGACGTACGGGTCCGACTTGCACAACCACACCGAGATAGTCCCGGGCGCGGTGCCGATGGTGCCGATCCTCCAGCTGTTCGCCCGGGATGTGCCGGGGTTGGAGTTCCCTGAGGGGAAGGATCTGCTGCAGCTGGTGTGGTGCGCGCTGATGCATGAGCAGGATCCCAGGCTGCTGGTGATGCCGCAGCTGTACTGGCGCAACGAGGCGGAGGTCGTGGCCGGCGGGCTGCTGTCCGAGATCCCCGAGGTGAGCGAGGGGGAGTACGACGAGACCAACATGCCGGAACCGTCCACGTTGTCCCCGATTACCGCGGAGGACTTTCCGAGGTGGCTTGATCTACCCAAGGACATGTGGGAGACCTGGGAACCTCGTCTCCGGTTGCCGACGGGCGGCTCCATGTGGCCACCCGACTCCAACATCATCGGGACGAAGGTCGGCGGCTGGCCCGCCTGGACGCAGCCTGCCGATTGGCCGAACTGCGAGAGCGGACACCGCATGGAGCACCTTCTGACCATTACCGGCGACATACAGTTGGGCGACTGTGGCGGCGTCTACTTCTTCCATTGCCGCCAGTGCCCTGGCCTCCCGTGGGACTGGCGCTTCGACTGCCACTGACAGCTGAGGTCGGAACGGCTTTGGGCTGAAGTTTCAATGACCGAGTCAAGGGCGCACGACTCGGTCAGTTCTTCTGGACGTGGTGCAGCGAGCCTCTCACTTCGAGGCCTCTCCTGCGACGTCTTTCTGATCTGGGCCGACACGGTTGACGGCTGTCATCGTCTGTCGACGTCGGTCTGCCTCGGACGGCCCCGAGACGGCCCCAGTCGGTCGTGCGCTCAGGTACTGCCGCTGGGCGATCTACGTCAGTCAGCATCGATGACCGGCATTGGGCTCGGGAAATCTGGCGGCAGACCGTCCGGAGGAACCGTCCCGCGCGCCATGCCCGCAAGATAGGAGGTGAGGCTCCCCTCGTACTCGCACCAGTCATCGTTATGACCCTCGACCAGCACGGTCCACGACTCGGCGTCCGTGCTTGACGTGCGCCAATAGAAGACGTCACCTTCTGAGGAATCACCCCACGGGAAGAGCCCCCCAGGCTCGGGGAACGGGACGTGACCGTGCGACATACCGGCGTCACGCAGCTCCGCCAAGTTGCGTAGGAGCCCGTGCACCCCGGCGATGAAGTACTGCTCTTCTCCGGCCGACGGAATGTGCAGGCCCAGGAAGTCGTCGACCGTGAACGGCGGGTAGGCCTCCGCGAGGGCAACGAAGTCCGAGGGTAGGACGGCACCTGTCTCGCGCCGGATGAACTCCCAGTCGATGAGTCGGCGCTCGGCTGACCGGATATCCAGCAAGGCTGGGACAGCTTCTTCCAGTTCGCGCAGACTCACCAGGTCACCTTCCGGGGAGGTTGTTGAGGATCACGCGGCTCTAGCGCAACGCGCTTGGCCAACGGCTGGGACGCCACGCTTCACAGCAGTTAAACCGTGCTTCGGTCCCTCAGCCAAGTCATGGTGCCGCACCCTACAGAGCGGTCGGCGTAGCGACTTTGGCCGGGAGTTTCAATGACCGGGTCAAGGTCATGGGCCGCCCTCCACCAGTGAGGGCGGCACCTCGTCTCGGAGGTCGTTTGTGCCTCAGCTGACGAAAGTCAGCCACGATGGCGGGCGCGCCGACCGATCAGGCGCGCGTGTGTCTCGCTGAGAAGCCGTATCTCAACCGAACATGATCGCTTGATTTCCGCTGGTCAGGCATGGTCTAGCTCGGAATGAGGGAGGCATGCGACGTCTTGTTTCGG
>NZ_JBSGBZ010000145.1:0-2190 GCF_053601495.1 Streptomyces sp. NPDC004721
GCATCACAGATTCGCCGGCGTCCCGGACGGACACAACCCACATTTTCCCGGCCTCACGGCGGCCGGCGCAGCCGGTCTGGGTTACTGACACGAAAAATTGAGTCAGTGCTGGTCAGGCCGTCGCGGTGATGGGTTCGAAGCGGACGGTGAGACCGAGGCGGTTGGCTTCCTTGGTCATGCGGTGCATGGCGCGTTCGGGGTCGCGGCGGGTGAAGTAGTCGGTGCCGAGGTCCTGGTAGCGGGTCTTGTTGCGGAGGATGTGCCAGATCGCGACGGCGAGCTTGTGCATCACCGCGACCAGGGCCCGCTGCCGGCCGCGGCGGGCGGCGATCCGCCGGTAGTAGGCACTGAGATAGCCGTCCTTGCTGCGGCTCACCGACATCGCGGCAATGCCCAGCAGCCGTTTGAGGTTGCTGTTGCCTGGCGAGTGCGGCCGGACTTGGCGACGCCGGCGGATTCGTTCATCCCCGGGCAGACCCCGATCCGGGAGGCAAGGTGCCCGGCAGTGGCGAACTGGGCCATGTCCCCGCCGGTCTCGGCGATGATGATCCGAGCGGCCGCTGGGCCGATGCCGGGGATGGAGTCGAGGTTCTCGACATCCGTGTTCCGTTCCAGGCGGGCCAGCAGCGCGGTGATCCGCGCATCCAACTGGTCGGCCACGTCGGCGAGATGGTCGATCGCCCAGGTAGTGCCGGCACATGAACGCGTGGTGCTCGGTGAAGGTGCCGTCCAGCGCCTCGACAAGAGCCGGGATCTTGCTGCGGGCCCGGCGGATGGCCAGCTCGCCCAGTGCCCGCGGGTCCCGCTCGCCGTCGATCAGCGCGTTGAGGATGGCGAACCGTTCCGTCTTCAGCGTCCACGTTCCCGGCCGCTTCGCGCACGGGGTCCGCACGCACGCCAGCAGGAACTTCTTGCCCAAGTCCAGCCCCGCTGCCCGAAGATAGAGAAGCTCGTCCTTCACATCCTGTCTGGCCATCGATGGATCCTTCCGCACGCGTGCTCGTACCAGCGAGCGCCCGGAGGGATTTGGGAAGTCGCTGAGTCTGACACACGCGCTCCCGACCGCCGTAGGGCCGCCGTGACGCAAACATGGCCGAGGCCGCCCCCGACTGGCTGACTGCGCTGATCACACCGGAGTGGGGCAAGCGCTACGGGCGGAAGGTGGAGATCGGCAAGCTACCGGGCGGAAAGGCGGCGGTGACCGAGCGGGCCGAGCCCTTGCCGACCTGCTCACCGACGGCATGGCCATCGCAAGTCGCTGATCCCGGCCGCCCGGACCTGTCTTCCCCGAAGGCAAGCAGGAAGCCACTGAAGCCGGAGGTGATTCGCTCCGGCAACTCGCTGCACAGGCAGCTGTTGGAGGCATATGGGCTGGTTTCCTCGCTTCTGGGCCGGGCGATCGCCGGGCGTAAGCAGGCTGCACGGCAGTCACCGTGCAAGGAGGACGACCGTGCAGCCTGTCCAACTAGTCTGCTCCCCGAGCAGGTATCGCCACCACGGAACCAGTATCGAATGCCCGGGCGCAGCCGAAGAAGGTCGCCGGCAGGTTGAACTGCTCGAGCAGCCTCTGCAGTCGCCAGATGCCTGCCCTAGTGCCGTAATCGAAGATCGGCTCCGTCGCGGCGTCGGAGTCCGGCTGGCCCGGCTGGGCCTGGCCGAGCACCGTACGCGCTGGAGTCGTTGCAGGCCGCCTTGGCGACGCGGCGAGCGTTTCCCCGCCGGACGGCTCACGCCCATTCCTGTTTCGCGACGAGGTCCCGCAGCGCCAGCAGTGCCCGCGCGCACTCCTCCTCGCGGCCGTGGAAGCGCTGAGCCGGCACAGGGACGCTCACCGCCATCTGCTGGCCCGCCACTTCGAAGGCCACGCCCGCCGCGCAGATGCCGTCGCACTGCTCTTCATAGTCGTAGGCGACTCCGGCCTCACGGATCTCCTTCGCCTGTTCCAACAGATCAGGGAACTTGATGATGGTGCGCGACGTGAGAGCCGGCAGCCGCGGAGGAAGAAGCTGACGCATGCGGCTCGGCGTGAGCGTGGCCAGGATCGCCTTCCCCGGGGCGCAGGAGTGCAGGGGGAAGCTCTCCCCCACCGCGCTCGCCGCTCGCAGGCGATGGGGCGCTTCCACCTGGTCGAGAAACGTGATCACCCCTCCGTTCAGCACCGACAGGTCCACGGTCTCCACCAGACGAGCG
>NZ_JBSGBZ010000146.1:0-2148 GCF_053601495.1 Streptomyces sp. NPDC004721
CGCGCGGCGGCGGAGCTCAAGCGGGTAACGGGAAGGTCGTGCCATGACTCGATCCTTTCATGGAATCGAGTCTCCATTCGAACCGGGGCGGTTCAGCCAGCGCTGCGGAGCTACTGGTGGAGCCCACTCTGCGGGCGGCAAGATTGTCGTGTCCGGCCGTGTCCATCGAGGACACAATCGCCATGTGCTCGCTGTGGCCGTCACGGCGCCATGCGAGTCGGCGGTGGACGAGGACCGGTTCGCCACGACGGTGGCCGCCGTGACCGCGTACACGGTGGCTGCCGAGCAGGCCTTTTGGCTGGGCAGCTTCGCCGTCGCGTTCCTGGACGCGCTCGCCACGCTGGAGGAAGCCGACATCGACGCGCGGGCGGCTCTCTCGTGGCCGCGGCGCCGGTGGATCTGTCGGCTTATGGGACGAGGGAGAGGAGTGTGGGCGCCCGCGGACAGCAGTCGGCCGTTACCGGGACGTGAGAGGGCGCGGTGGATCAGGGCTGTGGACTTTGGCGCAGCCGCAGGGGGCGTATACGGCGAGGACCACGAGGAACGCGACGTAGTACGAGAGGTCGGCGCCGTGCAGGGCGGTCGCGACCGGACCCACGTACAGGCTGGTGTTCATGAACGGCACGGCCGCGGCGAAGGCGGTGGCGAACGTAAGCAGCGCAGGCCGACCGGGCCGCGGCCGGGCGGCCTCGACGACGAGTTCGATCGGGGCGCCGCCCCGTGCCCGTGCCCGTGCAAGCCAGTCGACGATGACGATCGCCACGAAACCGGGGATCCAGTAGCCGACGAACAGCAGCACGTTCTGGAAGCGGGCGGTGATGTCGGCAGCGTGCATCCATAGCACCAGAGGGAAGCCGAGCACGGCGGCGAGGGCGGCGGCCACCGGACGTGGAAGCCGCACCCCGACCGTCTGCAGCGCCAGGGAACCGCTGTAGTCGTTCATGGCGTTGCTGCACAGGGCCGCCAGCGCCACGGCGAGCAGCCCGAACGCGCCCAGCGGCCCACCGCCCAGCAGCTTGTCCACGCCTGCGGCCGTCTGGTCGGTCATGACAGATGCGCCCCACAGCCCGAGGGTCTGGACGGCCGTGAAGGACACCACAAGGCCGAGCAGGGTGCACCAGAACATGCGTGGCCGTGAGGTGGTGTGCGGCAGGTAGCGGCTGAAGTCGCTGGCGTACGGAGCCCAGGAGAGCGCCAGGCTCAGTGCAGATGGTGCTGGTCAGAATGGCTGCACCGGCCCGGTCGGCGCCGTGCGCGGGGCCGGTGTCAACGGGGTGGACACCGCTGAGGAGCCGCCAGGCGATCAGCGCGAACGCGGCGGCAAGCACGAAGGTCATTACGGTCTGGAGCCGGTGAATGGCCTCGTAGCCCAGTACGCCGAGGGCGCCTTGGGCCAGCATCATGACCAGGACGCCGAGCCAGAACGGCCAGCCGCACAGCCGCGCCAGCGCGTCCCCGCCGAACAGCCCGATCAGCGCGTCCCAGGCGACCGTGGACAGCCACTGCAGCATGCCGGGCACCGTCACGGCCTGGCCGAAGGCGAGCCGGGCCAGTGGCAACTGCCCGGCGCCGGTCCGGCTCCCCCAGGTACCCAGGTAGGCGGTGGGCACCGCCCCGAGCATGGTGCCCAGCACGACGGCCGTGAGCGCGGTGGCGAAGTCCAGGCCGAGGGCGATGCCGACGGTTCCGGTGAACACGCCGGTTCTGCGTCGCCGAATTCGGGTTCGATGATCAGGCTGTCGTCGCCGTCGGGTTCGGCCGGCGGCGTCATCAGTCCGGTGATCAGGTCCGGGAGGTAGATGATCGCCGGGCGGTGCGGCGGGGTCGCCGCCGTCGCGAACGTGCCGAACAGCGGAAGCGCCTGCCGTATTGGCAGTTGCAGGGCCGGTTCGAGCAGCTGGCGTTCGAGGTCGACGTGGGCCCGGCTGGGGGGCGGCACGAAACTCTGGCGTTCTTGTTCGGCGCGGAACCGTTCGCCTACTTCCTGGAGGTTCGCCTGCAGGGATGCGTGTCTGCGCAGGCACTCCTCGAGGATTGCGATCAGCTCGGCGGCCTGAGCCCGGATCCACCGGCTTGATGTCTGTGGATAGCTTCTCCGGAGACGAGGAAGTGCCTTGTGACCTGCGATGATGGGAGTTCTTCACGCTT
>NZ_JBSGBZ010000147.1:0-1940 GCF_053601495.1 Streptomyces sp. NPDC004721
GCCGAGCATCTGGACGCCGCTGGCATCGCCGCCTCCATCGGCTCGGTCGGCGACGCCTACGACAACGCCCTGATGGAATCAACGATCGGCCTGTACAAAACCGAGTTGATCAAACCGCAACCGCCCTGGAAGTCGCTCTCCCAGGTGGAGTTGGCCACCGCCGAGTGGGTCGACTGGTACAACCACCGCAGACTGCACGGTGAGATAGGCCACGTTCCGCCCGTCGAGTACGAGGCCAACCACTACACGGAATCCACAAAACCCCAGGTCACAACCACAATCTGAGATCTCTATCGAACCCGGGGCGGTTCATGGATGCGCTGTTACTGGGACGAGGATGACGTCTGGTTCTACTTCGAGTTCGACGCGGGAAGCTGGGTTTCGGCAGATCAAGCTCCAAGGATCGGAGCTGACTCCGATCGAGGCCGCCTCCCTCCTCGAATGGCAGCAGGCCCGCGACGCCGGTCTGGCTGGCTCTGTCCGCGAGAACGGGCAGCGGATGTACACCGGTTTGGGAGGAAGTAGCCGCCCGAGAAGGAATCGAAATGTTCACGGGTTTCGACAGCAGCACGGGGCACGGAGAGGTGCTGCTGCATCGGTGCGTCGGTTTCAGGCCGGTGGAAGTGGCCCTGCGGCGGTGACCTTGCCGGTCCACCAGTCAGGTTGATCGGGTGCGTGCCAGAGGATGTCGAGCCGGCGGTGGGTGAGTTCCTCCGCCTTCTGAACCAGGGCCGCCTGCGCGATGTCCGGCTCGGACGAGGGCGGAGGACCGGCGAGCGCGCCGTCGGCGATGCCGGCTGGCCCGGTGAAGTGGACGGCGTACCTCCATCCGTCCGGGGTCCGGTACAGGACGAGGCTGGTCGGCGTCCCGAGGGTGCGCCAGTACGGCCGTCGTTTGCTCGCCATGCCGGCAAGGTACTGCGGACTCACCGCCCATGCGGCGCGTCCGGCGTCACCGGGGACGTACGCGCCCCCGACCGTCCGGATAAACGGATGGCCGGGGCGAGCGTGACGCGGCAGGATGCTCCGCATGGCATTGCCCACCCCCGAGCTGCACACCGCCCGCCTGCGACTGCGGCCGTTCACCGACGCCGACGCGGCGCCGCTCTATGCGCTGCACAGCTGCACCCACGTGCTGCGTTACTGGGACTCCCCGCCGTGGACCGAACCGGCCCGCGCCCAGCGCTTCATCGCGACCTGCCGGACGATCGAGGAGGAGGGCACGGGAGCGCGGGTGGCCGTCGACCGCGTCTCCGACGGTGCGTTCATCGGCTGGTGCGGCCTGACCAGCTGGAACCCGGACTTCCGCAGCGCGTCCCTGGGCTACGTCTTCGCCGCCGCCGCGTGGGGCCACGGCTACGCCACGGAGACCGCGCACGCCGTCCTGCGGTGGGCGTTCGACGCCCTGGACCTGAACCGCGTCCAGGCCGAGACCGACACCCGCAACGTGGCGTCCGCCCGGGTCCTAGAGAAGCTCGGCTTCGTCCGCGAAGGCACCCTCCGCGAGGACTGCGTCGTCAACGGCGACGTCTCCGACTCCTGGGTCTTCGGCCTCCTCCGCCGCGAGTGGCACCCGACGGCCACGCCGACGGCTGGCCGCTAGGACCGAGACCTGCCCGCCTTTCGGTCCGCACCCCACCGAGGTCACCGGGGGCCGCTCCGGCGAGCTCAACGTCTTCGCTTGCCCCACCGATCCGGACATCCGCTCGGTGGACTGGGTCCGTGACGTGCAGCGCATGCAGACCGAAGCGCTGGAACACATCGAGGACCGCATCAACGCCGAAAACACCATCAAGGACAACCTGGTCCGGATGATGGAAAACAGCACCGAAGACACCACCCCGGCTCAGCCCGAATCCACCGGCTTGGTTCCGGGGTGATCGTTTCGGGGTTGCCGCTGGCGGTGGCCGAGATGATCTGGCCGTTCGGGCAGGGAGTTT
>NZ_JBSGBZ010000148.1:0-1904 GCF_053601495.1 Streptomyces sp. NPDC004721
AAGCGTGAAGAACTCCCATCATCGCAGGTCACAAGGCACTTCCTCGTCTCCGGAGAAGCTATCCACAGACATCAAGCCGGTGGATCCGGGCTCAGCCGCCAAGATGTAGGGGTAAGACATCCCCTCCAGCTCGATGTGGTCTGCGCCATTCCCCGGCGCGGTGGTGTGGGTCTCGATGACGCCGAGATGACCGACACGGGGCATCAGCTCGGTCACGACCTTGCCGAGCCCCTGGCTCTTACTTACGAGGACCACGAGCTGCGGAGCCATCTGAGCGAGTGCCCGCGATACAGCCTGCTGGTAATCCTGATCGAGCGACCCGAACGCAGCGTCCATCACGATGGGATACGTACCAGCATCTATAGGAGACTGGCCCTCTGCTCGGCGCTCCTTGTGGTTCTCGCGGGCGAGCTTGGAGACGGCGGCTACGAAGCTAAGGCTTAGGATCTGGTTCTCGCCGGTCGACTTCGGCACTGGGAGCTCTACACCGTTCACATCCTTGTGAAGCGTCAGCTCGAAGCCTTTACTGAGGGTGGGGATGTGGTTCTGGTGTGTAATGCTCCGAAACACCTTCTTCAACTCGGCATCCAGGCGCACGCGCATGTCATCTTCGCGGATCGCCAGGATCTGGCTGAGCGCGCGCCGCACCGACTGCACGAGGTCGGAGCGCGCTCGGGCCTTTGCCGCGAGTTCATCAGTGACCTCGGCACGGCTGCGTTCCTTTGTCCTCTTCTCGATGTCTTTCGTGATGCGCTCAAGCTCACTCTTGATCGAGCCGATCCGCTGCTGTTTGACACCGATGCGGCTATCGAGGTCCATCCGCTTTGTTTCGAGCTCCTGTGCGCCCTCCAGGCGGCCGTCGCGCAGCTTGCCATCGAGCTCCGACTCGCTTGCCACAAGGCCATCGACCCGATCGCGCGCGTCGCCGATACGCTTCGTAATCTGTCTGAAATCTTCGCACAGTTCAGCACGTTTGGAGGAGAGCGGGCTGATTTGGCCGCTGAGTTGCTGCCAGGCCGTCTCGACGGCCTGCAGTCCGGCCCGCTGCCGCCAGTCCTTGACGTGCTCCCACGCAACGGTGTGCTCGACCAGCGACGTACCGCAGATGCAGGTACCCTCCTCCAAGAGCTGGTCGACAAACTCCCGCTTGAGTGGCGCCGGCAAGGCTCCCTTCTGATAGAGGCCGTTGGCCATCCCAAGAGTCTTCTCGGCGAGCGCTTCCGTGAAGGCTAGGAAGCCGCGCGTCGCGACCAGGTTTACCTGTTCGGCCACCGCCGCGTCGCGAGCGTTGCGGGCCTCCTCGAGTTCTTTGGCGACGGCGTCGCGCTGCGCCTGGATTGGAGCTGCAACTGCGTGCTCACGCAGTAGGTTGGTGACTCTCTCGCGTTCTTCGGTCAGAGTTGCCAGGTTCGCTTCGAGGGCCTCCAGCTCGCCGCGAGCATTCGTTTCACTCTCGTGAAGGTCATCGATGGCGGTCTGAATCTCGCTGGCTTTGTCGCCGCCGTACTTTTTGAGTTCCTGGGTCAGGCGTCGGTCGACCTTGGGCAGGTGTTCCAACGCCCGCTCGACGTGCTGCATTTCAAGCAGAAGTTTGAACCGCCCCGGGTTCGGTAGAGATCTCAGATTGTGGTTGTGACCTGGGGTTTCGTGGATTCCATGTAGTGGTTGGCCTCGTACTCGACGGGCGGAACATGGCCTATCTCACCGTGCAGTCTGCGGTGGTTGTACCAGTCGACCCACTCGGCGGTGGCCAACTCCACCTGGGAGAGCGACTTCCAGGGCCTTTGCGGTTTGATCAACTCGGTTTTATACAGGCCGATCGTTGATTCCATCAGGGCGTTGTCGTAGGCGTCGCCGACCGAGCCGATGGAGGCGGCGATGCCAGCGGCGTCCAGATGCTCGGC
>NZ_JBSGBZ010000150.1:0-1736 GCF_053601495.1 Streptomyces sp. NPDC004721
GGGGCCCTGTCTTCATGCGCGCACAACGGGAAGATCACCCCGTCGGGAAACCTGTTCGACCCGCACGTTCCATGATCGGTTGAGATACGGCTTCTGAGCCCCACCGGCCTCAACCACGCTGCCGGCTTTGTGGCGTTGGGCTGAGTCAAGCCGTCTGCGTGATGGGCGGGGTGGGAGTGAAGGCCCGGTGGTCGCGTAGGAGGGCCCACAGCACACTGGTGCGGCGTCGTGCGAGGGCGATGACGGCCTGGACGTGTTTGCAGCCCTCGCCGCGTTTCTTGAGGTAGTACTCCCGGTTGGGGCCGTCGCGGATGATGCTGGTCTGCGCGGAGAGGTAGAAGACTCTGCGTAGGCGGCGGCTGTAGCGCTTGGGGCGGTGCAGGTTGCCGGTGCGGCGGCCGGAATCGCGTGGGACGGGGACCAGCCCGGCGGCTGAGGCCAGGTGGCCGGCGTCGGCGTAGGCGGTGAGGTCGCCCGCGGCAACGACGAACTCGGTTCCGAGGATGGGCCCCATTCCGGGCAGGGACTCGATGATCTCGGCCTGTGGATGGGTGCGGAAGGCGTCGTGGATCTGCCGGTCGATGCGCTTGAGCCGGTCGTCCAGGGCCAGGATCTGAGTAGCCAGGTCGGCGACGATCTGTGCAGCGGTGTCCTCGCCGGGCAGCACGGTGTGCTGGGCCCGGGCCGCTTCCACGGCCGTCGCGGCCACACTGTCCGCGTCACGGACATCTCGATTGGCCAGCCAGGCTGTCAGGCGGGCTTGGCCGCGGCGGCGGATGGCAGCCGGGGTCTGGTAGCCCGTCAGCAACAAGAGGGCAGCCTTGCGGGCCGAGTAGTCGAAGGCCCGCTCCAGGGCGGGGAACATGCCGGTGAGCACGTCGCGTAGCCGGTTGATCATCCGTACCCGGTCGGTGACCGTGTCGGTGCGGTGGGCGGTGAGTAATGCCAGGTCGGCTGCCAGCTGGGCGGGCACGTCGATGGTGGCGAAGTCCCGGCGATGGCGTCCTCGTCGAGGAACAGGAAGTACGCCTGGGCCAGCACAGCGCTCAAGGAGCCGTCCCCTTCGAGGCCCTCCTTCAGCTCCGAGCGCCGGTCCCGCCACAACTCGGCGAGGGACGCATAGGGCTCCGGGGCCGTCGGCGCAGCGGCTATCGCCCCCACCAGAAACTCCACGGCGCCGACCGGGCTCCCACCGCAGTGCGCCATCACACCGGCGAGAGCGACTCCCGCTGTCACTGACTGATTCGACATCGCCGGAGAATATCCGTGGCCAAAGGTTCTGTGAAACCTTCCGCTTGCACGGCGGTCCGACCATCAGTAATCCGTAAGTGACGGCAACCCTGACGGCAACGACGGCACACAGAGGCCGATGATCACCACTGTGGGCGATCACTCAGGGAGGAGGCGGGCCGCCCTCCAAACGGGTTGCCCGATCCTACGGATCAGAAGTCGTCCGTGCCCGATCGTGCGGGGACCCGCGGGGAACCTGGTGGGCGTCGCGAAGACAACGGCCCCTGACCGTTCCACCTGGGGCTCGCCCCTCCGGCGGCCGCGGTACGAGCGGTGAAGCACCGCAGCTCACACCGACTTTGATCCCGCATCACCTGTCGGGTGCCGTTTCGCATTGCGTCGGCTCCGATGTCCTAGTGTTCTGCGCCTGAAGTTCGATGAATATTTGTAGGCTGTCCGCGTGGCGCGTAGGGGACGGCCGGTGGCCGAGGTGACATTGACCGACG
>NZ_JBSGBZ010000151.1:0-1684 GCF_053601495.1 Streptomyces sp. NPDC004721
CTGAGCCCGGATCCACCGGCTTGATGTCTGTGGATAGCTTCTCCGGAGACGAGGAAGTGCCTTGTGACCTGCGATGATGGGAGTTCTTCACGCTTCCAGCACGCACGATCAGCAAGGCACTTCCGAGATGCAATCTTCCCATGCCGCGGCGAGGGTCTCTGCACGGTTTGATGATCCGAATCTGGTCGGGTACGGCGGGCTGGCCCCGGTCGTGCGGCTGGCCGAGCGGTGCGGACTGCCCGCACTCGTCGGCGAGCACGTCCGGCTGCCGGCCTCGAAGGACGGCACTGGGGCCTTCCCCGCGGCGAAGCTGATGTCGTTGGTTGGCGGCATGGCCGCCGGGGCGGACAGCATCGATGACATGGACCGGCTGCGGCACGGTGGGCTGCCGCGACTGTTCAGCGGGGTGCGGGCGCCGTCCACGCTGGGCAGCTTCCTGCGTTCCTTCAGCCACGGACACGTGAAACAACTGCACGCGGTGGCCCGCCGGTTCCTGCCCGAACTGGCCGCGCACACCCCGCTGCTGCCCGGCGTCGGCCAGGTGGCCTACGTGGACATCGACGACACGATCCGCCGCACCTACGGCTACGCCAAGCAGGGCGCCGGCTACGGATACAGCAAGGTCAAGGGCCTGAACGCGCTAATTGGGATCGTCTCCACCCCGCTGGCCGCTCCGGTGATCGCCGCCACCCGCCTGCGCAAGGGACCGTCCAACTCCGCTCGGGGTGCGGCTGCGTTCGTCGCCGAATCGATCCGCACCGCGAGAGCGTGCGGCGCGAGCGGGCTGCTGGTCGTGCGGGCCGACTCCGCCTTCTACGGCGCCGATGTCGTGAACGCCTGCCGGGCCCTGGGCGTCCGGTTCTCGGTCACGGTACGGATGAACGCCTCCGTCAAGGCCGCGATCGCAGGCATCGACGAAACCACGTGGAAGGCGATCAAGTACCCCAAGGCGGTGTGGGACGAGGAGGGGCAATGCTGGATCTCGGACGCGGAGATAGCCGAGACCACCTACACCGCCTTCACCTCCAAGCCGAAGAAACAGCAGGTCACCGCCCGCCTGATCGTGCGCCGCGTCAAACGGCTCAACCCGGCGGCGCTGCCCGAGGGACAAGGGACGCTCTTCGACACCTGGCGCTACCACGCCGCGTTCACCGACTCTCCGCTCCCGCTGACGGACGCCGAAGGTGATCACAGGCAGCATGCTGTCGTGGAGCAGGTGATCGCGAACTTGAAGAACGGCCCGTTCGCCCACGCCCCCTCCGGGCACTTCCAGGCGAATGCCGCCTGGCTCGCGCTGGCCGCTCTCGCGCACAATCTGACCCGCGCCGCCGGCGCCCTGGCATCCGCCTTCCACGCCAAGGCCACCACCGCAACGATCCGCGACCACCTGATCAACGTGCCGGCCCGCATGGCCCGTTCGGCCCGGCGTCTCACCCTCCACCTGCCCGAACACTGGCCCTGGGCCAACGACTTCACCCAACTCTTCGACCTGGTGCACGGACCACCACCCACCGCCTGAGAAGCCCTAACCACCTCGCCCGCAAGGGCCCGCGACCGCCGAACAGTGGAAGAGCTGGACAGACCAGCGGAAACTCCCTGCCCGAACGGCCAGATCATCTCGGCCACCGCCAGCGGCAACCCCGAAACGATCACCCCGGAACCAAGCCGGTGGATTCGGGCTGAG
>NZ_JBSGBZ010000152.1:0-1640 GCF_053601495.1 Streptomyces sp. NPDC004721
AGAAGCTGTTGTCTTTTCGATCTTGAGCGGTGGCAGTCGAACGCGGGTTCCCGGTCGGGTGATCCTGCCGTGGTCAGGGCATGAAGACGGGGCCTCCTGAACAGCTCGTGGGTGTCGAATCCATAGAGCACCAGGAGGCCCCAGTGCCGCAGTCTTCCGTGCCGATGGCCGGGCAGTCCAACTCGGCCGCTCCATCGTGTGATTGCCTCGCGCACGTGTACGGCAACGCGGCCGACCGGCCCGAGCGGAAGCGCCGGTACCCGACGGACATGACGGACGCGCAGTGGGCGGCAATTCGGCCGCTGCTGCCGGTGCCCGGCTGGATGCGCGGCCGGGGCGGTCGGCCGGAGGGGTACTGCCACCGCGCGATACTCGACGCGGTCGGCTACCTCGTGGACAACGGCATCAAGTGGCGGGCGATGCCCGCCGACTTCCCGCCGTGGGACCGGGTCTACGCATTCTTCCGCCGCTGGCGCGACCACGCCCTGGTCAAAGAGTTCCACGACCGGCTGCGCGGCCGGGTGCGCGAGAAGCTGGGGCGGGACGCTGAGCCGACGGCCGGGGTGATCGACTCGCAGTCCATCAAGGCGGACGCCGTCGTCGGCACCGACAGCCGCGGCTTCGACGGCGGCAAGCTGATCAACGGCCGCAAGCGGCACGTCGTGGTCGACACGCTCGGCCTGCTGCTGGGCGTGATGGTCACCGCCGCAGATGTCGGCGACCGCACCGCCGCCCGGCTGCTGCTCGAGCGAGTAGCCGCCGCCCACCACCGCGTCGCCCTCGTCTGGGCCGACGGCGGCTACACCGGCAGCCTCGTCGAATACTGCCTGGCCACGCTCGCCCTGGTCCTGGCGATCGTCAAACGCAGCGACGACATACGCGGCTTCGTGGTGCTGCCCAAGCGGTGGATCGTCGAGCGCCTCTTCGCCCACCTGATGCAAAGCCGCCGCCTGGTGCGCGACTTCGAGCGACGCACCACCAGCGCCGAGGCGATGGTCTACTGGTCGATGATCGGGCTCATGACCCGCTGCCTGGCCCGCTCACGCCCTGCACAAGCATGAACCGACCCGGAGCCGGCTCCGCCAGCCAGCCACGCGCGACCAGGCGCTTCGCCTTCGACCGCAACGCCTCCACCCGCGCCGGCACCACGTCCATGCCGAACACGGCGGCCATCTCCTGGCAGGTCATCGGACCCTGCCCGAGCCGGGACCGGTCAGCGAGTGTCCTGAGGATGCGCTGGTAATCGACCGACAGCGCCGACCAGGCCAGCCCTTCACGCCACACCGGCACCTGCGACTTCTGCTTCGCCGCGGTCGTCGGCGGCGACGGAGCCTCGTCCGCGATCCCGGCATCGCCCGGCACGGACAGCAGCACACCGACCCGCTGGCGGGCGATCGTCCACTCCTGCCATTCCTGCTCAGCCGCGGCCAGTTCGGCCTGAATGCGGTCTGCCTCCTCCCGCAGCTCGTCCACCCGGCGGCGAGCAGTGAGCTCGTGCTGTTCCAGCAGTCCGACCACCGACGGCATCCGCGACCTCCACAGGAGCGACAACACGATGAGCCACCACTCCCACGCTGCCGCTACCTCCACGCCTGACCAGGCGAAACGCAGTCCTCAAGCTCGGAAAAACAACAGCTTCT
>NZ_JBSGBZ010000153.1:0-1584 GCF_053601495.1 Streptomyces sp. NPDC004721
CTTGATTTTTATCCCCGCTGCTGTTTCAGGCGGACGTGTTCGGTGAGGGTTTCGGCTCGTTTCACGGTCTTCCCAGGTTCGTGCCGTGGTGCTGGCCTGCGGTTTTTCGAGCCGGGTGGGCGTCCGGGACCAGGCCAGGAGGGTTTGGGCACGCCAGCGGGGCGGGCGGTCTTCGCGCGGAGGTGGCGGAACCCCCGGCGGACCCGGGCAGGGGTGAGCCGACGGGGCTCGGCGGGTCGTTCCCAGGGGCGGCGGAGGTCCTCGGCAAGGGGGCGGGCGAGGCGGAGTTGGGTGTGGGCGGCGATGATCAGCCAGGTCCACAGGTCGGCGGTCGCAGGGTCGCGGACCTTGGGGACGGTCCAGCCCAGGGTCTGCTTGAACAGCCGGAAGGTATGTTCAAGATCGAACCTGCGGAGGAACGCCTGCCAGCGCAGGTCGACGTCCTCGCCTGTCATGCCGGTGCGTGAGGACCACAGCCAGACTGGTTTCGGGTCGCGGTCGCCTGGCAGGTGGTCGACCTTCAACCGGATCAACGTGCCGTGGATCAGGGGGAGTTCACCGCAATGGTCGAGCCAGGGGCCGCGGGCCTGCAGACGGGGGTGCATCCGGTCCCAGGCGAGGGCTTCGGCCGTGCCGTAGCGGGTGGTGTCGCAAGTGGTGGCCTGGTCGGGGGTGTGCCAGGTCTCGGGCTTGGCGAAGGTGAGGACGCCGCCGTGCTTGCGGGGCTGCCCGCCGCGCGGGGTGGAGCGGCGCGGGCCGGCGTCCCGGAGCATAACCCGGTCCGAGCGCAGCCGGCCGACCAGCTCGACGGGCAGGTCGGCCAGGACGTAGGCGAGGCGGGTGACGTCGTAGCCAGTGTCCATCACGACGAGGATGTCCGCGTCTCCCGGCCGCCACTGCCCCGCCTGCACCAGCCGGGTGATCACCTCGCGGAGCTGGGCTGCGGTCACCGCGGTGGCGTCGTCGGACGGCCCGAGCCGGATCGCGTCCAGCACGGCGGTCCAGGAGGTGCGTCCTGTTTCCAGCGCGGCGACGAAGGAGTAGGGCCAGCCGGGGATGAACTGATCCGCGCTGCGGCCCCGCCCGTAGACGTGGCAGAACAACAGGTCCGGGCTGGTGGGTGCGTCGGGACGCAGCCAGTTGCTGACGTCCACCGCGAGCACGATCCGCCCGTCGGCGGCACGTGGCAGCGGTGTGGAAACCAGCAGCCTGCGCAGGCGGCGCGGCTCCAGCCAGCCGTGATTGACCGCGTCGTACATCGCCCCATGCCCGCGCCTGTGCTCGGCCGTGAGTGTCAGCTCGACCAGTGACGTTACCGGGCCGTCCGCACACAGCACCGCGTCGGTGAGCTCGAAGAGCGCATCCGCGCGGGTGTAGAGGCAGTCGTAGAACTGGACACGAAAGTGGGACAGGATGCCCAGCGCGGCGTCAGCGGACTGTTCATAAGCGAGACTCTTCACCAGCGGCCGTTCCTTCACGCGACGTTGCTCGACACCTCGAAGCGTGAAGAACGGCCGTCCTGCTGTCCCGGGAACGAACCAAGATCAGCGGGTCAGGTGAACCGCCGAGGTTAAACATCAAGCT
>NZ_JBSGBZ010000154.1:0-1531 GCF_053601495.1 Streptomyces sp. NPDC004721
CAAGGCCGTGAAGTTTGTGGCTGGGCCAGGCTGTCAAGGGCTTGCGAGTACGAGGATGTTGATACTCGTGGTGGCTTTGTAGCTGGTCCGGTCGATGCGGGGGCCTCGGGCCTGGTACTTGGAGATGGCGCGCTTGACGATCCGGGGGCTGACCCGCAGGCGGCGTGAGGGAAGCAGCGCGGCCAGGACGTATCGGCCGATGGTGCCGGCCAGGTCGATGACGGTGTCGGCGATGACGCCCGCGGCCAGGATGACCTGGTCGCGGGCGGCCTGCCAGGCGATGCTGAAGCTGGCCCTGTCCGGGTCGGTGCCGGGCCGGGTGCCAGTGGCATCGGCCATGGCGGTCCGCAGCAGCTGGTAGACGACCAACAGGGCGTAGATTTCCTGGGTGACGCCTTCGGGGGTGCGGGCGCGCAGGACCCGGCCGCCCAGGATGGTCGACTTCAGCTCCAGGTATGCGGTCTCGATCTCCCACCGCTGGTGATACAGCGTGGCCAGTTCGCTTGCCGGGTGGCGGTGGTGGTCGAGCAGGGTCGTGGCGAGCCGGTAGAGGCCGGTGTGCCGTCCGGCGGTGGTGGTGACGGTGATCTCGCAGTCGATGACGCGAACCGGCAGCGGGCCGAGCGCCGAGAGGTAGGAACCGTCGCGGTAGCGGGCCAGGACGGGCATCCTGCGGCTGCTCTTGAGCCGGACCAGGACCTCGCTTCCGGTGGCGGCGATGCCGGACAGCACCTGCTGAGCGGCGAAGTTGCGGTCGGCCAGCAGGATCATCCCCGGCCGGAGGCTGGGCAGCAGGTGTGGGGCGTAGGTGGTCTCACCCGCGGTGGTGGGGCCGAACACGGCGTCGATGAGGGTGCGCGTCCCGCAGGCGACCAGAGCCAGCAGGCGGACCTGCGGGTATCCGGTGCCGCCGTGGTTGCCCGCCTGCTTGGTGAACCGGGTCAGGACAGCGGGACTGTCGGGCACGGTCAAGGTGGTGCCGTCGAGCGCGACCACCAGCAGCCCGCGCCAGCGGGCCCCTGGTCCGTGCGGGATTGCGGCCGGGCCGCGCAGCAGGTCGAACAGCCACTGCAGCGGTTTGCCGCCGACGCGTCGGCGGGCCTGGGCGAGCGCGCTGGCTGTCGGTGCGGCCACCGGTAAGCCGGCCAGCGCCCCCGTGAGCTTGCGCCACACGCCCGGGTATCCCACCTCGGGGAACAAACACGCGGCCAAGACCAGGTAGACCACGACTCGGGAGGGCAGATCCCGCAGCCGCGACTGCACGGCCCCGGCAGCCCTCAGTGCCTCATCGACCATCTCGAACGGAACGAGCTGGGTGAGTTCACCGAGATGACCGGGCGCAAACCGCCCTCCAGCCACCGTGACAGCGCGGGTGATGGCAGACTGTTCCGACAGCGGAGCCTCCGGTCTTTGTGAACGGCTTGTCTTGGTCGACTGCCAGTTCTACCGGGGCTCCGCTCCTCATGTCCGGCGAATCCACACCTCAAAGACCCTGGACAACCCCGCCCGAGCCGTAACTTCACGGCCTTGG
>NZ_JBSGBZ010000155.1:0-1447 GCF_053601495.1 Streptomyces sp. NPDC004721
GGCCGCCGTGAGGCCGGGAAAATGTGGGTTGTGTCCGTCCGGGACGCCGGCGAATCTGTGATGCCTGTGAGCTCGAGTGTCAGTATGGCGTCGGGAGCCGCTTGCAGGGACCGTCTATTGTTGCTGCAGCACGCGGACCAGACTCTTCAGCCCTGTGGCTCCTCCGGACGGCGCACCCTTGTCGGTCGCGATGGGAGGGGCTGTCATGGACGTGCTGCACGAGCGGTGTGCCGCTTTGGATATCGGCAAGAAGGACCTCAAGGCGTGCGTACGGACTCCAAGTCCGAGCGGTCGGCGTTCGCGGCGGCAGGAGATCCGGACCTTCGCCACCACGACGAACTCCCTGCTGGAGCTGCGGGACTGGCTGGTGGCCGAGAAGGTCACCCTCGTGGTCATGGAAGCCACTGGTGATTACTGGCGCGGGGCGTTCTACCTGCTCGAGGACTGCCTGAACGTGATCCTGGTCAACGCCGCCCACGCCAAGGGCCTGCCCGGCCGCAAGACCGACGTCGCGGACGCGGCCTGGCTCTGCCAGCTGGGCGAATGCGGCCTGCTGAAGGCCTCGTTCGTGCCACCGGAGCCGATCCGGCACCTGCGCGACCTCACCCGCTACCGCACCACCCTGGCCTCCGAGCTGTCCCGGGAGGCCCAGAGACTGGAGAAGGAACTCGAGGACGCCGGGATCAAGCTCTCCACCGTGGCCACCGACATCCTCGGGGTGTCCGGGCGGGCGATGCTGGACGCGCTCATCGACGGGGAACGCGACGTCCACGCGCTCGCGCAGATGGCCAAGGCCCGCATGCGCCCCAAGATCCCCGCCCTCGTCGAAGCGCTGACCGGCAACTTCAGCGAGCACCACGCGTTCCTGTGCCGCATGCACCTGGAGCGCATCGACCAGATCAAGACCGCGATCACGGAGCTGTCGGCGCGGATCGAGGAGGAGATGCGCCCTTTTGCCCGGCAGCTTGAACTGCTCGAGACCATCCCCGGCGTCGGCAAGGCCGTCGCCGAGGTCCTGATCGCGGAGACCGGCGCGGACATGGCCCGGTTCCGCACCGCCGGCCACCTCGCCTCCTGGGCCGGCGTCTGCCCCGGCCACCACGAGTCCGCGGGCAAGCACAAATCCGGGCGCAGACGCCACGGCAACCGATGGCTCGGCGCCGCACTCGGCACCGCGGCGATGGCAGCCTCCCGCACCCGGGACCGCACCTACCCAGGCGCCCGCTACATGCGGCTGATGCCCCGTCTCGGCAAGAAGAAGGCCCTCGTCGCGCTTGAACACACCCTGTTGACCGCCGTCTGGCACATCCTCACCACCGACAGCCCCTTCCACGACCTCGGCGGCGACTACTACACCAAGCACGACCCCGAACGCGCCCTACGACGCATCACCCGCCAGGCCAACGCCCTCGGACTCACCGTCCGCTTCGAACCCATCGGAGCCTGA
>NZ_JBSGBZ010000156.1:0-1413 GCF_053601495.1 Streptomyces sp. NPDC004721
TGAGACCTGATGCCGAGCCGATTGTGGTGAAGTGGATGATCCTATGCTGTCGAGAAAAGCCTCTAGCGAGTTTCATGGCGGCCCGTACCCTAAACCGACTCAGGTGGTCAGGTAGAGAATACCGAGGCGTTCGGGTGAACTATGGTTAAGGAACTCGGCAAAATGCCCCCGTAACTTCGGGAGAAGGGGGGCCACGCCTGGTGATCACTCTTGCAGTGTGAGCTGGGGGTGGCCGCAGAGACCAGCGAGAAGCGACTGTTTACTAAAAACACAGGTCCGTGCGAAGCCGTAAGGCGATGTATACGGACTGACGCCTGCCCGGTGCTGGAACGTTAAGGGGACCGGTTAGCTCACTTTCGGGTGGGCGAAGCTGAGAACTTAAGCGCCAGTAAACGGCGGTGGTAACTATAACCATCCTAAGGTAGCGAAATTCCTTGTCGGGTAAGTTCCGACCTGCACGAATGGCGTAACGACTTCTCGACTGTCTCAACCATAGGCCCGGTGAAATTGCACTACGAGTAAAGATGCTCGTTTCGCGCAGCAGGACGGAAAGACCCCGGGACCTTTACTACAGTTTGATATTGGTGTTCGGTTCGGCTTGTGTAGGATAGCTGGGAGACTTTGAAGTCCCAACGCCAGTTGGGGTGGAGTCGTCGTTGAAATACCAGTCTGGTCGTGCTGGATGTCTAACCTGGGTCCGTGATCCGGATCAGGGACAGTGTCTGATGGGTAGTTTAACTGGGGCGGTTGCCTCCTAAAGAGTAACGGAGGCGCCCAAAGGTTCCCTCAGCCTGGTTGGCAATCAGGTGTTGAGTGTAAGTGCACAAGGGAGCTTGACTGTGAGACCGACGGGTCGAGCAGGGACGAAAGTCGGGACTAGTGATCCGGCGGTGGCTTGTGGAAGCGCCGTCGCTCAACGGATAAAAGGTACCCCGGGGATAACAGGCTGATCTTCCCCAAGAGTCCATATCGACGGGATGGTTTGGCACCTCGATGTCGGCTCGTCGCATCCTGGGGCTGGAGTCGGTCCCAAGGGTTGGGCTGTTCGCCCATTAAAGCGGTACGCGAGCTGGGTTTAGAACGTCGTGAGACAGTTCGGTCCCTATCCGCTGTGCGCGTAGGAGTCTTGAGAAGGGCTGTCCCTAGTACGAGAGGACCGGGACGGACGAACCTCTGGTGTGCCAGTTGTTCTGCCAAGGGCATGGCTGGTTGGCTACGTTCGGGAGGGATAACCGCTGAAAGCATCTAAGCGGGAAGCCTGCTTCGAGATGAGGACTCCCACCCACTTGATGGGGTAAGGCTCCCAGTAGACGACTGGGTTGATAGGCCGGATCTGGAAGCACCGTGAGGTGTGGAGGTGACCGGTACTAATAGGCCGAGGGCTTGTCCTCAGTTGCTCGCGTCCACTGTGTT
>NZ_JBSGBZ010000157.1:0-1316 GCF_053601495.1 Streptomyces sp. NPDC004721
AAGGACCCGAAGCCCTTCGTCTGGACGAAGGACGCCGACGAGATCCTGCAACGCCTCGCCACATATCTTGATCGAATTCCCGGCGCAGGACACTAACGAGCTCGTGCACAGTTGGCGGTGAGACGTCGAGGACTTCGGTGGGGCTGGGGGTTCACATCTGCCGTGCCGAGGCCAGGTCAGTGATCTGTTGGTGGGACAGCAGGCCGGCGACGGCTTGGACGGTGTCGCTCATGTGCTCGCGGCGGCCGAGGTGGCGGGCCAGTGCCCGCCAGTTCTTCAGGTGCGCGATGCCGTGCTCGACCCGGATACGCCGCGAGGAATGCGTCTTGCGCTGCCGCTCGTACATCTCCTCATACCAATCCGGGGCGTCCTTCTTGAACTTTCGGTGCGGTGGCGTCACCACGCGCCCGCCGGTCTGGGCTCCCAGGCCCTGGTAGCCGGCGTCCGCGAGGACCTCGACGGCCGGGCCGTCAGCCAGGAGCCTGACAGCCCTAACTGGCGGGCATGGGTGATGTCTGCGCAGCTGTCGTGCTGAGCCGGGCTGCAGAAGAGCACGCAGCCGTCGTCGTCCGTGACGACCATGGTCTTGACCGCGTTCTGCTTGCTCTTGCCGGAGATGAAATTGTCCCGGTCTTTGCGGCCGGCAGCCGGGCGCCTGACTCGGATCTCGGTTCCGTCGATGATGCCCGTCTTTCCGCCGGCATCGAGATGGTCGACGACCTCGGCCAGTGTCCGCAGCCGCACACCCGGACTGATGGTGCACCCTCGCTCGGCGAGCAGTGGCCGCACCTCGCCGATGGCACGGGTGATGGTGGAGCGGTCGACGCCGAACCAGCAGGCCAGCACGTCGTGAGTGGTGGCGTGTCGGAGATGCACGAGCGTCGCCAGGAGCCGGTCGACGAACACCAGCCGGTGCTTCGCGCCCGCGCCTACAGCCCGCTTCCGTGGTCTGGACGCGAGCTTGGCCTGGTGCCGCTCGTGCCACAACGGTCCCACCTCAGCCACGAGTTCAGCGATCACTTCAGCCGACAAGCCCGTGATCCTTCGGTCGCTGGTGATCGCTGCACGAGACGCGTTCCCCACCACACGACCATGATCGACGATCGAGAACTCGACGCCTCACCGCCTACCGTGCACGAGCTCGTTAGATGATCGACTCCAAGGGGTCAGTGGTCGATCACCTCTTGACCTCTACCGTGCTTGAGGTAGCACCGTGGTTCACTTGACTTCTCCCCCTCCTGAAGGAGGGGGATTCTCACGGCTCGCGCTGTGAGGTTTTCTGCTTCGTCGCCGACTGCCCGTCCGGAGTTCTCCGT
>NZ_JBSGBZ010000158.1:0-1304 GCF_053601495.1 Streptomyces sp. NPDC004721
TGAGCTGACCCCGGTTTCGTGGAGCCCCTGAAGCCAGGCTTATGATCCTGGCTCGAAGGAGAACCACGAGCAGTGCCATCACCACGTAAATACCCGGACGAGCTCCGCGAGCGGGCCGTCCGCGAAGTCCGCACCACCGGCCGCCCGGTCGCGCATGTCGCCCGGGACCTCGGCATCCACAAAGAAGCCCTGCGGGGATGGGTCCGCCAGGCCGAAGCCGACGCCGGTGACCGGGACGACCGGCTCACCACCGCCGAACGCGAGGAGCTGAAGCAACTCCGCAAAGAAGTAGCGGAGTTGAAGCGGGCGAACGAGATCCTGAAAGCCGCCAGCGTGTTTTTTGCCCAGGAGATCGACCGTCCCCGGACGAGGCCGAGCAAGTGATCGACCACCTGCGCCAGAAGGGCCTCGGGGTCGATCCCGTTTGCCGGGTTCTTGAGCTGTCGCCGTCGACGTACTTCGCCCGCAAGAAGCGGCCGAAGTCGGCCCGCCGGCTCCGCGACGAGCAGCTCATACCGCTGATCGAACGGGTCCACGCCGAATCCGGCGGCACCTATGGCGCCCGCCGGATCACCCGCGCGCTGCGGCGCAAGGGCGTCCAGGTGGCCCGCTGCACCGTCGAGCGACTGATGGCCGAGCTGGGCCTGGAGGGCGTCATCCGCGGGCAGCGGCGTCGGACCACCGTCCCCGAACCGTCGGCGCCCCGCCCGCCGGACCTGGTCGACCGGAACTTCACCGCGAGTCGGCCCGACCAGCTCTGGGTGGCGGACATGACGTATGTCCGTACCTGGTCGGGCTGGGTGTATGTCGCGTTCGTCCTGGACGTGTTCTCCCGGACGATCGTCGGCTGGCAGGTCGCGAACCACATGCGCACCGAACTCCCGTTGGATGCCCTGGAGATGGCGCTGTGGAGACGGAGGATCAAGAAGGACTCCGGTCTCGTTCACCACAGCGACCGCGGGTCGCAATACGTATCAATTCGGTACACCGAGAGGCTATCCGACATCGGGGCTTCGGCCTCGGTCGGCTCGGTCGCGGACAGCTATGACAACGCGATGGCCGAGGCCCTGAACGGCACCTTCAAGGCCGAGCTGATCGAGATGCAGGGCCCCTGGAAGGACTTCGACCAGGTCGAGCGGGCGATCTTCCAGTGGGTCACGTGGTACAACGAGGAACGGCTCCACTCCGCCCTCGGCTACGTACCGCCCGCCGAGTACGAACGCGACTGGTGGCGACAACGGGAAGCCTCCCCGCACTCCGCCTGAAACAAGATCGCCGGACTCTGCGAAACTCGGGGCAGCTCA
>NZ_JBSGBZ010000159.1:0-1271 GCF_053601495.1 Streptomyces sp. NPDC004721
CTACCTGGTCGCGGGCGGGATCTCCTGGCGGGCGATGCCCGCGGACTTCCCCGACTGGGGCCGCGTCTACGCCTTCTTCCGCCGCTGGCGCGAGCACGGGCTGATCACCGAGTTCCACGACCGGCTACGCGGGAAGGTCCGTGAGCGCGAGGGCCGTGAGGCCGAGCCCACGGCGGGAATCATCGACGCGCAGTCGGTGCGGGCCGCTGCGACGGTGCCAGCCGCCTCACGCGGCTACGACGGCGGGAAGAAGGTGCCCGGGCGTAAGCGGCACATCGTGACCGACACGCTCGGTCTGCTCCTGGTCGTCTGCGTCACCGCCGCGAACATCGGCGACCGGGACGCCGCTGTGGGCCTGCTGAGGCGGCTGCGCCGCCGGCACCGCGACATCACCCTCGTCTGGGCCGACGGCGGCTACACCGGCTCCCTCGTCGACTGGTGCCGTCAGAAACTCGCGCTGACCTTGGAGATCGTCAAACGCACCGACGGCATGGAGGGATTCGTGGTGCTGCCCAGGCGCTGGGTGGTAGAGCGCACGTTCGCGTGGCTGATGCATTCGCGCCGGCTGGTCCGGGACTACGAGACGTTGCCGGCCAGCAGCGAGGCGATGATCCGGTGGTCGATGGTCACGCGGATGAGCCGGCGTCTGGCACGGCCACGGGCCGCCGGCCGACGCTGAATGCCCCCGACGTCTCCTGCAGGAGCCACCCGCGCTCCGCCAGACGCCGGGCCTTCGAGCGCACCCCCTCGACCTTCGCCGAGGTTGTCTCCAAGCCCAGCTGAACCGTGATCTCCCTGGCCTTCAGCGGCCCTTGGCCCGCGGGCTGCCGCTCGTCGAGCACGCCCAAAATCCGCTGGTAGTCCCGCGCCAGCACCGTCACCGGCAGTCCTTCGCGCCAAGGCGGCACGATCGAGCCCGGCACCGGCGCGGGCGAGGACACGGTTTCCGCCTTCGCCTCGGTCACGGCGGTAGTCTCGGCAGCCGAGGCCGCCAGGGCCTCTACCAGCTCCTCCCGCGCGATCACCCGCCGGTCCAGCTCGATCTCCGCGGCCTCCAACACCCCAGCCAGCCGCGCGACTTCCTCCCGCAGCCCTTCCACCCGCACTCGGGCCGCTGTCTCCCGCTCCTCCAGCATCCCCAGCACCGACGCCATCGCGCCCCCCTCGATCACGGAGCCGAAACAAGACGTCGCATGCCTCCCTCATTCCGAGCTAGACCATGCCTGACCAGCGGAAATCAAGCGATCATGTTCGGTTGAGATACGGCTTCT
>NZ_JBSGBZ010000160.1:0-1259 GCF_053601495.1 Streptomyces sp. NPDC004721
AGCGCATGCGGCCAGTCGTCGCATTCCTCGGCCACCGGTGCCGGCGCCATCACACCGGGGCAGGGTCAGCACCAGACGGCCGGCATGCCCGGTGCCTCCGCCGGGCCGGGGAACGCGGCGGGCTCCGCTCCCGGTGCCTCGCCCATGCCCGGCATGAGCATGCCCATGCGCCCCCCGAGCCCCAGTACGCCGGCCGCACCGGTGTCGGGGAACGCCGTGGCGATCAAGAACTTCGCGTTCGCCCCGGCCACGCTGAAGGTCAAAGCGGGCACGACGGTGACCTGGACCAACCAGGACACCGACGCCCACACCGTGACCAGCGCCGGATCGGGCGGCCCGCTGCATTCGGCCGCCCTGGCCACCCACGCCACCTACCGCTACACGTTCACCAAACCCGGCACCTACCACTACCTCTGCACCATCCATCCGTTCATGACCGCCACCGTGGAGGTGACCTGATGACCGAATACCACGACCCTCACCAACGAGCACCGCTGGGTGACACCGAGCTGCCCGCCCGTGAACACGGCATGTCCCGGCGCCAACTCCTCCGGCATGCTGGGTGGTTCGGCGGGGCCGTAGTGCTGACCGTGGCCAGTGGAGAGGTGATCAGCCACATCGCCGACACCCGCGGCATCCCCGGAACCACCGCCGCCGGAACCGCCGCTGCGGGAGCCCGCACGACGGCGAGCGGGGCGCTGCGGTTCGTGCAGGTCTCCGACAGCCACATCGGCTTCCAGGGGCCGGCGAACATGGATGTGGCCGGCTCGTTCACCGAAGCGATCCACCAGGTCAACTCGCTCGGTTTCCGGCCCGACTTCGTCATGCACAGCGGCGACCTGACCCACCTGTCCACGGCAGGGCAGTTCGACCAGGTCAAGCAGATGATGACCGGTATGAAGACAGACCGCGTCTTCACCGTGCCCGGCGAGCACGACTCCATCGGCGACGCGGGCCGCGCCTACCGGCGGACCTTCGGCACGGGCACACTCGGCGACGGCTGGTACAGCTTCGACACCCACGGCGTGCACTTCATCGCCCTGGTCAACACCCTGAGCCTGGAGAAGCTCGGCCACCTCGGCAACGCCCAGATCGACTTCGTCCGCAAGGACATCGCCGGACTGTCGTCGGACACCCCCATCGTGGTCTTCAGCCACATCCCGCTGTTCGCCATGTACCCGCAGTGGGGCTGGAGCACCGACGACGCCCTCAAGGTCATCGCCCTCCTGCGCCGCTTCTCCTCCGTCACCTGCCTCAAC
>NZ_JBSGBZ010000161.1:0-1252 GCF_053601495.1 Streptomyces sp. NPDC004721
CTAGTGGTGTGTCGGTGCTTAGTTGTGGTGTGTCTGGTTGGGAGGTTGGTGTCTGGCAGATTCCTTCCCCTTTGCCAGATAGGACTGTTGCCGTGGGTTCGCAGAAGAAGTGGCCGGTCAGGTTGACTGTGCGGGATCGCGAGGAGTTGGTCCGGGTGACCACGACGGGTGTTCGCTCAGCCTCGATGATCATGCGTGCGCGGGTGCTGCTTGCGTTGGATACCTCGGTGGGTGAGGTGGATTCCAAGGAGGTGATCGCGACCCGGCTCGGCGTCTCCGGTGAGACGTTGCGGCTGGTCGCCAAGCGTTTCACCGAGACCGGTGGCGATGTTCACGCCACGATCGCGCGGAAGAAGCGTGACCTGCCGCCGGTGCCCTCGCCGGTGACCGGTGAGGTCGAAGCCCGGCTGATCGCGATGGCCTGCTCCCAGCCACCCCAGGGCTATGCACGGTGGTCGCTGCGGCTGCTGGAGAAGCACGTCGCGCTGGTCGAGGACATCCCTGATCTGGACCACTCCACCATCGGGCGGATCTTAAAAAAACGGAACTGCGCCCTCACCTGAAGAAGTGCTGGACCATCCCGCCACGAGCGAACGCGCAGTTCGCGGCCCGGATGGAAGACGTGCTGGCCGTCTATGCCCGGCCCTATGACCCGGCGCGTCCGGTGGTGTGCATGGACGAGAAGCCCCACCAGCTCCTCGACCATGCCCGCGGCCCGCTCCCGGCCCGGCCTGGTCACGACGCCTGCCAGGACAGCGAGTACATCCGCTGCGGCACCTGCTCCATCTTCGTATGGGTCGAACCCTTACGCGGATGGCGTCGAGTTCAGGCACTGTCCCAGCGGACCCGGATCGACTGGGCCGGCCAGGTCAAGCGGCTGCTGAGCGTGGACTACCCCGACGCCGAGACCGTGGTGCTGGTGATGGACAACCTCAACACCCACGGCGTCGCCTCACTGTACGAGGCGTTCGCACCAGAAGAGGCCTTCGCCCTGGCTCAACGCCTCGAGATCCACCACACGCCCAAACACGGATCATGGCTCAACATCGCCGAGATCGAACTCTCCGCGCTGACCAGGCAATGTCTCGACCGCCGGATCGGCGACCTCGACACACTCAACACCGAACTCTCCGCCTGGCAGAACGCCACCAACACCGACCAACGTCAGGTGGACTGGCAGTTCACCACCCACGATGCGCGTATCAAACTGCGCCACCTCTACCCCAAACATTAGCCGCGACAGTCTACTAGT
>NZ_JBSGBZ010000162.1:0-1217 GCF_053601495.1 Streptomyces sp. NPDC004721
GGGTCTTCAACTGCTGGCCGTCGAAGTCGGGTATGTGAGCGTAACCATGTATGAGTGAGCGTCGTTGTCAGGGTGTGAATCTCACGGAATGGGCGAGGACGCAGGGTGTGCATCCGCAGACCGCGTATCGCTGGTTTCGCGAGGGGACGCTGCCGGTACCGGCTGAGCGGGTCGGCCCGCGCACGATCCTCGTGAACGTGGGGGCCAACGCTGCGCTCGGGGCACTGGGCGGGCTGGGGTCGTATGCCCGCGTCTCCTCGCACGATCAGAAGGACGATCTGGAGCGGCAGGTCGCCCGGCTGGCCCGGTGGGCTGCCGGCGCAGGTCACCGGGTAGTGCGGGTGGAGTCCGAAATCGCCTCCGGCATGAACGGCGCCCGTTCGAAGGCCAGGCGGCTGCTTGCCGATCCTGCCGTGCAGGCGGTGGTGGTGGAGTACAAGGACCGCCTCGGTCGGATGAACGTCGAGCTGGTCGAGGCCGCCCTGTCCGCGACCGGGCGCCGCCTGGTCGTGCTGGACGACGGCGAGGTCGAGGACGACCTGGTGCGGGAGATGGTGGAGGTGCTGACCTCGTTCTGTGCCCGCATGTACGGGCGCCGGTCGGCGAAGGACCGTGCCCGCAAGGCGCTGGCAGCCGCCGAGCATGGCTGATCAGCGCGGGCCGCTGCGGCGGATTGCCCGGCCCTTCGTCGCCGACGGCCCAAGGGGTGTCAGCATCCGTGACCGCCTCAAGGGACTGACCGCCGGGGACGAAAAGGTGTTGCGCCTGGTCGGCGCGCACCTGGGCACACTGGCTTCGCGTGATCTGGCCCGCAGGTGCCGTGACGGTCTGGAGCACTCCGCCGACGCGTGGGCTGAGCGTAAACGTGACCTGACGGTGTTGTCGTCCTCCCGTTGGGCCGGTTCGATCACGTCCGGCACGCACGACCAGTGGGGCCTGTCCCGGCGTGCGCAGCACGCGCACCTGCGATCTCTGGATGCCGGTATCCGCATGGTCCGGCACCGGCTGTCCCTGCCCGTCGGCCAGAAGGGCAGCCGGGGCAAGCCCGGCGGCTATCGGTCCTCGCACGAGTGGTTCCACAAGTCCCGGCGCCTGGCGATCCTCGAAGAGCGGTACGAACAGGTCACGGCCGAACGCGACGCCGGGCGCGTGTCGGTCACACGCGGGGGCCGCCGGCTGCTGGGCATCCGTCACAACCTCACCGTCGCGAACCTGAC
>NZ_JBSGBZ010000163.1:0-1139 GCF_053601495.1 Streptomyces sp. NPDC004721
CCTAGTGTTCTGCGCCTGAAGTTCGATGAATATTTGTAGGCTGTCCGCGTGGCGCGTAGGGGACGGCCGGTGGCCGAGGTGACATTGACCGACGACGAGCGTGAGACGTTGGTGCGTTGGTCGCGGCGGGCGACGTCCGCGCAGGCTCTGGCCCAGCGGTGCCGGATCGTGCTGGGCTGTGCGGAGGGGAAGTCGAACCAGCAGGTGGCCGCCGAACTCGGCATCTGGCCGCAGACGGTGGGCAAGTGGCGTCGCCGCTTCCTGGAGTCCCGCCTGGACGGGCTGGGCGACGAGCCGCGCCCCGGCGCGCCCCGGAAGATCTCCGACGAGCAGGTGGAGGCGGTCGTCGTCGCCACCTTGGAACGCATCCCGAAGGACGCCACGCACTGGTCGCGCGCGTCGATGGCGGCCGAGAGCGGGCTGTCCAAGTCCACCGTGGGACGGATCTGGCGCACCTTCGGCCTCAAGCCCCACCAGGTGGACACCTTCAAGCTGTCCAATGACCCCCAGTTCATCGACAAGGTCCGCGACATCGTGGGCCTCTATCTCGACCCGCCGGAGAAGGCCCTGGTCCTGTGCGTCGACGAGAAGTCTCAAATCCAGGCGCTGGACCGCTCGGCGCCGGTGCTGCCGATGATGCCGGGCATGCCCGAGCGCCGCACCCACGACTACGTCCGCCACGGCATCACCACCCTGTTCGCCGCCCTGGACGTGGCCACTGGTGAGGTGATCGGCTCCATCCACCGCCGCCACCGGGCTGCGGAGTTCAAGAAGTTCCTGGCCAAGTTGGACAAGGAGGTCCCCGCCGACCTCGACGTCCACCTGATCTGCGATAACTACAGCACACACAAGGCGCCGACAGTCCGAAAGTGGCTGGAGGCCCATCCCCGCTTCCATATGCACTTCACGCCCACTTACTCATCCTGGCTCAATCAGGTCGAGCGGTGGTTCGGCCTCCTGACCGACAAGAAGATACGACGCGGAGTCCACAAGAACCTCCAGGCCCTGGAACGCGACATCCGCTCCTGGATCGCGAAGTGGAACAAGGACCCGAAGCCCTTCGTCTGGACGAAGGACGCCGACGAGATCCTGCAACGCCTCGCCACATATCTTGATCGAATTCCCGGCGCAGGACACTA
>NZ_JBSGBZ010000164.1:0-1060 GCF_053601495.1 Streptomyces sp. NPDC004721
GCAAGGCCGTGAAGTTTGCGGCTGGGGCATGTCGTCAAGGGCATGCGGCCGCAAGGATTTCGATGCTGGTGGTGGCTTTGTAGCTGGTGCGGTCGATGCGGGGGCCGCGGGCCTGGTACTTGGAGATGGCGCGTTTGACGATGCGGGGGCTCACCCGTAGTCGCCGCTCGGGCAGCAGGCCGGCCAGGACGTGCCGGCCGATGGTGCCGGCCAGGTCGACGACGGTGTCGGCGATGACGCCCGCGGCCAGGACGACCTGGTCGCGGGCGGCCTGCCAGGCGATGGAGAAGCCGGCCCGGTCCGGATCGGTGCCGGGTCGGGTGCTGGTGGCGTCGGCCATGGCGGTCCGCAGCAACTGGTAGACCACCAGCAGGGCGTATATCTCCTGGTCGACGCCCTCGGGGGTGCGGGCCCGCAGAACCCGGCCGCCGAGGATGGTCGACTTCAGTTCCAGGTAGGCCGTCTCGATCTCCCAGCGCTGGTGGTAGAGGGTGGTCAGTTCGGCTGCTGGGTGGCGGTGGTGGTCGAGCAGGGTGGTGGCGAGCCGGTAGAGGCCGGTGTGTTTCCCGGCGGTGGTGGTGATGGTGATCTCGCAGTCGATGACGCGCACGCGCAGGGAACCCAGTGCCGACAGGTAGGAGCCGTCGGGGAAGCGGGCCAGGACCGGCATCCGGCGGCCGTTCTTGAGCCGGACCAGGACCTCGGCACCGGTGGCCGCGATGTCGGCCAGGAGCCTTTGAGCGCCGAAGTTGCGGTCGGCCAGCAGGATCATCCCGGGCCGCAGGCTGGGCAGCAGGCGCGGGGCGTAGGTGGTCTCGCCCGCGGTGGTCGGGCCGAATACCGCGTCGATGAGGGTGCGGGTGCCGCAGGCGACCAGGGCGAGCAGACGGACCTGCGGGTATCCGGTCCCGCCGTGGTTGCCCGCCTGCTTGGTGAACCGGGTCAGGACGGCGGGGGTGTCCGGGACCGTCAGGGTGGTGCCGTCGAGGGCGACCACCAGCAGGTCGCGCCAGCGGATCCCCGGCCCGTGCCGGGTTACGGCCGGGCCGCGCAGCAGGTC
>NZ_JBSGBZ010000165.1:0-1025 GCF_053601495.1 Streptomyces sp. NPDC004721
GGGTTGCCGAGGGGGTCGTGGGTGACGAAGGGTTCTTCGGTGGTCCAGTCGTCGTAGTAGCTGGAGCCGAGGAGGATGCGCAGGCCGAGGTTGATGTCGACGAGGTTGTTGGTGACGAGTTGGCCGTCGACGATGATGCCGGGGGTGACGTACATGGCCTTGCCCCAGTGGTTCATCGTCTCGTAGCGGTAGTCGACGATGTCGGGGTTTTGCCAGGCGCCCCAGCAGGCGAGGAGGATGCGGCGGCGGCCGACTTCCTCGTAGCCGGGCAGGGCCTGGTAGAAGAAGTCGAAGACGTCGTCGTTGAGGGCGACGGCTTGTTTGACGAAGTCGATGACGCGCATGAGGCGGGCGAGGTAGTCGGTGAAGACGGTGGGCTGGGGCATGGTGCCCGTGCCGCCGGGATAGAGGGTGGAGGGGTGGACGTGGCGGCCCTCCATCAGGCAGAACATTTCCCGGGTGGTGCGGGACATTTTCAGTGCCTGTTTGTAGATCTCGCCTTCGAAGGGGTTGAAGGCGCGCATGATGTCGGCGATGGTGCGGTAGCCGTGGATGTGGCCGCGGGGGGCTTCGGTGCGTTCGGCGCGGGCCAGGACGCTGGGGTTGGTGGCTTTGACCATGGCTTCGCAGAAGTCGACGAAGACGAGGTTGTCCTGGAAGATCGTGTGGTCGAACATGTATTCGGCGGCTTCGCCGAGGTTGGTGATGTGTTCGGCCAGGGGTGGGGGTTTGACGCCGTAGGCCATCTGCTGGGCGTAGTTGGAGCAGGTGGTGTGGTTGTCGCCGCAGATGCCGCAGATGCGGGAGGTGATGAAGCCGGCGTCGCGGGGGTCCTTGCCCTTCATGAACACCGAGTAGCCGCGGAACAGTGAGGAGGTCGAGTGGCACTCGACGACCTCCCGGTTCGCGAAATCGATCTTCGTGTAGATGCCCAGGTTCCCGATGATCCGCGTGATCGGATCCCAGGACATGTCCACGATCTGAGCGGGCTTACGCCCCGCCCGACGCACCTCGGTAGTCGCCAT